>JAJZAN010000078.1 GCA_021799435.1 Bacillota bacterium | reverse complement strand
CAGCAACAATAGCTCAGCAGGCACGAGCAACTTGAAGCCGCAGCATGGAGGAACCATTGTTTTTGCCTTGCCGCCGCAAACGAACATCAACTGGTACATTCCGGTGGTGAATTCGGGATACGACAGTCTGTACAACTTCCAGCTTATTAACTCGCTCTACAAGCCGTTGATTTGGATTAACAACCAATACGGCATCAACTGGAAGTCGTCCGTAGCGTCCAAGATTACGTATAACACCAGCGGTACCGTATACCACGTCTTCTTGAATCCCAAGTGGAAATGGTCCAACGGCCAGCCGGTCACCGCACAAGACGTTCTCTTTACATGGAACGTGATCAAAGCCGCTTCGGCTCCCAATGCCCCCACCCCATGGCCTTATGTGGGTGCAGGCTCGGGCGACATTCCCAACGGCGTTCAGAGCGTCGTAGCCAATTCAGCCCATGAGGTTACGATCACGTTGAACAAGCCAGCTAACCAGGAATGGTTCATTTACAACGGGATCGCACAACTCACCCCCATGCCGGCGGTGTGGGATAAGTATCCCAACAACATGACCCGAGAGATTAAGTACTTGGGTGCACAGGGCACCAATCCTCACTTCGACTCCGTGGTGGATGGACCGTTCAAGCTCCAAAGCGCCACCTCCGGCCAGTCGTGGGTCTTGGTCCCCAACAACCGGTACTCTGGTCAAAAAGCCTACGTCAACCGTTTGGTCATGGCCTATGAGGGCTCCAACAGCGCCGAGTTCGCCGCACTGAAGACCGGTACAGTGCAAGTCGGATATTTGGACCAGGCCGAGTACGGTGCGCGCAATGAGTTGAACCAAGACAATATCACCCCGCAGTACCCGTTCGACTACCAGGACATTGAGTTGAACATGCAGTCGAATGCACCCAACGGGCTCGGCAAGGTCTTTAGCCAACTGTACGTGCGCCAAGCCCTGGAGATGGGTATCGACCAGAAGGCCGTCGACACGGCCATCTATCACGGATATGGACAGCCCCAGTACGGCCCCATTCCGGTGCAGCCCAAGACGCACTTCTTGGACGCCACCACGTCGAAACCCATTTATCCCTTCAACCCCAAGGCCGGCAAGAAGTTGCTGGAATCGCACGGGTGGAAGGAAATTGGCGGTGTGATGACGAACCATGGAGTTAAGCTACAGTTCACTGTGATGTACTCCAGCGGCAGTGCATCCACCGATGCCCAAATGGCGCTGTTGCAGCAAGACTGGGCACGGGAAGGCGTCAAGATTACCTTGAAGCCGACCCCATTCGCTTCGTTGATTGGCATCATTGACAGTCCAGCCCAAGCGAACAAATGGGCCGCCGCAGGTGGACAAGGCATTATCTATGGCGGGTCTTATCCGACCGGTGAAGAGCTGTTTGCCAAGGGCGCGGGTCTGAACAACTATGGCTACAATGACCCGACCGAAAACAGCTTGATCGCCAAGACGGAAGTTCCGTACACCAGTCAGGCAGCCTCTCTAAAGGCCTATAACGCGTACGAGAATTACACCGCCCAAAACTTGCCGGTTCTCTGGGTCAACAACGTGGCGACTCTTGGCGTGAACGCTAAAAACGTGCATAATTCAGTTAAATACGGAAACTCGCTGACTGGTTACCCGCAATTCCAGTACTTCTGGGTTTCAAAGTAACTGATTCACGATAATGAGGGTGGCGGCCGGCCCGCGGCGGGTCGGTCCGCACCCGAAATGGAGGAGGCGGGTCAATGCAGAATCCGGTGGTAGTGGAATCCGAAGTATCCGGGATTCAAGAAGTGACCTATAGCTACCAAGGCCGCGTATGGCGCCGCTTTTGGCGTAGTCCATTTACAATTGCGGGAATTGCAGGATTGCTTTTTCTTGTTCTTTTGTCGTTTGTGGGTCCCTTGTTGTACCGAGTGAATCCACTGACACCGAACTTGTTGCACATCCTGCAACCTCCCAATGGTCAATTTCCGCTCGGCACGGATGGTTTGGGCAGGAACGAGTTGGCCCGCGTCATGGTGGGTGGGCAGTCAGCCTTAATCGTCGGTTTTGCCGCCGCCCTGACGTCGATGGTCATCGGCGTGCTGTATGGAATGGTGTCGGCTCTGGCTCCCCGATGGCTCGATACTCTCCTGATGCGTATCGTCGACATTATCTTGTCCATTCCTTCGTTGTTTATCTTATTGTTCCTGGACGCAGTCTTTCAGCCCAGCGTCGTCATTATGGTCTTCATCCTAGCGTCGACCGCTTGGCTGGGTGTGGCCCGTCTGGTGCGTGGAGAAGTTCTCTCCCTCAAAACCCGCACGTATGTGGAAGCTGCTGAAGCTCTTGGCGCCTCGACCTGGCGGATCATGATTAAGTACCTCTTCCCCAACTTTTTGGGAACGGTGCTGGTGGCTGCGACCTTCGGGATTGCCGATTCGATTTTGGCTATCGCCACCTTAAGCTTCTTGGGTCTGGGATTGCCGCCGCCGACCCCCAACTGGGGCGCCGACTTGTCGACGGCCATGAGTTACATGTATCAGAACAGTTGGTGGCTCATTTACCCGCCCGGCGTCTGTATCTTGATTGCGGAGCTCTCCATCAACTTCGTCGGTGACGGTTTGAAGCAAGCGTTCGACACGCGGATGGGCATGTAAGGAGGAGGTGAAACGATGGCACGTTTTATTATACGCCGTGTGCTGGAAGCGATTCCCAGTCTCTTGGGGGTCAGCATCCTAAGCTTCATCATGCTCCACATCGTCCCGGGAAATCCCGTCCGGCTCTTGCTGGGCCAACACTGGACCCCGTACCGAGCTGCCATCCTGACCAAGAACTTGGGACTGAACAAGCCGCTCTACGTGCAATACCTAGTGTGGCTGTGGCATGCGTTGCACGGAAACTTCCAGTTCTCGTACGTTTATGACAGGCCGGTGACCGGCTTGATTATGCAGGCCCTGCCGCACACCTTGGAGCTGGTGGCTGTTGCGCTGATGATGGCGCACATTTTCGCCATTCTCTTGGGAACCATCCAAGCCTACTACGCTGGCTCGTGGTTCGATCAAACGGTGACGGTGATTATTTACTTCCTGTACTCGATGCCACAGTTCTGGATCGGGATTCTCTTGGTAGAGTTCTTCGCCATTACTTTGGCGTGGTTCCCCTCGGGAGGCATCACCAATCCGGCCAATCCGGATCCGAACTTCTGGTCCTACGTGTATCACTTGGTTCTGCCGTCGGCCACACTGGCCATTACCACGGTGGCAGGCTGGGCTCGATACATGCGGTCCTCGATGGTGGAGACCCTGGTTCAAGACTACGTGCGTACGGCGCGGTCCAAGGGAGCAGGTGAACTGCGGGTGCTGTTTGTGCACGCGCTGCGCAACTCCGTGTTGCCGCTCATCACCTTGTTTGGCCTGTCGCTCCCGACCCTGTTTGGCGGTGCCGTGGTGGTGGAAGAGATTTTCAACTACCCTGGCATGGGCCTGTTGTACTGGAACGCTGCCGGTGATCGTGACTTTCCGGTACTGCTCGGGATTATCATCTTCCTCGGCGTAATCACCATCCTCGGCAACCTAATCGCCGACTTGCTGTACGCGGTGGTCGACCCCCGCATTTCGTACAACTAACCGCATCATAACGAAAAGCGCCCGGCATCAGCCGGGCGCTTTGTCATGTCTCGTTAGATAATGATGCAGATGAGACCACCCGAACCCTCGTTAATGATGCGGGTGAGTGTCTCCTGCAATTTCTCCTGAGCATTGTCTGGCATGCGGAAGAGCTTGGATTGAATGGACTCCCGGACCAGGTCATGCAAGGATTTGCCGAACAGGTTGGTTTCCCAGAGACGCTTGGGGTCATCTTCGAATTGCTCCATCAGATACTGCACCAATTCGTCGGCCTGCCGCTCCGTGCCAATAATCGGGGTAATCTCGGTCTCGATGTCGGCGCGGATCATGTGGACCGAGGGTGCCGTGGCCTTCAGGCGGACCCCGAACTGAGAACCCCGGCGGATAGGTTCCGGCTCCTCCAGATTGAGTTCGTCCAAACTCGGCGACACCATACCGTAGCCCGTGGCCCGCACATCGCGAACCGCCTCTTCGACCTTATCCCATTCCTGTTTCGCCACGACATATTCCCGCCAAAGCTTGACAACATCGCCCCGCGTGGCCACGTGGCGATCCGCCAGCTCCCCCAACACGCGATAGTACAAGTCGTCGCGCCCGCCCAACTGAACTTCGGCCTGACCGGTGCCGAGATCCATGTGGATGAGGCGGACGTCCTGCATGTAGTCGTAGCTCATGAGACTGTCGACTTGCGTCTGGACGTCGCGCAGCCGGTGAATAGCCATGCGCGCCTCTTCGGTCGCCAAGTCCATCTGCTTCTTCAACCAGTGCGTCACCGGCAAGGCATCCACCCAGTCTACCAGCTGGAAGCTGATGTCGGTGACCGGGAACTCGTAAAGAACTTGCTCCATCAGTTGCACAATATCCTCTTGGCGCAATTCCAAGCAATTGACGGGCATGACCGGGACATCATAGCTCTCCGATAGTTCTTGCGCCAGCGCCACCGTCTCTTCCGCGTAGGGATGAGCGGAATTCAACACCACCACAAAGGGCTTCTCCAGTTCCTTCAACTCGCCTACCACCCGCTCCTCGGGCTCCGCGTACACATCACGCGGCAGGTCTCCGAAAGATCCGTCGGTGGTGATCACCACCCCGATGGTGGAGTGGTCTTGAATGACCTTGCGGGTTCCGATTTCGGCTGCCTCTTCGAATGGCATCGGCTCATCCGACCACGGGGTGTTGACCATGCGGGCCCCCTCTTCTTCGGTGTAGCCCAATGCCCCGCCCACCGCATAACCCACGCAATCAACTAAACGCGCCCGAAAGGAGATCGCATCGTTGAGGGCGATTTCTACTCCATCGTCGGGAATAAACTTCGGCTCCGTGGTCATGATGGTTCGGCCCGTTCCGCTCTGCGGAAGCGAGTCCACCGCACGCTCGCGCTCGTTGGGATCGTCGATTGCGGGCAAAATCATGCGTTCCATGAAGCGTTTAATGAATGTGGATTTACCGGTGCGGACCGGGCCCACGACGCCAATGTATACATCGCCTCCGGTTCGTTCGGCTAAATCCTTGAACAGGTCAAACTTCTCCATCCTGTCGGTTCCCTCCCTCGTCTACCAGGGTTGGCGCCGGTCCTCGCCTGTCCCGGGATCACCCTATGAATGACAGTAGCAAGATATGAAAACCTGCCAGAGTTAATGCCAACCTTTGGCAAGCTTTTTGGAAAACTGCTTGACTTGCTTCCGTAAAGTAATTTACTATGAATTTGTTTCGATGCGGCGAGATACGAAATTATTAGGAGGGTGTACTGTGGCAGACATCTGGGCGATTGACCCCACACATAGTCAAGTGGGATTCGTCGTGCGCCACCTGGTCTCCAAGGTGCGCGGCAGTTTTACGGAGTTTTCAGGAACCATCACAGGAGATCCCACGGATCTCACCACAGCCAGAGCCGAATTCGAAGTGACCATGAACACCGTCAACACCAACCAGGCGGACCGGGACAACCACCTCCGCACCAGCGACTTCTTTGACGTGGCCAACTACCCCACCATGCGGTTCGAGAGCACCAGCATCACCAAGACGGGAGACGCGGAGTACACCGTGCGCGGCGACTTAACGTTGCGCGGGGTGACGAAGCCGGTAGACGTCAAGGTGGAGTTTCTCGGCATTGGCGACGACCCCTGGGGCAACACGCGAGCTGGATTCGAGGCCAGCGCCCGCGTCAACCGCAAAGACTTCGGGGTAAACTGGAACCAGGTCTTGGAGGCCGGCGGTGTGATGGTCGGCGACACGGTGGACATTCATCTCGAATTGGAAACCGTCAAGCAGAAATAAACTTCCAGCGACAAGAAAAGGGGCGCTAACGCGCCCTTTTTATGTTCGCTCGGTGCGGCGGCGAGCCCGGAGGGTGATCCGGATCGGTGAGCCGGGAAATCCAAAGGCCTCGCGCAAGCGATGCTCCAGGTAGCGCTCGTAGCTAAAATGGGTTAATTCTGGGTCATTGACAAAAAGCACAATATGCGGCGGCTTAGCCGCCACTTGGGTGGCATAATACACCTTGAGCTGCCGCCCTTTGTGGCTGGGAGGTGGATTCAAATGCACCGCCTGATCAATCACCCGATTCAAGTGGTGCGTCGATACCCTCTGAATGTAGGAGGCATACGCCTGGTCAATGGCCGGCCAAATCTCGTCCAGATGCCATGCCGTTTCCACGGAAATAGGAATCAGCGTCGCGTACGGAAGAAACTTGAGTTGCTCTCTGACCCGCTCTTGCAGGGGCAACGTCGTGCCCTTCACCAAGTCCGATTTATTGAGCAAAATGACCGTGGCTTTCTTCTGGTTTTCGACTTGACCCGCAATGCGCTGGTCCTGGGCGGAGATGCCTTCATCGGCATTCAGCATCATCAGCACCACATCGGCCGTGCGGATGGCTTCCAAGGATCGCTGCACTGTCTTGGCCTCGAGCTTCTCTTCAATGCGGCTGGGCCGCCTCAGTCCAGCGGTGTCCAACAGTTGGTACTGCTGGCCGTCATGGATAATGAGGGAGTCCACCACATCTCGGGTGGTTCCCGCAATGGGCGTCACCAGCGTGCGCTCTGCGCCAGAAAACCAGTTGAGCAGCGAGGATTTGCCCACATTGGGCCGGCCCGCAATGGCAACACGCACCGGTCGCGCTTGCTCTGGGGTTGATTGCGGCTCGTCCTGGTCCGGCAAAGCCTCCACCACCAAGTCCAACAAATCTCCGATGCCTTCGCCATGCATGGCAGAGATGGGACACGGTTCCCCCAGCCCAAGCCGATAGAAGTCGCTCACATCGGCGGACTTGCTCTCAGCCTTGTTCACTGCCACCAGGACAGGCTTGTTGGTACGGCGCAACAGACGCGCCACATCGTCATCAGCCGACGTCACACCGGCCATGCCATCCACAACCAGGACCAGCACATCGGCCTCCTCGATGGCCATTTCAGTTTGTTCCCGGGTCATCGTGAGGAGCGTCTCCGTCTCATCCTCCCAAATGCCCCCCGTGTCAATGACGGTAAAAGTGCGCCCGTTCCAGTCCGTCACTTCATAAAGCCGGTCCCGGGTCACCCCCTCAAAATCCTCGACGATTGCGCGCCGGGTCTGGGTTATCCGGTTGAATAGCGCGGACTTTCCCACGTTGGGGCGACCCACCAATGCCACTACAGCCAAACTCGTCACCTGCCTCTAGTCTATTGGAAAATTATGCAGATCCCGCCCTTCGGGGTCAAGCGATTCGGCGGGTCACCTTCCGGCGCACCAAGGCAGCAACCCATGCGGTCAGCCAAGCAGCCACAACCGCCATGATGCAGGCGGCCAAGTCATGGCGGCCCAAATTATGTCCATGAGCATGGCCGAATGCGGTCAGCACACATGCCATGCCCTCCGCTGCCCCGGCCACGGCGGATGCCGCCAAGGGATCCGGCAAAGAGAGCCCGCCCGCCACTCCCAAGCTCAAGGCCTCGATGGGCCCCGTGGGAAGGACCTGAGCCTGGTGAAACGAAAAGGGCGCCACTGCGCGAACCATCGTCCCCACGACGCCCAGCAGCGGTGCGAGCAGCCACCAACGTCCATCCCCAAACACCGCCACAACTATCCATGCAAACGCACTGAGCAGCACAAATCCCAGGTCGACACGGTACATGCCCGACCCGGCGGTAATGGCCCACCAGCCCAGGATCCACACCGTGCCGCCCAACACCACGACCGACCATTTGCTCAATCCATACCGTCGAAATGCTTCCGCCCCAAAGTCGCTGGCCGCCAACACAATTGCGCTGGCCCACATGCTCATCGCCCAGAGAATCATTCCTGCGGCCCCCTCGTCCTCAACCTCACCCGTCCGGCCTCACATTATGCATCTCGAGGAAGAGGAACCCATTCGTGGCACATTTTCCCAAAGAGACATAGGATGCAGTGTCACTTCCCACTCCCACTAGTGACGACCCAGCGGTCCCTCATGGGGCCGCTCTGCGTTCCTGTCTGGAAATGTTCTGCTATCCCTGTTAGGATGGACGACAGGGCGCCGAGGAAGCGTTCTCTTCGGCCTTAGTGCGTCTTTAGGGGAGGGGAAGCGGGGATTGGAGAGTTTGGAACGTCTGCGCAAGCGTGTGGCGGCTCTGACGATGCCTATCATTCTGGAAGTGCGGACTTCCGACCTTACCCAGGCCTCGGCCCAAGCCACCCTGGATTTGCTCCATCTTCTTGTCACTGAAGGACCCGTCAACGTAAACACCCACATTGAACCGACGGACGGGGTCGTCATCACCATCACCACCCACGGCCGCCCCGGGCCGATTAGCTTTTGGGGTACGCCCAGCGGTTTTGAACTGGAGGGGCTGGTTTCGGCCATGGAAGCCGCCGCACACGGTGGCCGTCCGTTGCCGCCAACCTTGCTCGGAGTCCTGGAAGAGATTAATCGGCCCCTCGAGGCGGACCTCTATGTCGCTCCGACCTGAGCATTCTGTCCCCAGATGGTGCATCTGGTTATTCAGTTGAGCCGGGCCAACCCCCATCTCCACTTTCGCATTATCCAGCGCGACGAATACCCCGAACGCGCCAAAAGGGCCGGCGTGTTGGCCACTCCGACCCTCATTGTGCCACCCTTGGAGCCGCTGGCTGGGAATCGGCCGCCGGCCCATGTGCTCTTCTGGCTCTGGAAAGCTGCTACTCAGACACTTTGACGTAAATCCGCCGTATGCCCTTGAAATACACGGCCACGGGACCATCACCGCCCGGGTTCGCGTACACTTCCCCGGTGGGACGAAATCCTTCCGGAGGACTGTCGACCACATTCTCGTAGCGCCGGGTCCAACGAAGGCTCGAAATCCAAAAGGCCGCGCCTGACAAGAATAAATACAAGGCGATCAAATGGAGACCGGCAATTAAAAATGCCACCGCGCCCAAAATGGCCAGGGTGCCGAGTCCTCGAACAATGGTCGGCTCCACCAGCATGGCCTTTACTTGACTAGTTTTTCCGTCCATGAGCCGATGCCCCCTTTCAAATTGCGCGCTTCAAACCCGTAGCTGCGCAGCAGCTTGGTTGCCTGCCGCCCCCGCCGATCGGACTGGTCCACGGTGATGATCAGACGGTCGGTGGGCAACTCATGGGTGCGCTTGGACAATTCCATATATGGGATTTGATGGGCCCCTTTAAGGTGACCCTTGCGAAACTCGGACAAATCCCGCAGATCCACGATGTAGTGCGGAGTCTGCAGTCCCGCCAACTCGTTCGCTCCCATATCCACGGGCGGAGCCGCTTCCTTGGGTTCTTTGGGCTTCCCCTTCAACCAATCCAGCATCGACATCCCCTACTGTCCCTTCAGGACATCAAGGACCGCCTGGTAGTGGGTCCGATTGCCGGACTCAAACGCGGTGTTCTGGTACAACAACCGATGATGGGCGTCGAGCACGAAGACACTCCGCTTGGCGTAGCCGCCTGCGGCGTCGAGAACTCCATAGGCTCCGGATATCTTCCGCATCCAGTCGGAAGCCAGCTCGAATGGCAATCCTCCCAAGGCCTGCTTGAAAATCTTCAAAGCGTACACCTGATCGGTCGACACCGCGACCAAAGACGCACCGCTCTCTTGAATCTGGCCGTAGTCCCCTTTCCAGAGGACTAGTTCCTGGCTTCACCCACCTGTGAAAGCCAACGGGTAAAACGCGACCACGAGAGGACCGCGGGCCACTTGGGCCTTCGACGAAAACGTCTCCCCGCTCGTATCAGTCAGTTGAATCTCTGGTGCCACGTCGCCAATTTGCACCGGAATCCCTCCCCCACCAAACGTCAAAATTTACCGTCTTCTCCATTGTCAGCCCTGGATATTAGCTGTCAAGCCCAACCTCAGGAGTCTTCTCGAAAAATGTTGGAGAGGTAGTTTCGTCCAGTGTCTGGCAACATGGCCACAATCCAGTCAGATTTCTGCCAGTCGCGGGCCACTTTAAGGGCTGTCACGACGATGGCTCCAGACGATCCGCCGACTAAAATCCCCTCTTGGCGTGCCAATTGTCGCGCCATGTCAAAGGCCTCCTCGTCGCTCACAGCCTCCCAACGGTCCACCACATCCGCATCGAGGGTGTCGGGATAATAATCCTCTCCCATCCCTTCGATGAGGAACGGCGCCACGGGCCCCGTGAAGATCGACCCGACCGGATCGGCTCCAATCACCTCAACGTCTGGCTTTTGATCTTTCAAGTAGCGGCCGATGCCGGAAATAGTTCCCCCGGTGCCCGCCCCGGCCACCAAGGCTCCCACCTGTCCTTGAGTCGCTTCCCAAATCTCGGGCCCCGTGGTGCGATAATGCGTCTCCGGATTCGCCTTCTGTTCAAACTGTCCCATGTACGCGGCCCCAGCCAAATGGTCCGCTAAGCGCTGGGCCACCTGCTGATAATTTTGGGGATCGTTCCTCGGCACATCCGGTACAATTTCGACTCGGGCCCCGTAAGCCTTCAAGAGCCGGATCTTATCCGGACTCATCTTGTCCGGCACCACGAACACACTCTGGTAACCCAGTACGGCAGCAGCCATGGCCAGCCCGACTCCAGTGTTGCCAGCCGTCGCTTCAACCACAGTGCCGCCGGGTTTGAGCCGACCCGACTCTTCCGCCGCCCGAATCAAGGCCAAACCAATCCGGTCCTTAATGGAACCGCCCGGGTTGACGGCCTCCAGTTTTACCAACACCCGGGCGCGCTCAGCGCCTCCTACGCGATTCAATCGAATGAGGGGCGTTCCCCCCACCGCATCCAACACCGTCTCATAAATTGGCATAATCCCGTCTACCCTCCTTCTCCAATCGCCCTGGCCACCGTTTCTTTAATGGCTGGCGCTCGTCCCCGCACCTGAATCAAGTACACGCCCCCTAATACCAAAAAGCCCCCCGCAGCCAATCCCCAAGTGGGATGTTCCCCCAAAACCGTCCATCCCAATAGGCTGGCTAAAATGGGGTTGAGGTAGAGCACCGGCGTCACCTGACCCATCGGGGCGGCTGCCAGTGCCAAGCTCCACGTCAGGTACGCCAAGGCCGCAGGGAAAACGCCGATATAGATAACCCAGAGCAGCGGATACAAGGGCGCCCGCGCCACCGCTTCCGGCAGGTGATATGCATAGAGGAGCATGGGGATGGTACCGGCCCACGTGACCCAGGCGGTGACATCGAGCGCCTTGTGCTTGTCCAGCAGGGGACGCTCCAGCACAAAGAACACGGCCGTCGATACCGCCGACAGGACTATCAAAAGCGCGTTCCAGTGCCACCCTTGTCCAAATCCGGAGATCACCCCGACGCCGAGGAAGCTTATACCTGTGCCCAGCCAGGCCCAGCGCCTCAGGCGCTCCCCTAAAAACAGCCGCGCCAGGAGGGTGGAAAACAACGGGGCCGCTGCAATGATAAAACTGGCGGTATTGGCATCGACGGTCCGCTCGCCCAAAGTCAAAGCGGTATGGTAAATCGTAAATCCGGTCAGTCCTGATGCCGCCACCCGCCACCATGCATCACGAGGCGGCACCAGACGCCCCCTGGTCAGCAGCACCCCCACGAGCAGCACCACACTAGCGGTAAGGAATCTCAGCAACACGACATGCCAAGCCGAAAATGCCGTGAGCCCGATGCGGATGCCGACATAGGCGGAGGACCAGAATAGAATGGTCAAGAGAGCGAACACAAAGGCGCGCTTTGGCAAAAGCATCCCTCTTTTAGATGGTGTATGGTCATTGTAGCACCATTGGTCCCGGACACCATCGCCAGCAGGAATCCGAGTCTTGAAGACGAATAAGATCTCGAAGGGGTGAACGGGATGCAAATTCGGCAAAAACGACGATTGGCGCTCTTTATGCTGGGGGTCACGGTTCTGGTTGCCGGACACGTGCCCGCCGCCAAATCTCTAACCGCCGGCCGCCGTTTTCTCGCGGTCGAGAACAGCACTGGGCACCGCCTGGTCACCGTGGTAACCGATTCCTCCACCAACATCATGGACCCTAGTCCCCTATATGCTGGGCTTCGGGTTCGGGTTTACGGCATCCGGAACGGCCGCACCATCCGCGCCCGTCGTATTGAAGTGATGCATTAGCGCAATCCTAACCCTTCGAATCAATCCCCCGGCATGGGGGTTCCCCAGTTTGCACCGAAAGTCATAAAACGTGTTGTGCGAGGAGACAGATATGCGAGGTTGGCTCATTACCCACGACAAATGTTTGGACGGCGCCACAGCAGCCCTGGTTGGCGAAGCCTCCGGATTGACACCCATCTTTGTCGAACCGGACCGCGTCGAGGCGGGATTGGAACAGGTGACTAGCAACGATTCTGTGTATATGGCCGATGTCTCGTTGAAGCCGGAAGCCTGGGCCCGTTGGAAAGAGCGCGTCACTTACGTGTTGGATCACCATCAGTCAGCTCTGCCGCTGGCGTCGGACCCCCGTGTCCTGCTCGATCAATCCCGCTCTGGCGCTCTTCTGATGTACGACTACGCCGTGCAAGAGGGTTGGCTGCCCCCCAGCACCGAGTGGCTGCGTCTCTGCCGCGCTGTGGCCCGTTATGACTTGTGGCTCCCCTGGCACGAAGCCGGCCAAGACCTCAATCGGATGTTCCACGATTTGGGCTACGGCTGGTATCGGGAGCGCTTCGGCAACGGCTGGGTCCCGTTCACACCGGACGAGGCAGACCAGTTAAGCCGCTTGGTGCGCGAGGAGGTACGATTCGTGGAAGAGCACCTCAAAACGGCCGTGCGTTATCACAAGGACCTCGACTTCCCCATCTACGGCGTCCTCTTGCAGGAGGAAGGATCGATCAATGTGGTCTCGCACACCCTGATTGAGCGGGGCGCGGCATTGGTTCTCACACTAAAGCCTGAAAAGAAGCTGTCCGCCCGCAGCGACGGCCGCGTCGACGCGGCCCAATTGATGGAAGACCTGTTTCACGGCGGTGGGCACGCGCGGGCCGCAGGCGGACGCTTGCAAGACGACGAGCCGGCGTCGCTGTCCGAGGTTTTGGAAAAGGCAGCTCAGTACCTGGCTCGTCGACATAGCGCCCTCACTTCCTAAACTTGCACCAGGATTTTTCCGATGTTTTGATTGGATTCCATATAGCGGTGAGCCTCGGCAATCTCGGCCAAGGAATAGGCGCGATCAATGACCGGCTTCACCGCTCCCGATGAAAACCACCCCGACACTTGGTGCAAGAACGCCTGCACAAGAGCCATTTTTTGTTCTACGGGCCGGGATCGGAGCGCGGTCCCGTGGATTTTGAGGCGTCGTCCCAACACGAGTCCCAAATTAATCGGGGCTGTGCTTCCGCTCATGGTCCCAATTAGCACCAGAGTCCCTTCAGGAGCCAAACACAACAGGTTATCCTCCAGATATTGCTGGCCGATGAAGTCTAAAATGACGTCCGCTCCGTCGCCCCCACTCCATTCCAGTACCGCCTCCCGGAACTTCTCCGTGCGATAGTTTATCACCCGGTCGGCGCCAAAGGCATAGGCGGCTTCCAGCTTCCGCTGCGATCCGACCGTGGCTGCCACCCGAAATCCCGACTGACGGGCTAGTTGGATGGCCGCCGAGCCCACACCCGATGCCCCAGCGTGCACCAGCACCCGGTCGCCCGGCCGTCCGCCTCCTCGGGAAAAGAGCGCGTCAAAGGCGGTCAGGAACACCTCCGGGATTGCCGCTCCCTCCGCCACCGGAACGCCTGAGGGAATGGGCATCGCCAGCCGCTCATGACTTAACGCATATTCGGCATACCCTCCCCCGGATAAGAGCGCCATGACCGGGTCGCCCGGCTGAAAAAGGGTCACCCGGTCCCCCACCGCGTCCACCCAGCCGCTCACTTCCAGACCCGGAACTTGAAACGCCGGCTTCTTGCCCGGCGGAGGATAGAGTCCTTGACGCTCCAATAAGTCCGCCCGATTCAGTGCCGATGCGGCTACGCGAATGCGGATCTCCTCGGGTCCCGGCACGGGTTCCGGAATCTCTTTGATGGTGAGCGCTTCAGGCCCGCCAAAGGTCTCCAACACGACAGCTTTCATCATTTAGTCCCTCCCACGGTATCTCGTCCCATCAGTTTGTTTACCCAGGAAAACCCTACCAGATCCGCGACGGTGGCAATACTGCCGGCCGCCAAAAACAAAACCCGCGGGTCAAAAGCCGAAAAGAGGCCGCTCGCCAACACCGACACCGGCTGCACCCCCTGCAGAGTCAAGCTGGTGAAGGACAGCACCGACGTCATGGTGTCCGGAGGGGTTCTGGACTGCACGTAGGTGCTGAATAGAGGCCCGACCGGAGCGAACAGAAGACCGGAAGCAAAAAACGCAACCGCCAGCCCCCAGCTATTGGTCTGGAATCCCGCTGCCCCGAGAACTAAATCGCTGGCGGCGGTAAACAGAAACATGTAACGAATGGCCCGGACGTCCCGGCCCAACCGTCCTGCCAGTAGAGTTCCCAATAACAGGCCCAAACCGAAAGCGCCGTTGACCACGCCCAGCATGGTCGGTCCCGAATGAAAAATGAGGCGCACCAGACGGGGCACACCGACCTGCAGCGGCCCCAGCCACGCAAAGTTGGAAAAGCCGTAGAAAATCATCATCCAAAACATTTCCGACCGGCCTCGGATGAGTCTCCAGCCACGTCCGATGGCGCCCCAATCCACTCCTCGTCCCGGGATCATAGGCTGTGCCAGTTTGGCCCCCAAGAGCCCCAGCGATCCCATCACGTACAAGAGCGTCGCTGCCAAAAAGGTATGACGAACGCCCAAAACGGCTATCAGGGCTCCAGCAGCCACTGGCCCCAAGAGTCGCGTGACTTGAAACCGGGCTTGGCGTATCCGGTTGGCCTCGTACAAGTGATTCGGGGTGACGGCCAGGGCGATGAGCGATTGTCCTGTAGGCGACCGGACGCTGTCCAGCACCCCCGAAACGAAAGACGCGGCAATAAGTACCCCCGGGGTGAGAGGCAGGATTCCTCCTAAAGTCACAGTGACCACAGCCAGAGACAATCCCGCCAGGATTAGTGCGCGCAGAGGATGACGGCCCCCCACCGCGCCGCCCACGAGCATAAACAACACCATCGGCAAGGAGTACGCCAGCACCGTCGGCGCCACGAAAAATCCGTGGCGGCCAAAAGTGAGGGCAGCCCAAATGCGGGCGAACAAGGCGATCTGGTCGCCCACGCCAGCGATGCCGGTGGTGAGGATGATGTGCCAAAAATTCCGATCGAGACCTACGTCGGCCTCCGACAGCGGTTGCCATGCCATAAATTGAGTGTAGCAAAGAGCGACTGAGTCCGTATAAAAATCGCAGTCTCTCTCCATTCTGAAACCAAGGGGGGCGCGTATGTCGACGATCAGGCTGGAAATCATCATCGACACCTTTGATGCGTATCCCATCCGGCTTCCAGAAGACTAGTTGGCTGTACACGGATCCAATTTGACTGCTACCATCGACTCACACACGTGGCGGCCGAGCAGGGCGGCGAGCTAGGCAGGTATGTACAAGAGTTGGAAACCACCCTCCGAAAGTCCAAGTTTCGCTGGCAGTATGAGCTTTTGGTATCGGGGATATCCCTGGAGCGGCTCAACGTCGACTTATCGCGCATCCATTTCCGCGAAGTGAACTTCGAGTCCACCGATCTAACCGGACCTGGACTCCCAAACGGGGTGCGGCTAACCCGATGCCTCGTCGATTCCTCCCTGCCTCCGCTCACAGTCAGCCCCGGCGAACTTTTTCGCTATCCGCCCGTTAAGGCGGCCAAGGAGCTTAACATCACGAATCCCAAGGATGTTTGTGCTTCGCTGGGGACTCAGCCAAGACGCCAAACACCTCGGCCAAGCCTTTTTGTGGTTGGAACACCGCTATCCCCAAACCGAAGCGCTGCTGTCCCGCCTGCT
>JAJZAN010000077.1 GCA_021799435.1 Bacillota bacterium | reverse complement strand
TTTATGCCTTGGTGACCTGGCTTCCGGATTACTATGTTCGTCAGGGATGGAGCTTGGCCCACGCCTCCTTTCCTCTCGCGATAGTTTCGCTGGGCTCCATCGTGGGCGGCCTAACGTCCCCCTGGCTCCTTCGTTGGGGCCAGGGATTCCGGAGACCTTTTCTCGGCGTCTCCCTGGTCATGGCGGGTGCGATCGCGGGCGTCGCCATGCTGCCGGCTTGGGCCTATTTGTGGTCCCCTTTAATCGGCGCTACCACCGCTGTCATCTTTACGCTAGGCATGGCCGCTCCGGCTGAGCTGGTTCCTGAGCAGCAGGTGGGCCGCGCATCGGGACTCTTGCTGGCCGTGGGATATGTGGGCGCGGTGGTGGGACCCCTGGGGTACGGCGCCTTGATGCCCCTCGGCACTCATGCACCGCTTCTATACCTGATTGCCTGGAGTCTCGTTGTGGGTGCTGCCGCGCTGGGCATCCCTTCCCGGCTGCAATACCAATCGTCTGCTGGGCATGCCGCGGAATCATGAGTTCCGCCATAATGAAAGCAAGGAAAGGATGAGGATTATGTGGGACTTAACCTATACCATCAGTGAGGACATGCTCCTCTATCCCGGCACGCCGCAACCGAAGCTCCATGACTTTGCCACCCCGGCCAAAGATGGCTACGGCATGTCGGAATTTACTTTTTGGAATCACCTGGGGACGCACATCGACGCCCCTAATCATTTTCACGCCGACGGCCGGTCGCTCGACCAGTTTCCGTTAAACGCCTTCATCCGCCGGGTTGTAACGGTCGACTGTCAGGAAACGAAAGAAATCACCGAGGCATTTTTAAAGCCCCGACTGGCCCAATATCAGACTGGAGACGGTGTGTTGCTGTTGACGGGGCAGTACCGCTTCTGGGGGACCAGGGACTACTTCCGCCCCTTTCCAGTTCTGAGTGATGACGGTGCCGAGTTCCTGCTGGAAAAGCATGTCGGCATGATTCTCACGGACGCCCCGTCCGTAGACCCCGTGTCCACCGAGACCTTCCCCATCCATCGGCGCCTGCTGCGAGCCCCGCTGCTGATTGTAGAAAATCTCGCCTATCAGCCCGACTTGCCGCCGATCTTCCACGTCACCGCCCTGCCTTTAAAGATAAAAAATTCCAATGGCTCGCCAGCTCGTGTCATTGCCGCATCATAGAGCAGGGAGGCCTTCACGGCCTCCCCCTGCTTCGCCGTTTTCCACTGGGCGCTTTGCTATCGCCCGGGTTGTTGGCTTTGATAATCCTTTAGGGCCTCCACAACCTGCGCCACATCATCCTCATTGTTGTAGTAATGGAGGCTCAACCGCACGGCCTGACCCCTTGGACTCACCAATATGCTTCGTTCTTGCAAAAAGTGGGAGAGCCGCTCCGCATCGTCTACCCATAGGGAAACTTGCGGCCCTCGGTGCTCGGGTGCTGTGGGCGAATACAGGCGGTATCCTAAGTCCAGAACTGCGTTCTGCAGTCTTTCCGCCAACCCCGAAACGTGCTGGAACACCTCGGTGGCGTCCGTCTCATTAATCAGCGATAGTCCCGCGGCCGCGGCGTATGCCGCCGGGATGGAAGGCGTACCGGTCTGAAATCGGCGCGCATCCCCAGCATAATCCAAGACCCTGGGCGTAAAAGCGAACGGGTTGGTGCGGGCAAACCAGCCCGTCAGCGCAGGATTGGGACCCCGCTCAAGACCGGGGCGCACCCACAAGAAGGCCATCCCGGGAGCGCCCAGCAAATACTTCAGCGCACCGGAAATGAGATAATCGCATCCCAAGTTGTTCACATTGATCGGCACCACGCCGGAACCCTGATAGGCGTCAACCACGACCCGGGCACCATGAGCATGGGCCTTAGCCGCGATCTCCGCCACGGGAAACCGAAATCCATTGGCGTACGATACCAATGGCACCGAGACCAGCGCAACGCGATCCGTGATGAGGTTCAGATAGTCCTCGGTGCGTACCCAACCGTCTTGCTGGGGAACGAACTGCACGGTGCTCCCCCGCTCCCGGCTGGCGAGCCACACATGGGCAATGGACGGGAATTCCATGTCATTGGTGAGAATCACGGCACGCTGGTTATCGAACCGCAGATCTCCCGCGACATGAAAGGCCCCTTCAGAGGCGCACGACACCACAGCGACATCTTTGGCTTCGGCGTGAATGAGTTGTGCAAACTGCTGGCGGGCGTGGTCTACTTCCTCCATCCAGGCTTCCCAAGGAGCGCCCTGAGTCCTCCAACTGGTCATGAATTCATTCATCGCCACCATGACCCTATCCGATAAAGCACCCTCGCTGCAGCTACACAGATGCACACTATCGCTGAAAATGGGAAAGTGCTTGCGAAAGGACTCTGCGCGCAATTCGGACCCCCCCGTCTGTCATAATCTATGTATTGCCGGCCCAGCGCTTTAGAAGGGCCGCAAGCCCTCCAGATACTGCAATAATGGCGGGTAGTAGTGTTCGGGATCATCCCACATCGCCATGTGCCCGCCATTCGGGCAAATCGCACAGGTTGCCAAAGGCATGCGTTGACTCATGAGCACCAATGCTTGAGCATCCATGGTGTCGTACTGGGCCCCGAGAATTAAGGCAGGCACTCTGATACGGGGCAAGTCCGCCCATCGATCCCAATCCTTGAACCGTCCTGTGACCACAAATTCATTGGGCCCCTGCAACGTCTCGTAGACCTCGACGTTCAGACGCCCCAAGCTGCGGGCGACCGCGACGGGCAACGGATCCAAACGGCAAAGATGCTCCTGATTGAGGCGTTCAACCACCTTCAGGTATTGGGGATGTTGGTAGTCTCCGCGGCTTTCGTACGCGGCCAGTTGGCTCTGGAGTTCAGGGGGCAGGGCCTCACGCAACTCGTTCAGGTGCTCTGTATACGAGGCGATGCTGGGAACCATGTTGGAAATGACCAGCCCCGCCAAGTGATCCGGATAGGACAAAGCATACTCTATCCCCAGCATGCCGCCCCATGAATGACCAAACAGCACCATGCGATCCAATCCCAACCCTTGCCGTACTTCCTCGACTTCTTCAAGAAACCGCTCAACGCTCCACAGCGAGCGGTCCTCCGGCTGATCAGAGCGATAGGATCCCAACTGGTCGTAGAAGTATAGGCGGTACCGGTCGAGCGGCAACCGCTCGGCAAGACATTCCAGATACTCGTGATCGCCCCCGGGCCCTCCATGGAGCAGCAAGATGGGCATAGGACCCGTGCCGACGCAACGGGTCCATACGTGATATCCATTCTTCAAAGTGAGGATGCGGGTCCGCCCCTCCATCGTCACCACCTCCTCCACGTCATTTCCCCGCTAGTGCGAGAGGGTCCAACGATTAATCGCGAGGAGGTCGCTGACCGGATCCATCGTCGATAGCACACCGTGGAGGCCGCCCGCATAGACAACGAAGGTTGGCTGAAGCGGCATCCACAGCACCGGCAGGTCCTGCGCCGCGTACTGCTGATAGGCGTCCAACCTCTGAAGAGCAGCCGCCTGGCTTCCGGGCAGGTACGTCTTTTGAATGAGTCCATTCATCGTGCCGCTCGAGTATCCCCCATAGTTGGCTCCAGATCCGGTCGCGAATAAGCCGCCGCCCGAAGGATAGTAATCGGGTTCGTATGACCATCCTGGTCCCACCAAGGCCATGGCCCACTTGCTGGCCTGGGCTTGGTTGATGTCTGCGATGACCGTGTCAAAAGGCTCCGCTTCAAGAGAAACCTGTATGCCCTCTTTGGCCCAATCAACCTTGAGCAGTTGGACGATGTTGGCTTCTGTATTGCTTCCGGAGAGGTATACCAAGGTGAACGCCAATCGCCGCCCATCCTTCGTCATGACGCCCTTGACCAGCTTCCACCCGTGCTTTTCCAGCAACTGTTGGCCGCGCGCGATGTCATAGGGATACAATGGCTTTTTCAGGGCCGAGTCATAGAAAATCGTCGACGGCTTGGCGGGGATCGGGCTGTCCTCTGGGACGGCCTGTCCATGGAACAGGGTCTTGCTTATCCCGACCTGGTCAATGCCCATCTGAAGCGCTTGCCGCACATACAACTGCTGGAACGCCAGTCCAATGCCCCCGGGGGCTGCCGAATTGAAATTAATGGGCATAAAGTTAAAGCCAAACACATACTCGGTTGACATCTTGTCGGATCCGAGATTGTGTCGTTCCTTCCACAATGAGTAGGGCAGATAGCCGTAAGTCACCGTGCCATTCTTCAGCGCTGCAAACTCGCTGGCACTTGAGGTTTCGTACTGAAACGTAACTTTATGAATCGTCGCTTTGTGACCATCGTACGAGGAATTCGCCACTAAGCTCCAATAGCGGTTGGCTTCCATCGCGGAAAACTTGTACGGGCCGTCCACGACGCGGTATTCCGGCGCTGTCGGACTGTTGGCCACCCCGAGGATGAACTTCAGCTCTTGGGCCGCGTTATTGGGATACTTGTCCCACACGAACGCAGGCACGGGGTAGAGCTGACCAAGCCCGTTTCGCAGAAACCACTGTTGGTTGACGGGTTTCGTCACGTTGACGACCACCGTCCTGGCATTTTGGGCGCGGACGCTCGCCCAATCCGTCGGCACGCCGCCGATGCCGGCGCCTCCGTAACTCCACGGCAGATTGGATGCGCCACTACTCGCGGCCTTCATAATGTCCCACGCAAACACGACGTCCTTGGCGGTGACCGGCCGCCCATCCGACCAATGGTATTTGGGGTTGAGATGAATGACAAATTGGGTTCCGGCCGCGTTCCACGTCACGGACTTGGCCAGTGAACGATTGTAATCGATACTGTCCGTCCCGGTAATATCCAAGAGCGGTTTATACATGAGCGAATCGACCTGAAGGTTCAGCGTACTGTAAGCTGTCGCCGACAATACAGGGAAAAACCAATTTGGTGACTCGTCTGGCTGCATGGCGATCGCGATTTGTGCTGCGTCGCTGATATTTGTGGTGGTCGAAGAGGTGGTTGGGGTGGTCCCGCAAGCGGAAATCAGTCCTCCCACCAACAACAAAGATCCCACTGCCAATACCCGCTTCATCGCGTTTTCTCCTTCCGACATCTCAGCCCATCGCAACGTGAGCAGGCTGTCAATTATACCAGGAATAAAAATATTTCCGTCTGAGCAAAATATTAACATATGGTAATCAATTCGGATAATCCGGTCAAGGGTATTTGTCAGTTTTTCAGATATTTTGTCGATTCCGATCGATATTCGGAAGAGGCCCGCATCCGACAGGCTTGGAGGTTTTCCGAAAGAAGATTTACAATGCTTCTAACCGGAGGAAACCATATGTTGGGACGAAAGCTGCGCTCGCTTAGGCAGGCGCGCGACCTAAGCCTCAAATCGCTGGCAGAAGAAGCTGGGATTTCCATTGCGCTCTTGAGCCAAGTCGAGCGCGACCAGGTGGACCCCAGCCTCGATACGCTGCGCAAATTGGCACGTGCGCTCAATGTGCCTCTCTTCAGCTTGTTTCAGGAGAGCTCAGAAACAGCCGTGGCCGTCATTCCGCGTGAAAGGCGGTTGTCGGTTAGTACATCGTCTAGAGGCGTGGCCTACACTCGCATCTCACCAGGGTTTGGGCGCTTGGAGGTTTTGGAAGGGGTGCTGGAGCCCGGAGCCGAGTCCTCTCCGGAACTTTGGGAGCACGCCTCGGAAGAGTGCGCCGTCGTGTTGAAGGGCGAGCTAACGGTAGAGTTCGAAGACGACCAAAGCCACGTGTTGCGACAGGGGGACAGCATCTACTTCGACTCCCGTCGGGCCCATCGCTACGTCAACCAGTCAACGAAACCTGTCATCTACATGGTCAGTGTTACCCCCCCAAGCTTCTAGAGCCGGTTTCCCTGCCGGCGGTCCCGGCGCTAGGAGAAGTCGCCCGGGTTGCCAGACGGAACGTCCCGAATTACACTAGAGTCAACCGAACTGTAGGTGTATAACAGGGAATCAGGTGAAAATCCTGAGCGGCACCCGCCACTGTTTACGGGGAGCAGACTGGGCCACGATGTATCGGAAGGCCCGTCGGGAGCGATGATCCGAGAGCCAGGAGACCTACCTGCAATATTCGGGCGAGCCTGCGGGTTGTCGGGCGCCGCCTCTTTTTCATGCGGCCCTTCTCGCCAAAGGTTCATCCTATGATGAGAGAAGGACTTTTTTATGTGGACACGTACAACGGTCGCAGCCGCCGCACTTCTAGCGTCCGCTGCACTGCTGGCTGGATGCGGAGCGTCTTCGGGCCCTGTCGCGGACGCGGCCAGCCATACCCCGATTCGGATTGTGGATGATATCCACCACGTCATTGTGCTGAACAGTCCAGCCACCCGCATCGTGACGCTGGAGCCCAGCAACGTAGAAATTGCCTTGGACCTGGGCTTAAAAAAGCACCTGGCCGGCATCGATGCTTCCACCATCGAGTACACCCCAGCTCCCTGGAAAGCCCAATTGAGGGGCCTCAAGAATATTGGTCCATCCTATCCCGGAATCAGTGTGGAAAAGGTGGTGGATGCCAAGCCGGATTTGGTGATTACCGGTCCGGGCGTAAAGGGCATCTCCGAGTTGGCCAAGTTTCACATTCCCGTCATCACCTTGAATCCCAACTCCGTCCAAGGCGTCTATCACGACATTCTGTTGGTAGGCAAGGCCACAGGCCGAACCGCCCAAGCTCAAGCCTTGGTATCGCGCATGAAAAAACAGTTCACGTCGGTTGAGTCCGAAGTGAAGGCGCTCCCGCGGCCTACCGTGTTCACCGATTTAGGGGGACTGTATACGGTGGGACCGCATACGTTTTTGAACTCCCTCATCGGCATGGCAGGCGCACAAAACGTGGCCGCTCACATGTCAAAGCAGCAGTGGCCCAAGGTCACGGCCGAGCAAGTTGTCGCAGCTGACCCCTCTGTCATTCTGATCGACGGCGGCGGCACCAGCATCTCCCAAGAGGAGCAAACAGCCGGGTTCTCGGCCATTCGTGCGGTCAAGACGGGACATGTCTTTGAGGTCCCGCAGCCGTCCTATATTGACACGCCCTCGCCGGCCATGGTGATGGGGCTCAAAGAGCTGGTGCGTCTCTTGCATCCCAAGTTGGCGGACAAATAGGATGCAAAGCCAGTCGGGGGTGTCCGTGCGGTTTTTAGGAGCCCTGCTGCTATTGGCTGTCACCCTGGTGGTGGGGGTTATGCACGGACCGACCCCCATCCCCCTGGGGACGATTTTGGGCCGGCTGGCGCATCCGAACGGTTCGATCACCAGCACCATCATTTGGGATATTCGCATGCCCCAAGTGCTCACCGCGTCGCTGGTGGGGGGGGCTCTAGCCGTGGCGGGAGCCGTCATGCAAGCTTTGCTGAAAAATCCGTTGGCAGACCCCTACATTGTCGGTGCATCGTCCGGTGCGGGGCTTGGAGCGACTTTGGCGCAGGAATTGATGCCCTATGCCGGTCTCATGGCTCCGGGAGCATTTGTCGGCGCGCTGGCGGCGGTCTTTGTCTCGTATCTATTGTCCCGCGGGCGCGGAACCTCCAATATGCTGACACTCATCTTGGCGGGTTACGCCATTGGCATCATATTGAGTTCCGTGACCACATTCTTGATGCTCATCAACCAACAAAGCCTCACCACCATCTTCGCCTGGGAAGTGGGAGGCATCGACGGCACCAACTGGTCTGAGCTGGCCATCAGTTTCGGGCTGGTTCTGCTCGCAACCGGTGTTATCTGGCCGTTGGTGCCCGATATGAATGCCCTGCTGCTGGGCGAGGAACAGGCGCACCACATGGGCGTTCCCGTGCGCCGCGTTCAGACTGTCCTGTTGGCCGCCGCGAGCCTCCTGACGGCGGCCGCTGTCTACCTCAGCGGCCTCATTGGCTTTGTCGGTCTCGTCATTCCCCATATCGTCCGACGGATTAACGGGCCCAATCACCGGACCCTGATCCCGTTATCCTTTCTGATCGGCGCGGCCTTTTTGAGTCTGGCCAATACGGTGGCGCAATCTCTGCCCGTCATCGGGCCTGTCCCAGTCGGCTTAGTGACCGCCTTTCTGGGCGGCCCGTATTTTCTGTACCTGCTGGTCCAGCATAACCGGCAGAGGCAGCGAGGAGGCGTATCCTAAATGTCTGCCAGACAGGCGGTACTATCCTTAGTCGACATCCAGTATGCTTGGCCCGGCTCCGATCGAGCCCTGGGACCCATTGAAGCCGATATCCCCCAAGGCAGCTGGGTCGGCCTCATCGGTCCCAATGGCGCAGGCAAGTCGACTCTGCTGAAACTCATTGCCGCCTATCTCACCCCGGGCGCAGGGGAAATCACGGTCCAAGGCCAATCGATCCACGCGCTCAGTCCAGCCGCCCGCGCCCGGCTGATGGCCTTCGTCCCACAGACGCTCGACACCAGCTTTGATCTCACGGTTCAAGAGGTGGTAGAACTGGGTCGGCTGAATCAGCTGTCCTGGCGTGAGCGGCTTGGTTTTTCCGGAAGAGGAGATGCCACCCATGTCGAGCGCGTGATGGAGATGACGGGCGTCAACCACTTAGCCCGCCGCCCCTTCACCACCCTCTCTGGGGGAGAAGCCAAACGGGCCCTTCTCGCCGCAGCGCTTGTCCAAGACGCTCCCTTGCTGCTTTTGGACGAGCCCACCGCCCACTTGGATCCGGGCCATGCTCTAAGGTTTCTGGACCTGATTGGCGAGATGGTCAAAGGCGGCACGACTGTGCTCATGGCCTATCATGACTTGACCACGGTGGGCCTTTACACCGACACCCTGTGGGTTTTGGACCAAGGAAAGCTTGTCGCCCATGGACCCAGTGAGGAGATTTTGCATTCCGATATTGTGCCGCGCGTGTATGACGCCCCCCTGGTGGCCATTGACCATCCCCGAACCCGGCGGCCGCTCGTCATTTTCCCTTAACACGGCAAGCCCCTTCTTTTCTCGCGTCCTGCTTAATATTTCCCGTACCAGGGCCTGCTCCCCTACACTGGTATGAGGAAGACTCACCGTGGAGGCTCATAATGGACGGGCTCTTGACTGTCTCGATGATTGTGAAGAACGAAGAACGCTTTCTCCCTGAATGTCTGTTATCCGTCAAAGGCGTGGCCGATGAAATCATCGTGGTCGATACCGGTTCGACCGACCGCACCGTGGACATCGCGAAATCCTTCGGGGCCAAGGTCATCGAGATCGAATGGCCCGACGACTTTGCCAAGGCACGGAATGTCGGGTTGGACTTGGTGCGGACCCCGTGGGTATTGGTGATCGATGCCGACGAAGAACTGATATCGGATGATATCCCTATCTTGACCCAAGCCGTGAAGACGCCCATCGCCGATGCCTACAACGTCCGCATCGTCTCTGTCATGGACCGGGCTCAAGACATTTCAGAGAGCTACGTGCTGCGTCTCTTTCGCGCCCATCCGCAGGTACGGTTCGAGGGGCGTGTACACGAGCAGGTATTTCAGTCTTTAGGTCGGCAACATATGGGCGTCGCACCCTTAAACCTGCGGCTCCTGCACAAAGGCTACCTGAATGCCGTCATGACGAACCGCGACAAGACCAACCGAAACCGCGCACTCTTAGAAAAGCACGTCCAAGAAAATCCCAACGACGGCTACATGCTGTGGCAGCTAGCCCTCACCCACATGGCCGCTGGAGACTTCCGATCCGGGTTAAGCAGCGTGCGGCGAGCTCTGAAAAATATTGGGGTGGAGCACCCTCTCTGGGTGTTGGCTCAGGCCACTTATGCCCGACTTCTGGAGCTCAATGGCGAACACAAGCGGGCAGTCCGGGCTTTGAAGGAAGGCCAGATGGCGTACCCGGCCTATACCGACTTCCACTTTCTGGAGGGCCAATTTCACATGAACGCCGACCAGTGGACGGATGCAGAACAGGCCTTCCGCCAATGTCTAGCCATTGGCGAAGCCCAAGGCTTTTTAATGACCGAAACGGGAGTCGGCGGATTCAAACCCCTGTACAAATTGTCGCAAGCGCTGTTCAAGCAGGGAAAGCCCAAAGAAGCGCTGGCTTTTCTATTGGTGGCGATACAAAAAAACCCGCCGTTTCGGGACGGATGGTCTGCCATCTTCACGCTTTTGGCGGGTTCGAGCTTTGATGCGGTGCTGGACACGATCTTGCTGGCCCTGCCGTTAGAGCAGATCGTGGCCACGCTGAGTGGATGGGACAGCCTATCGTCTGATGAGCAGAGTCTGCTCAATACCGCTCAGGGCCGCCTGGCTAGCCGGCAAAGTTAATCGATACCGGCTCTTCGGAAACGGTAGTCGCGACCGGCACCCGACGACGGCCGGTATACTCTTCAAGCCCCGCAATCAAGTTTTCCAAGATCGATACCACCGTATCCAATCCTTCTGGGCTCCGGGAGGTGGACGATTCCAACAGCGCTCTCCAGCAGAACAGGTACAAGTCTTTCATAGTCTGGCTATGCGGGTGATCCGGATTCACGTTCTCAGCCAGTCCCACCAGAATGTCGCGCGGCAACTGCGAGGCCGTGAGGGTGTCGGAAGGGTTGTCTCGCAGTGTATCCCGAAAGGCCCTGACCCCTGTCAAG
Organism: Bacillota bacterium; assembly: GCA_021799435.1. GTDB lineage: Bacteria > Bacillota > Sulfobacillia > Sulfobacillales > Sulfobacillaceae > Sulfobacillus_B. Next base: position 5,378 of record JAJZAN010000077.1, on the reverse strand, counting down.
GCCGCGCGATACAGCATGAGGGTCAGCTGATCGGGCGTGGCCGTGTTGATGGCGTCTTGCTTGTATTGATTCAACTGCTCTTCCATGGCATCCATCGTTAGCCTCCTGTGGTGCTGGAACCGCTGCTCGTGTTGAAGAGAGCGCTTAACAGCGAGTACTGGTCAGAGTACTGGGACAACTGGTTTACCCATTGACCATATTGGACAATCGCCTGTTGCTCTTGAGCCGTCATTTGCTGGTTCAGAAGGCTGACTTGGCCCTGGTCCGAAGCCGCTTGGGAGGTGAGTTGCGTAATGGCCGATCCCGCGGTACTGGTGGGTCCCAAGGAGAAGCCGCTGAGGATCCCAGGATTTGTGCCGCCCTGACCCAAGGTTTTACTCAGGCTGGAAAAAATCGCCTGAACAGCCGACGGGTCTGTGGTTAACGCTTGTGTCAAGGTGCTGTCATTCACCGTCAAAGACCCACTCGAAGTGAAGGTCAAACCCACATCAGCCAAAGACTGATAAGCCCCTGAGAGTCCGTTGGTGGTACTGCCCAGCACTTGCTGCACCTCGTTGAGCACGGCTCCGGGAGTCCCGGATGTCAACTCCTGGTGCTGGTTTTGAACGTAGTTGTACGTGGTGGAGGCTCCTGATCCAGATGAGACCACCTGTCCGGCCTCGGCTAGGGTCTGGGTGTCGGACACCCACTGGTTCCAGTCGGACGCAAATTGCTTGACCGACTTCACCATGCTGGAAACATTGGGCGTGACACTAATGGTGGTGGTGCCGGCTTGCTGTGCTGTCACCGTCATACCAGGAATCAGGTTGGTAAACGTATTGGACGTTGATGTAATGGCATTGGCGGCATTGAACGTCGAACCAAAGCTGACCTGAGCTGAGCTTTGTGCTTGCAACACGTTGGCGGCCGACAGGGACGTTGTGCCCGGGGTTGTCCCATCTGATGACACAATCCCCAAGTAATACAGCGGTCCCCCGGCCGTTTGTGCGGCCGATCCGCTGGGCGCCGCATCCGTGTAGGTCACAGCCTGTCCGGTTTGGTTGGCCTGAATCTCCAAAACCCAGTTCCCTTGGCTGTTTTGCACCACACTAGCTGTCGCCCCGATGCCAGACTGTTGATTAATGAGGGCAGCCAGCCCATTCAAGCTCTCGCCGGAGGACGGCATGGTGATGCTGACCGCCGGCTGCGTACCGACCTTAATGCTGAATGTACCCTGGAGGGGTGTCGTGCCGCCCGGCACTGTCAGTGTCGCGTTGGGATTGGTGACGGTCATGTTGGCCGTGCTTCCCGTATCGATTTCCGACTGTGCCAGCGCATTGACGGTAATCGTATAGGAGCCTTGTTGAGCGCTCTGATCAACCGCTGTGGCGACATTGTTGTTGCTCGAAGTCGCGGTCAACTGGTTGTAGGTCGAAGCGGTTGACAAGGTAGTCAAATCTGAAGCAAAGCTTTGCGCATCGGACTGCAAAGTGGTCCATGCACTAATTTGGGTATTGTCTTGCTTCGCCTGGCTCGAGTAGGTCGAGACCTGAGTCTGCGTCTCCTGCGTAATCAGCTGGGCAAAGGTATTGGGATTAAGGTCCTGCAAAATCTGCCCGATGGGGGTGTTGTAGACCGTACCCCAGTTAATTGAACCGCTCATGTTTCCTCCCGCCTGAGAACAGGTTGGAGGCCGGGAGACCGGCCTCCCCACCTAACCGAAAACTAGCCGAGAAGTTTCAACACTAAGGACGGCAACTGCTGAGACGTTTGCAAGGCCTGTATGCCTGTTTGCATCAAGATTTGCTGCTGTGCAAACTGACTCGTCACGGTTGCCATATTGGCGTCCATGATGGTCGACTGAGAAGCCTGCAGATTGGTCGACTCGGTCTGCAAGTTGCTGACGGTGTAGGTCAACTGGTCAAGTTGGGCACCCACCTGTCCTTGCGCATTGGTGAGCATGGAGAGAGCCTGCTGCGCCTGGGCCACCGCATATTGGGCTCCGGCCTGGCTAGTCACATTGACGGTGTTCAGACCAAGCGACACACTGTTGAAGTTCCCAAACCCGATTGTAACCTCGTTACCGTTACCTTGGTTGGGACCCGTCTGGAAAGTATACTGCGTTGCAGCCGTTGACACCGAGAAGCCCACGGAATAGGCCGAACTGGTGCTGTAGTTGGCAACGCTTGCTTGGTTGACGGTGATGGCGAAGCTGTCCGTGGTGTTGGCATTCGATCCCGACACCAACTGCAGCGTCACGGTACCTGTCGTACCCACGTTGTTAACGGTCGCCTGCGCCACCGTTTGCAAAGCCGTGGCACCAGAGAACTGCACGGTCACAACGTCTGCGTTGGCGGTGGTGTTGTAGGTGACAGACACGGTGTAACTGCCCGTCGCCACGTTTCCGCTGTCAGCCCCGACTTGGATGTTAGAGACGGTGCCGGCACCCGAAAAGGTAACCTTGGCCCCTTGATTAAGAACAAATTGGTTGTTGTAGTTCAGCGTTTGGCCGACATTGTCGAGGGACTGCAACAGACTGTTGATCTGGTTCTGAATGTCCTGACTGTCCGAGGCGTTGTTGGTGCTGTTGGAAGCCTGCACCGCCAACTGCTGGATTTGTTGGACAATCTGAACGTCCGTCTGCATACCGCCGTTGGCCACGTTCAAGAAATTGGTCGCCTGGTTGGCGTTGTTGACAGCCGAGTTGATGCCGCCAATCTCACTTTGCATCAAGCTGGAGATGGCCAAGCCAGACGGGTTGTCCGCAGGCGAGTTGATTTGAAGTCCCGTCGACATTTCTTGCTGAAGACTGTTTAAGCTGTTCTGGGTATTGTTGAGGGAATTTTGCGCAAAAAGCGCAGCAACGTTCGTGTTAATGTACATCGATTTATCCTCCTTGATGGCTTGTACTCCGACATCCTGTCGGAGATCTTTCCAACTCCCGTTGTACCAGCTGGAATAACACGTGCGCAAATTTTAATGACCAATTATCGCAGGGTTTTGCGTAATGAGCATCTCATCCCCGATAATGAAAGAATCCTGTCAAGTGAGGTCGGAAACATGAAAATCATGTGGGAAGGGCCCTTTTTTCGCCCCTTAAGTCTGGATAAGGTGAACCGCGAAACGGTCCTTGAGGCCATGAATATGGGCCACGAAATGGTTCTCCGGGTATTTGACGGCACTCCCATCGCCTTGGATAACCCGGCCTATGCCCCCTTATATCCCCTTATTAGCGGCAGCCAACCCGTCGATGTGCACGTACGCCACATGTGGCCCCCATACTGGAGCGACCGTTCTGGTCCACTCATCATGTGTCAAGCCTGGGAATTTGGGGCTGTACCGGAAGATTGGGTCCGTCCCCTCAATGATCCCATGACGGCTGGATTGGTCGTGTACTCATCCGCAGTAAAAGAAATGTTTGTCTACAGCGGCGTGGCCGAGGACAAGATTGTGGTGGTACCTCTCGGTGTCAATCGGGCCATCTATCATCCGCATGGGCCGGCGATGCGGATAGAGGACGCAAGAAAGCGCGTACTGTTATGGGTGGGCGGATTAATCCCCCGGAAGGGATTGGATATATTACTCAAGGCCTACCGAATGACGGTGCATCCGGATGATGATGTCACCTTAGTGCTTAAGATTGTCGGCCAAGGAACGGTATATCAAAACAAAGAAGTGCCCCAGCTTCTTCAAGAGACGCTGGCCGATCCGCGATCACCCCATATCGTACTCATCGATCAGGACCTTTCCGAAGCGGAGATGGCCGCCTTATATCGGCGGGCATGGGCAATTGTATCGCCGTATCGAGGCGAAGGATTCAACCTCCCTGTCCTAGAGGCCATGGCATGTGGAGCGATGGCCATTGCGAGCGATACGGAACCGACAAACGAGTTCGTTCCCGAGCACATCGGGTGGAGAATCCCCGGAAAACGGCGATATTTTTCGGTCGAACATTCGCCCAAACAAGGTTGGGAATTTGAGTCCGATCCTGAGGCTCTTGCCGAAACGTTGAAAACCGTCCTGGGCGTTTCCACCACTGAGTTTGAGCACAGACGGGTTCTGTCACAGGAACATGTGCAGGCGCACTACACCTGGCGAAACGCATGGAGGGCCTGGGAGAACATCCTGAGAGCCGTACCAAAACCCGTACAAACCGCCTCCGCATCCAAAGACAATAACAAAATCATTTGGAGAGGCCCGATCCGAAATGCGTCCGGATACAGTTCCGAAGCACGCACCTTCCTCAAGCACTTGCCGCAACATGGGGTAGTGCCCCGAATTATCGACGAAAGTTTCACCCTTCCATCCGTTTCTTCCCCCGTCGAAGAAGGGTTATGGAAATATATGGAACAGTTGCCGGTGTCCGACTCGACCCTCATGGTGCATGGGGTCCCGGGCAATTCGATTTATCATCGCCGCCTCGGAACTAATGTGGCCCGTACATTTTTTGAAACGGATCGGCTGCCTGCGGATTGGGTCCCCCGGTTAAAGGAGCTTGACGGGGTCCTGGTCGCGTCGCCATTTAATGCCCAGACGTTTGCCGCAAGCGGCGTGGATTCTCGTAAGATCCACGTTGTCCCGAGTCCAGTGGACATCAAACGGTTTGTCCCTCCGAGCACCCGAGTTCCGCACGATGTGTTCCGCTTTGTCTCCATTTTTGACTGGTCCTATCGCAAGGGATGGGACATATTGATTGACGCTTGGTATAAAACCTTTACGCGCAAGGATCCGGTCAAGCTCATTCTCAAGTTAACCAACATTGTTACCGAAGGACCGGAGCAAGAATTAGCGGCGTTTATACGGGATAAACACATTTCGGTGGATGGGGGCGCGCCCATTCAGATCATCACGGACAACTGGTCCGAGGATGCGGTTGTGGCCCTGTATCAATCGGCCGATGCCTTTGTCCTGCCCACGCGCGGAGAAGGGTGGGGCCGCCCGATTTTGGAAGCTATGGCGTGCAATTTACCCGTTATCGTCACGGATTGGAGCGCGCCGGCGGATTACTTAACGGCTAAGAACGCCTATCCCGTCCGAGTTAAGGGGCTGCAAAAGATTAGCGATTCCTATCCTATCGCCTTCTACAGAGGGCATTACTGGGCGGATCCAGACGTCGATCATATGATTCATCAATTGAGGACCTGTTTTGAAAACGGTGCTTCGACCCTAACCGGAATCCGTGAAACCGCGCTGCAATTCTCGCCGGACAACGCGACCGCAGAGCTCGTCCGCGTACTGAAAACATTTGGTGTGAGCGCGGCCGCTGTCCCGAACTAGTGTTACGTTCGACTAATCCCTAGCCATGACTTCAGAATATTCCGCAAAGGAACTGCGCCTCCGTTCGGCGAAGTGCTCTCAGAGGGCAGCGAACGGAGGTGACGGCATGGGTCTGCTCAGCG
>JAJZAN010000223.1 GCA_021799435.1 Bacillota bacterium | reverse complement strand
CTCCGCTAACGCTTCCGCCAATTTCATCGATTATCACCCTTTTTGGAATTCCCCTATCTATTCCGTCCCCAGGAACCGTGATATGCGTGTCTGTGGATTTCCATTCTGCAGAGGGCCTGGCCCCGCACGGGATGCCATTTAAGGCCCAGCCGACGCGTGAGTCGGCTGGGATTTCTTTGCTGACGGCCGCAAACTGTGCAACACCATCCCCGCCATAATCACCAAGAGCCCAATCCATTGGCTGGGATGAGGCCACTGCTGATTAAACAGCAAGCTGGCCACAAGCACCGTAAAGAATATTTCCAGCGACTGGGTGGCCTCAATCCGAGCGAGCCATCCGATATCGCCGCGCGCCAAGTCCGTCGCGTAAAAGAACAACAAGGTCGCAACAACACCAGAGAACAGCGCCGTGGCGGCTGCCGCCGTGACAGTTCCACCGCTGGGCCACCCCGATTGAACCCCTCCCGCAATCATCGTCACACACCAAAACGGCAAACTGCCCAAGGTCATGTCAAATGTCCGCTGATATACGCTGAAACTCGACAAGTGACTTCGAGTGTACTGCATCATCTTGCGGTTTCCCAGGGGATAGGCAACGGCCGCGATGAGGATGGGAATTAGGACAAAAGCGCCGCCCCAGCCCGTTGTCTGGCGCGAGCTCCATTCGGCTGCACCCACCCCCGCTAAGATAATTAACGACGGCCACATATCCCGCCACGGAACGCGGCGGCGATCGACATAGGGCACAACTAAGCTGCCCATCACGATGGTCAGCTGCCATCCGCCCGCAATAAGCCAGGCTGGAGCCCATCGCGCCGCCATCGTAATCGGCAAGTAAAACAGGCCGAAGCCCACGGTTCCCCACACAATCCACGGAATCGGGCGGTTCCAAAACGTCCGCCAGGCCTGGAGCAGTTCGCCCCGCCCCATCAGAACGGCAGCCAAGAGCGGCAGCGTGAACACATATCTCAGACTGGCCAGCCAAAAGGGGCTAGCACCCTGAAGCGTCACAAGCCGATTGAGAACAAACGTCGACGAGAAGAACAAAGCGGACAAAGAACCTAACAAAATTGCGCGTCTCAGCGTGTCGGCCACCTCACGCCCATTGTAGCAGAGGACTTTGCGGCCGTGGGATCCCCAATCTCCGGGCCCATCGGTGGACTGGGACACAGAGCACGAAAATTTGGCGATTCAAGCACTAAACCAACCGCCGCAGATTCGGCAGCCCGCGCGACGTTGGCAATCGCCGTATATCCGATTTTCAATTCCATGATGTGCCCCTAACCTGCGGCATCGGTCTGAGGGGTAGAACTGTACCATAAAAATACCCATGGCAAAGGAGGTCCTGTTACCATGACAACAGGAGGCAATGACATGACGGTGCGCCAAGCCCCCGCAGGATGCCGCGGGCGATGACAGGTCTTATCATTCGTCCGTTTTCTGCAGACGACGATATAGCGATGCTTGCTCATCTCGTCGAGGAGAGCGAACGGGAAGGCTTTCGCTTTCTCCGGCGGCTCCACGACGATTACCGGGACGGGTCCAATCGGTTTGACCAGCCCGGGGAGGGTTTGTTCGCAGCCTGGCTGTCGGACCGGCCCGTCGGCGTTTGTGGGTTGAATCGGGACCCCTATGTCCCGGACGGACGGACCGGCCGGGTTCGGCGGCTGTATGTACATCCCTCTGTCCGCCAACTCGGCGTCGGGCGATCGCTGGTTACCGCCGTCATTGCGAAAGCTCGTGAGACCTATCCGATTATCAGACTCCGAACCAAAAATCCTGCCGCGGACGCCTTCTATCGCCGATTGGGCTTCTCTCCCGTTGAATCCGAGGCGGCGACCCATGTGCTGAGGCTCACTGGACCCAACGCCCCCCGGTACTCTCCCATGAACATACCAACACAAGTCGACGTTTCCCGCGCCATACTCGCACACTGGGGACTTGACTCAGCCGATTCGTTCTGGATTCCGGCCAGGACCGAGCGCATTGTCCTCTGGGTGGTAGACGGTCTGGGACTGGGTATCTTTGAGCGGGCCCGTGAACACGGCCTCTTGCCACACTACCGTCGAGCCCCGGGCCGACTTTACCGTAGACAGAGCGTGTTTCCCACCACGACCGCTGCTGGCATGGCATCACTGGCATTTGCCTCTCCACCGGCTGTTCATGGCGCGTTGGGCTATTCGGTGTTTGTTCCCGAGGTGGGCCGTCGGGCCGCCCTGCTGACGGGTTTGGATGAAGTGGGATGTGCGGTCCCTGAAGATATCCTCTATCCGCGCATCGTTCCCACCATCTTTGAGCGGGTGGCAGCGCACGGCTGGGGCAGCGCCGTGGTGAGTCCGCATACGTATCAGCACAGCGGCTTTAGTCGGTGGTTGTATGCCGGATCTCGCTACTTTGGATATCATGCAGACAATCCCCTGTCGGCTGTTGAGGCCGTCCGATCCGCGCTCCGAGATCCAATAACCCGGCTCGTATGGCTTTATTGGCCCTATATCGATCAAGCTGGACATGCCGATGGTCCGAAATCTGCCCAGATGGATCAGGCGTTGTCGTCTTGGGATTCCGCATATGGCGCCGCCCTTCATCGCTGGCGAATCGGTCCCCCTGTTACTATGCTCATCACCGCGGACCACGGGATGGCGGCGCTGGATCCGGCCCGGGCCATCCGACAGAATGATCCGCGATCCGTGCCGCTATGGACTAAACGCTGGGCCGGCGAACGACGGGCTGTCACCACTGAAATCCCCATGGAAGCGGTCCTGTCTTTATTTGGCCCCACCGCCGCAGTCTATACCCAGGCACAATTGTGGG
>JAJZAN010000076.1 GCA_021799435.1 Bacillota bacterium | reverse complement strand
AATTGGATCGAGCGCAGCGGCAGCATGAGAATCCTCCCCATGGGTGAATTCATGTACAGGATAATCGACTCGGAAGGGCGAAGTCCATGGCTAAAAGGGGGGCGGATTATGCGCACAATCATTGTCGGCGGGGGGCTGATGGGAGCGACGGCAGCCCACCTTCTGGCTCGGCGCGGCGCGGCGGTTGAGGTATTGGATGTAAAACGGCTCGGCAACGCCACTTGGGCAGGAGCTGGTATCATTTGCCCGGAAATTAGCGCCGTTACCGACCAGAGCTACGTGGCATTGGCCATGGCGGCCGGCCGGTACTATCCAGAGTTGGTGGACCGTCTGTCCAACTACGACCTTGGCTTTGGCCGAACCGCCATCGCCAAGGTCCGGATGGCCGGCGAGGATCCCACCGCTTTTAATCGTGCCCGAGATATCGTGTATGCCCGCCAGAGCAGTGGAACATTTCCCACGCGTCATACGGTGACTGAAGTCGATCCGGCTTGGCTCAGAGAGCAGCATCCTTTGTTGGGTGATGCGGCAGAGGCGTTGTATTATCCGGAGGCGGCTCGGGTCGACGGTCGGAAGCTGGTGGAGGCGCTGCGCCGTGACAGTGAGTCCCACGGGGCCCGCTGGGTGGACGCGTTGGCCGGGAGAATCGTTGTGGAGGATCACCGTGTGGTGGGAGTCGAGACGCCCAAGGGGGAATTCTTCCCGGGGGATCGCGTTATCGTGGCGGCGGGATTCTGGTCTCGAGACCTGTTGACACCGTTCGGCGTAGACTTGGGTCTCACCCCGCATCGCGGACAGATTGTGCACCTGCACACGGCCGTAGACGGGGCTGGGCAGTGGCCCATCTTGGAGGGACTGCGGGGCCACTACATCTTATCTTGGCCCGACGGGCGAGTCGTGGCAGGGGCGACCCGGGAAACTGGCACCGGCGATGCACCGCATTTCACCGCCGAAGGCCAACATCAAGTGCTGGAGGAGGCGTTTCGCGTGGCCCCCGGACTTCAGCCCGCGGAAGTGCGAGAGTGGCGGCTGGGTTTGCGTCCCGCGGCCGCGGATGGTCGTCCCATTCTGGGAGCCGTTCCGGGAGTTGAGGGGTGCTGGGTGATTACCGGCCACGGCCCCGGAGGGCTTCTCTGCGGTCCCTACTCGGCTCATCTGGTGATATCAGCCATGCTGGACGGCCAGGAGGTCCCGGCAGCTTTTTCGCCCCAACGGTTCGCTTAGTACCACCCTAATTCCCATGCGACGTCGCTCCGTGCGGAGGGAAAATAGGTCTTCTGCACGGAGTCGACAATCGCTGCGGCGGGAAGGCGTCGAGGCAGTTGTTGTCGTTCTGGCTATTTGCCGCCCACCGGCATGTCCACGAGGTCCACGAGAGGCTGCTCCAGATCTTCCGACTTAAACCAGTAGGTCTTCTCCACGGCAGGGGTGCGGCGCCGCCGCACGCTGCGTTGCATCGGGTATCCCAGGCATAGCGCACCCACAAATACCGAGCCCGGACGCACACGAAGAGCTGCGCGCACGCCTGGAAGCTCATAGATGGCGCTTGTTCTCCATATCCCTGCCAGGCCATTGCTGTGGGCCATCAACAAAATATTCTGCGCTGCCGCCGCACTGGCCGCAAAGTTTTCGCGGGTTGTGCGCTCGTCGTTGCCGGCGTCGGAATAGATTGCCACAATGACGGGAGCGCTAAGGAGCTTCTGCCGCTCTTTCAACGCTTTCGCTTGCATGATCGCGACATCTAGCCCGGACGCGGCCATGAGCATTTCCGATCGGACGATACGTGCCAGAGATTCCCGTTCCGTGCCGGACACGACGCTGAAATGCCAAGGTTCGGTCAAATGGTGATTGGGTGCCCATACCGCGGCGTCCAACAAGCCAACGACAAGGGACTGGGCAACGGGTTCTTCCGAAAAAACTTTGATACTGGCGCGTGTGCGTATAGCCTCTTCTACCAACATAGACTCGTGACTCCTTTTATTAGGCCTGCCTCTCAAACTCGTTTTGCGGGGTACACGGGTGCCACAGATAGCCGCGGCCGCGTGACGTCGTGACATGGCCGGGAACCCGAAAGCGGATTGCTCGAATAATGCCGCGAAAGTTCTTATGCGTTACCGGCGGTTGACCCCAGAATAGCAGTTGCCGATTGACATCTTCCAACTGTATGGGCACATCCTGCGCTCCCGTGCTCAACGCCCGGAGAATCCATGATACACGAGGACTAATCGGCAGCACAACGCCACTGTGCTCAACCTCCCACCCGTTAGCGCCCCATGCCAAACAATATCCGTCGCTTCGGCCATGGCACAAGCCACGGTGGGACTCGAATCTTCCACCCGACGCTCGACGGGCACGTGATAGGTCTTCGACAACCAGAGCAATGGCGCCCAGTCAGATGCGGCAATTTGGGTGGGATCGAGCACTAACCGATCGATTCGGCCGCTAATGGCAGCCACCCAGACGTCGACGATAAAGGGGCTCGTGAGACGCGCGCTGGTGATGGGCGCCCATTGGGTAGTCCGCCCCCCGGCAGAGAGCCTGCCGGGGGATCGGTACCGACCCGTGGTGATTAGAGCGCGCTTTGCCCGCTGAGGTACTGATTGGCCTGCTTTTGCAACTCGTGCAGTGCTGATTGTACGGATTGGGTTCCGGTGACGGCGTTGTAGAACTCCGTGTCCAAAACGCTTTGTACTTCCTTGTACGCCGTGTTCGTGGGACGAGCGATGGTGTACGGCGAGGCCAAGGTCTCAGCCGAGACAGCCACTCCCGGATTCTTGGTCAAGAAGCTTTTCGAGATCAGAGCCAAGCCCGAACGGGTCTCCGGGGGATAGCCGGAGTGGGTGCCCCAATAGGCCTGCACCTTAGGGCTGAAGAACCACGAGACAAACTCAGCAGCAGCTTTGTCTTGCGCCTGGGAGTGGTGAATCATCAATACGAAACCCAGTCCTTGAACCAAGTTGGCCGTATGGCCGGTGGTACCCTTGGGATAGGGCATGACGCCCACCGGGAATTTGTTGTTGACGGCGTCTACCTTGAGATAGTATCCGGCCGATGTGCCATCCGCAATGGCGATCTTACCCGCTCCGAAGTCCTGGGCAATGGAACTGCCGTGCGAGAAAATCATTTCTTTCTTTTGGTACAAGGTGCGGAAATAGGTGAAGGTCTGGATGGCCGCGGGGGTCAAAAAGTCGACCTTCTTCTGATGGCTGCCAGGCTTGAACAACAATCCTCCGTTAGACAGGAACGGCGGCAAAATGTGAGCCGATGAGTCCTTCCATGCCAACGGGATGACGCCTGGAACTTTTTGCTTTATAATCGACACATCTTGAGCGAGTTGAGCCCAGGTCGCCGGAGGAGTCGTAATACCTGCCTTGGCGAAAATTGCCTTGTTGTACACCAGTTCCGAGATCTTGGCGTTGGCCTGGATGCGGTAGTGCTGGCCATTTACCTCACCGTTCTGCCAAACGGAGGGAAAAATGGAGTTTCGGTCGGTGGCCGGGATCAGCTTGAAGTATTTGTTCCACGAGATTAAAGCGTTCGCAGCCAAGAAGTTTCCATCGTAGTGGCTAATCCACGCCATGACCGGCGCATCGCCTACCGCCAAAGCTCCCAGCGCTTTGTGACTGGCCTTAGTGACAGTCATGTTGACGTGAATATGCTTGTGAGTTTGGTTGAACTCACGAATCAGATAGGTCAGCGCGTGACCTGGTGGTCGACTGGGTGAGTGGGACTGCCAAAACGAAATGTCCACCGGCTTCACCTTTGCTGCGGGGAGTGCCGATGCCTTAGAAGCGGCTTGTGCATATCCGGCAAGTCCGATCGCTCCGATTGCCAGAGCCGATAGGAGTCCCGCCGTCCGGCGCCATGACTTACTGTCCTTCTCCACGAACTCTTGTCCTCCTTTGAATGAACGCGTCTGGTATGGTGAGTGTCAGCAATCTAGGCGTCACATGAGGATCACATCCTTTCAGGAATGAGACCGGTCTATTCCTTTTGCGGCGTCTCGCCACCGGCCACTGCACGCACGATGTGCCGCTGTGTGAAGGCAAACACTATGAGAATGGGCAAGAGCGCTATCAGGGCTGCTGATGCCAATTCGCGCCAATTGGATTGATAGGTTTGCATGTAGTGGCTGAGCGCCAATTCAATCGGTTGCAGTCGAAGACTATTGGTCATGATCAGCGGCCATTGAAATTGGTTCCAGGACGAGATGAAGGTTAACAGGACGGTTGTGGCGACGGCCGGCCGGGCCAGGGGGACCGCCACGCGGCGGAGGTAGGTCAACGTGCTGACCCCCTCTAATCGGGCAATTTCTCGATAACTGGCGGGCAGCTTCATGAAAAATTGACGGAACAGGAAGATGCCCGAGGTGCTAGCTGCGAACGGCAAGATGAGACCGGCATAGGTGTTGAGCAAGTGTAAGTGGAACATCACGACATATTGAGGCACTAACAGTGCTTGCTGGGGGAGCATCATGACGCCTAGGCTGGCATAGAAGTAGGCGGAATTGCCTGGGAACTTCAGCTCCGCTAGTGCGTATCCGGCAAAAGCGCTTGTCACCACCACCAGGATAATGGTGGAGGCTGAGATGAAGACACTGTTGAGCACATAACGCTCCCAATGCGTATGGGTCCAGACATACACGAACGGAGCCCAGTGAAACAACGGCCGCAACACCGGCGGCAGCGCATAGGCTGCTCCGTGGTATCCTGTGGCGATCACAAAGACCCAATAAATGGGCGATGCCATGAGGGCCGCAGCCACCGCACGAAGAAGGTACTTGCCGATTTTCGCCATCCACTATCCCTCCCAATTGGACCGCGTGGGCCACTATCGATAAAACACCATGCGGTCGGCGATAAGCTTTTGCACCAGCGTGACCGCCAGAATCAGCATAAATAGGACGAAGCTCATGGCTGACGCTAGAGAAAAGTGCAGGTACAGAAAGGCTGTCTGGTAAATGAGCAGAGAATCGGTGGTGGTGGAGAACGCGGGCCCGCCAGCCCCACCATGCGGTCCGCCCGTCAAGGTGTATATCTGGGAAAACGTTTGCATCGTCGTGATGGTGGCCAGCAGAATGACGAAAAAGGTGATGGGACTAATCAGGGGCAACACGACGCGGCGAAATGCCAGCCATCCGCGGGCACCATCCATCTGAGCTGCCTCCAGCACTTGCTTGGGCAAGGTGGATAAGCCGGCCAAGAATAGCACCGTATAGAGGCCCACTGAATGCCACACGGTGTAGATCATGACGGAAGGCAGGGCCCAATGGGCGCTGGCCAGCCAGCCCAGTTGGGGCAGGTGGAGTACGCGCAATACCGCGTTGGCTAAGCCAAAGTTGGGATCAAAGATCCACGTCCAGATAATCGAGGTTGCCACAACCGGGGTGACATGCGGCAAAAACACTAACGCCTGCGACAAACCGCCGCCTCGAATATTGCGGGCCTCCCGCAGCAGCAGCGCCAATCCCAGGGCAAGCAGTGTGGTGACTGGGACCACCAGCAGAACGTAGTATCCAGTATTGAGGAGCGACTGCCAAAACAACGGTTGATTGGCCAGCACGACAAAGTTGTGGAGCCCGACAAAGGAGCTTCGGCTGGCAAAAATATTCCAGTGAAAGAAGCTGATATAGAGGAGAAAGATGGCCGGGCCATAATAAAAGACCAGAAAGACCAGCAAGCTGGGCAGGATTAGCCCATACCCGATTAACGTCTCCTTGAGGGCGTATTGCTGCAGGCGGCGCAGCCAGGACAAGACATTGGGACGGGCCGTACCGCGCGGAGTTCCAGCAGAAAGACCTCCGTCCATCATCGTACGCCACCCGCCTCAAGCGGGAAGGAGAAGTCGGCACTCTCCGTTACACGCTGCTCACTGTTGCGATCAAACCAGTGGATGTGATCCCAGGACACCGTGAGGGATACTGGCGATCCCGGCATCAGCCCGGATACGTCTTGGGTGACCCAGGTAATCGGGAACCCGCCCCAGTTTGCGTGAACGTGATAGCGAGCCCCCAGCGTCTCGATAGTCCGTATCGACGCGGTCATGTCCAACCCCGATGACCCGTTATGGCTGCGCTCGATGCGTTCGGGGCGAAATCCCAGCCACCAGGCGCTGGAGGGGCTGCGACGGATCCAGTCGGGCACAGCCGCGGCTATCCCCTCAGACCCCTCTAGCACCACGCAAGCATCTGGTCTTCTCGCCACACGGACGAGATTCATGGGCGGGGACCCCAGAAATTGTGCTACGAAGACGGAATTGGGCTGGCTGTACACTTCCTCCGGCGTTCCGGCCTGCAAAATCCGTCCATCCCGCATGACGACGATGCGGTCCGCCATGGTCATGGCTTCGGTTTGATCGTGTGTGACATACAAGGTAGGAATCCGAACCTGGTCATGCAATCGTCGCAGTTCTACACGCATCCGTTCTCGCAAGAGCGCGTCCAGATTCGATAACGGCTCATCCATCAGAAACGCATAGGGGCTTCTGACTAAAGCTCGGCCGACGGCGACTCGTTGCCGCTGGCCGCCCGATAGAGCCCCGGGCTTGCTTTTGAGTAGCGATCCGATTTCCAATAGTGCCGCCACTTCACTGATTCGCTGCTGAATGACGTCCCGGGACGTTCGTCTGGCGGTCATTCCGAACGCGAGATTGTCGAACACGCTCATGTGAGGATACAGGGCGTAATTTTGGAAAACCATGCCGATGTTGCGCTCGTGTGGGGGCACGCGGGTGACCACGCGGCCATCGAATTCCAGGTCACCCGATGATGGCGACTCCAGTCCAGCCACAATACGTAAAAGTGTCGACTTGCCGCAGCCTGACGGACCTACGACGACAACGAATTCGCCATCCTGCACTGTCATGTTGATATCGTGAAGCACCTGTCGTTGGCCGAATTTTTTGGTGATCGTGCGAAGTGTAATCGATCCCATGCTGGCTCCTTTCAGTGCGCCTTGGTTTGCGTTGGAGCCATCATAGAAAGATGGTCTAAGAGTTCCTTAAGAACCTCATCAAACCCTTATGATCATTGTGTTAAGGTTTCTTAATATGGTCTTGGACGCAGCGAGGCAGGGCCCCCTGCGGGGTTCCCTGCCTCCCGATGCATTGCATTGTCGACCTCTCTGAACGGGACGGAATCTGGTCGCCGGTGACGACAGCCGCGAGTTCGTCTTGAAGGCGGCCGCCCGAACGACGATGTGGCGCAGGCCCCCCGGTATCGGGTGCGCTTACTTTGAGACTGGGGCTTATCAGGTGTCGCGTCATGCAAACGCTTTGGTGCTCTCCGCCAAGAACGTCTGTGTTTGCGGCACGTCCCTTTTTATCATTGTGGAGTAATGACCCTAAGAAATGGTTAAAGGATCGGTAAGCTTTCCACAATCATTGCGGGAAATTTTGGTAAAGACCGTCGAGGCGGGGCTCGGCCAGCCGGAACCACAGGGTCACCCGAGTCCAGGAATCCTTGGAGACAATGCCTATCGTTCCACCTTGCGCGCGCATTAACGCTTGTGCCAGAGAAAGCCCCAAGCCGGTTCCCTGACCGAACGAGCGACCGGCTTCTCCACGATAGAATCGTGTGAATACTTTGGGTAGTTCCTCTGCTGCAATGCCGGCCCCATTGTTTCCCACGGTGATTCCTCTAAACCCTCTCTCCAGGTCGTCCACGATTTGCACCGAGATGTGCCCCGCTTTCGGGTCGCAGTAATGAAGAGCATTCTCCAGCACCGCCCAAAATGCCCGACGTGCAAAGGCCGGGTAGGCTGTGACAGAGCGCGTTCCAACCGTCGCACAGACAGCATCCAGCCTTAGGTTGTGGCGATCCGCCGTCAGTGCCCGTACGTCGTCGATCACCTCGTATGCCATTTCGTCCAAAGACATCGGAATGAGTACGGTGTGGGGCAAATTGGCGGCATGCTCCATTGCCAGCAGATCTTCAATAAGGTGGGCCATGTCGTCGACGGTCCGATAAACCGCCGCCACGGATTCATCATGCAGTGGGCCGCGGCCTGGTTTCCCACCGAGGGCCACATCCAAGTTTCCGCGGATGACTGCGAGCGGCGTGCGGAGGTGATGAGTCGCGTCGGCCAACAGCGCTTGGTCGCGCTGTCGTCGTTCTTCCAAGTCGGTCAAGAGACGGTTTAAAAGGCCAGCCAAGTCATGAAATTCATCACGGCCGTTCGGCAAAGGAATGGGCCATATCTGCCCCGTGTCGAGCATGCGCTGCACTCCCGCGGTCATTGACTTTACGGGCCCGAGGGTTCGTCGGGTAGCCCATCGAGCCACAGCCAGACTTGCCGCAACCCCCAGCAAGGTGACGACTAGGACGACCAAGGATAATTGTTGCAGCAACGCCCAGTCAGAGACCAGCGGCCAGTCAATGACGAACTCGTCGCGCCGTACATGAACGTCTAGTTGGTAGGCGGCCGGTTGCCACAACAGTCCGCTGTACTGAGCTTTTGGGGGCAGGGGCGGGGTGTTGGGCGAGCGAGCGACGACTTGGCCATAGCGCAGCATCCAGATGCGCGGATCGGTGGGGCGATTATACGCGTGGATAACTTCGCTAATCGCCCTGCGATGCTGGGACCAGAGGTTATTGAGAATGGTCCGTGTGTCGCGGCGGGCATCATGGTACAAGTGCCCAGCGATAGCGGCCAAGGTCAGGGCAGAAAACGACGTCAGCAAAATGGCGATAACCACAACAATCTGTCGCACCAGCTGGAGTTTGAGCGATGCGCGCGCCATCATGAGTCCCGCGTCCGCAACGTGTAGCCGACGCCACGTACCGTAGCGAGGTAGGCTTCGGCTTGGTCCCAATCGACCTTATGGCGCAGATAGCCGACGTACACATCCACAACAGCCGCCGAGCCGCCATAGCCCCAGCCCCATACCCGCTCCAGGATCATGTCGCGGGTCACCACGACTCCGGCATTTTGCAGCAGGTAGTGCAAGAGGGAAAATTCTCGTCCGGTCAGTTCGACGAGACGCTCCTTTACCCACACTTCGTGACGTCTTTGAGACATACGGAGTTGGCCCAGGATCATCCAATCCCCCTGAGGAACTGGGATTTTGCGCCGCGTTAAGGCCCGCATGCGAGCGAGTAATTCGGTTACGGCAAAGGGTTTGACTAAATAGTCGTCGGCGCCAGCATCTAATCCCTTGACACGATCGGTGATGGCATCGCGGGCCGTCAACATCAGCAGCGGCACATCGGTCGTCTGGCGGATCATCTGGCAAACGGCGATACCGTCCATGTCGGGCAGCATCAGGTCCAACAGCACGATGTCAAAACTGCGGGACGCACACGCAGAGGAGCCTCCGCGGCCCGTGGGTTGCCACTCGGCCTCCCAACCAGCGCGATCCAGCTCGAGCAAGAGCAATCGAGCAATTCGCACATCATCTTCAATTAAGAGCGCTGAAGGCATGACAAAGTGAACTTGGCGGCGTGCGCCAAAATTCGCGACCCCCTCACCTAATGGAGCGGGGCATGCCACACGATGAGACCTTATAGACGGAGAGCGTATTCATTATAACAGGTCCGCTGACGTTAATCCCCTCGGTATGTGCAGACTAGCCGTCCGTCCCTTGGGGTGACGGCTGTCTTGACGCCCTAGACCCCTGGTCTCGCCCTTTCTGGTTTAACGATGGTGGGGGTATCCCACTGGGACTGTCGGCCGAGCACGTTAGTTTCTTGTGGGCACGCCCATTAGCTTAGCGGCCGCCTTGGCCGAACTGCCCAAGTTGCATCATGGCCCCCACGGCTTGCTGGAACCCGCCGTAATCGGCGGTGTCGTGGCGTGGCTTTCGACCCGGTTCCTGCTTCGATATTTCCGCACCCGTCGCCTAGGTACCCCGAGGTGGATTTCCCTAGCGGTCGGGAGTGGGGCGGTGCTGGCGGTGCGCGGATAAAAGCCGGGGGTTCTTCAGCAACAGGAGTTCGGTGTGGCGCCGCAAGTCTTTGTATGGCAGGGTACCCATGGCGACCTCCAAGTAATCCGATAACAGGTCCTGACTTTGGGTAAACACATCAGACCAATAACCGGCCAGCGGGTAGAATAGCAGGCCCATTTTCACCGCGGACTTCAGGGAAGGCCAGAACTCGTCATATAGTGCGGTGCTGTATTGACTGACCGACTGGCCCGACTGCGCGGCCCGCACGATAGCCTGCGCTGCCAATTCCCCCGACTTCAACGCGGAGTATATGCCCTCGGCGGAAAAGGAATCCATATAGCCGGCAGCATCTCCCGCAAACAGGACCGGCCCTGCGACTGGGTCCACGAATCGCAGCCGATAGGGCAGGGGATGTGCCAGCGGGCGCACATCGGTTGGCCCGGCAATCTGCTCAACAAATTCGAAGAAGCGGCGCTTCAAAGGAAAACTGTGCGGCCGAAAGGAACCCACGCCGATGTTGAGGACATCTTGTCGCGGGATCACCCAGGCATAGCCCCAGGGATAGGATCCCACGTGAATCTCAACTCGGTCGTGGTACCGATCAGCTAACACACTGTCCACAGGGATTTCGGCCTCAATGGCTGCTCCGTGGAGGGGGCGGGGGAGACGCATGGCACGGGCAGCCACGCCGTGGGCTCCGTCGGCCGCCACGACATACCGAGCAGAATATTGGTCGTGTGTGGTATCTAATGTCGCACCCTGCGGTCCGATGCTGATCTGGTGCACCTCTTCCTGGTCGTGCACGTCTGCGCCAGCGCGCTCCGCGGCCTCCGCCAAGAACAAGTCGAAGAATTGCCGCTCCACGACGTGGCAATACGGGGTCAAGCGGGATACCGTGACGGCTTGACCGTGCCGACCCTGAAAAGTCCAATCCGTGGGGTGGGACTTGAGGTATGTTTCATATCCGGCTGGCAAGAGTCCCAGGGCCCGATGTGTCAGCGCCCCGCCGCACGGTTTCACACGCGGCATCTGTGCTTTTTCAAGGAGAATAACCGATATGCCTGCCTCCGCCAAAAGACGCGCGGCAGTCGTCCCTGCCGGTCCTGCGCCGATGACGGCGGCCATATAGGATTTCATTTTCGCCTTCGTCCCCCAATCGATGTCAGTCGCTCCTATAATTACACGCTATGTCGCCCAGACCCTTCTCAGACGAAAATGCGGACTCGGGAAAACTTTCGTGCGACAAAAATCTCCGAATTAAAATGATTTAACGGGAATCGGAGGACTTTATCGTCTAATTTGTCGGATTTGCTCGACATATCGGGCGGAGCCAAGGTTGGCCTCTTTTAATGCCTTTGCTAGACTTTACCTATAATAATAACCAAAATTTGGGTGAGAGGCGGGATCCGATGGGTTGTCGCGGAGTGTGGATATTAGATCCATCGGGCGACATTGTGGCGGCCAGTGCGCAGGCAGACCAGGAGATCGTGGCTCGTCTCTGTGATGAAGCCAAACAACTGTGTGAAGAAGGCCGATCGCACGCGCAATTCTGCCCGGGCAGCAATCAGTGGATTCAGTTGTTTCACATGGGGTCGCCGGGGTTCTCTGGCGTGGTGGCGGTGTGGGACGATCGCGCCACAGAAGAACACTCACGGCTGGAAATGGAAAGTTTGGCCCACGACATCAACAACATGCTGGCGGTCGCCCAAGGACATTTGGAATTGCTCCAGATGGGTCAAGAAAGGGTGCCGGCATCGTTGACGGAGGCCCTGTGGATGCTGGAGCGGGCAGAAGATTTGGTACGACGCATGGGACGATCGGCCCCTCAAGGTCCGCGTGCTGAGGGCGGATCTTCCGACGTGTGGGAGACCCTGAACCATCTCACAACGCTGCTTCGCCGCTCAACTTGTCATGTGGAGGTGGACGGGCCGCCTGCGTTGCCGCGAGCAGCTATCGACCGGGCGGATCTCGCGGAAATTTTTCAAAACCTCTTACAAAATGCCTGCGATGCCATGCCCGATGGCGGCACTATCACGGTTCAGCTCTCAACGGAAGACGAAATGATTACTGTCGCCTTTCGGGATCGCGGCGCCGGCATTCGCTCGGAGCAGATGGACGATATTTTTTCGCCACATTTTACCACCAAGCCAACGGGCCATGGCTTGGGACTATACCGCACGCGGCATTTGATCGAGCAATCGGGCGGGCGCATTCGCGTTCTGTCTACCCCGGGCGCAGGATCGACGTTTATTGTGAGCTTGCCGCAATCGAAGAATTCTGGTAAAATATCGTGTTCGCCCAACACTGGATTACGCTAAAACCGGAGATACTTACCGTTGCGCCGAGGGGACGGATTTGATATCCTGTGTAAGGCGCAAATGCACGCCTGACAATACAATGGCAGTTGTTACGCGCCCGTAGCTCAGGGGATAGAGCAGAGGTTTCCTAAACCTTGTGTCGGTGGTTCGAGTCCTCCCGGGCGCACCATTACTTTTCGACAGGTTAGGGCTGGGCGACGATGTGGCAAGCCAGCATGCAGATGGCTCTTGACGAGGCCGCCTTAGCTGCGCAAAGCGGTGACGTGCCCGTCGGTGCGGTGTTACTGGATGAGTACGGAGCGGTTTTGGCGCATAACCGCAACCGCCGCGAGGTCAACCATGATCCGACCGCGCACGCCGAGATTCTGGTGCTGCGGGAGGCTGCAGAACGGTTGGGAGGATGGCGTCTGGCGGGCTGTACGCTGGTCGTGACGCTGGAACCTTGTGCTATGTGTGCGGGGGCCATAGTGTTGTCTCGCATACAAAGATTGGTGATTGGAGCTTTGGACCCGAAGGCTGGTGCTGTTGAGAGCGTCTTTCAGATCACCAACGACAGTCGGCTCAATCATCAAGTCGAGGTGGTGTCGGGCGTCATGGCCGACACAGCATCGGAGCAATTGAAGCAGTTTTTTCGGGATCGACGTTAATCAATTGAATAGGTTTTAACATGGAGAGGTGTCTGAGCTGGTCGAAGGAGCCCGACTCGAAATCGGGTAGGCGGCTTAACCCCGTCTCGTGGGTTCGAATCCCACCCTCTCCGCCATTAGAGATGCTTGGAGGGGTGGCCGAGCGGTTTAAGGCGCACGCCTGGAAAGCGTGTTGGTGGGCCAAATCCTGCCTCGAGGGTTCGAATCCCTCCTCCTCCGCCATTTGTTCTACGATTGAGCCATGGAGCTGCATCGATTGGGTCCCGCGCGGACAACTCCTGTGAACCCCGTCAGGCCCGGAAGGGAGCAGCGGTAAGCAGAATGGTTGTGGCGCCGCGGGAGTGCCTGATCGGTGCAGCCCTATGGCTTAATTTTTTGTGCTGAAGACGGTACAATGATGGCATCAGGAGGTGCGCCGTGGCTCATCAGGCTTCATATCGGGTTTATCGTCCCCGCCGTTTCAGTGAAGTCATGGGGCAGGCCCGCACCATCACTACGCTCCGCGAAGCGGTCCGGCAGGGCCGCTTGACCCATGCCTATCTATTCTCTGGGCCCCGGGGCACCGGGAAAACCAGTGTGGCCCGAATTCTAGCTAAAGCGGTGAACTGCGAGAATTTGGCGTCTGACGGCGATCCGTGTTTGACCTGCGCCTCCTGCCGCAGCATCGAGGCGGGGCAGCATCTGGACGTCATCGAAATTGATGCGGCGTCCAACCGCGGCATTGACGAGATTCGGGATATCAAGGAACGGATAACCCATCAAACGGCTATGAGCCGTTACAAGGTATACATCATTGATGAGGTGCACATGTTGACGTCGGATGCCTTTAACGCACTGCTGAAGACGTTGGAGGAGCCGCCCGCCCATGTGCTGTTTGTGCTGGCCACGACGGAGGCGCACAAACTTCCCGTAACCGTCCTGTCGCGCTGTCAGCGGTATGAATTCAAGCGGCTGACGCTGCCCATCATCGAAGAGCGGCTCCGTTATGTAGCTCAGCAGGAAGGCATCGAATGCCAGCCTGAGGGGCTGGAACTCTTGGCCGAAGCGGCCGACGGGGCACTCCGCGATGCTTTAAGTCTCTTTGACCAAGTGG
Source organism: Bacillota bacterium (assembly GCA_021799435.1). Classification (GTDB taxonomy): domain Bacteria; phylum Bacillota; class Sulfobacillia; order Sulfobacillales; family Sulfobacillaceae; genus Sulfobacillus_B. The sequence goes on along the minus strand of JAJZAN010000076.1, from coordinate 2,101 downwards.
TCGCCAGTGAAGGCGCGATCACCAGCGACGGGGTAGCTCGGATTGCAGGTCTCGTGGGGCATCGTCAGATGCAGAGGTTGGTCGAGGCGCTGGCCACGGGTATTGAACCTGTGGTCCAGGTGTTGGGCGAACTGCGTCAGGACGGCATTGATGAAAAGCTGATTCTGCGCGATTTGGCCCGCCAATTCCGCGATGTCCTGCTGTATCGCACCGCCGGCGCCGGCCTGTTCCCCCCGTATCGCCAAGATGGGATAGCAAAGCTCAGTGAGAAGATGCCGGGCAACATTCCTCCGGCATGGTGGATCGAGTCCGCCAATCAGTTGGCCGAAGCGGAAGCCCGTCTGAAGGGCGGATTTCCGGCCGATTTGGCCGTTGAACTTGCCGTGCTTAAAGTCCAACATCAGCTCCTCCACCCGGTGGCGATTGCGCACCCTGCAGAAGAGATTAGCACCCACCAACTGAGGCCGGCAGCGCAAGCCCCGTTTGTTCAGGCGCCAGCCGCTCCATCCGCGCCGCCAGCGAAGACCCCGACGCCGGTCCCAGAGCCAGCGATGGCGGCAACTGGGCCGAGTTTTGCGGCGGTGTTGGAGGCCGTGAAACGCGATCGCCCCAGTACCCATGCGCTCTTGGAGAAGGCAGAAGGTGAGGTGCTGTCGCCTGATGTCCTGAAGATTTGGTTTGAGTTCCCAGCCCATCGCGAGATCGCTCAGCAGGCACATAACCGAGAAGTCGTGGAACGGGCAGTCAAGGCCGTCTTCGGCACCGCGATGCGGGTTGAATACGCGGTGGGGAGCCCCGCTGAAGCTTCGCCAATGTCCGGGCCAAGCCTTCCACCGGCTTCTTCCAGCCCATCCTTGGCGGACGCGGTGCGGGATTGGTTTGGGCCGGGCATTGAGCTTAAAGGTTTTTGAATACCATTCATTAGGAGGATGAGGCGTCATGGGGATGAACCCGCAGAACATGCAAAAGATGATGAAGCAAGTACAAAAGATGCAGGAAGATATGGTGCGCGTGCAAGAGGAGCTGAAACAGGAGACAGTGACGGTTGCATCTGGCGGTGTGGTGAAGGCGGTGTTTAACGGCCACGGAGAGATGCAGTCCATCGAAATTGCCCCTGAGGCGGTCGATCCCAACGACGTCGAGATGTTGCAGGACCTTATTTTGACGGCTGTGCGGGAAGGGCAGGCCAAAGCCCAGGAGTTAGCCCAGGAACGGATGGGCCAGGTGACGGGCAATATGCGTATACCGGGCATGCCAGGATTGTTCTAGATGCTGTATCCAGAACCCATTCAAGATTTAGTGCAGGAACTGGCCAAACTGCCAGGGGTCGGACCCAAGACGGCCCAACGGCTGGCATTCTTCTTGCTCAACATGCCAAAGGGCGAAGCCGAACTGTTGGCAGAGGCCATCGTGAACGCCCGGACCCGCATTCGGTACTGTTCGGAGTGCTTTAATTTCACCGACGCTGATCCTTGTTCCATCTGCAAAAACCCGTCCCGCGATGCGAGTTGGATTATGGTGGTGGAGCATCCCAAAGATGTCGTGGCGATGGAAAAGACACGGGAGTTCAAGGGCCGATACCACGTATTGCACGGGGCTATCTCACCCATGGAGGGCGTTGGTCCGGAGGACCTGAAGGTTCGTGAACTGCTGTTGCGGTTGGAATCCGTCATGCCACGGGAAATTGTGCTGGCGACCAGTTCCAGCTTGGAAGGGGAGGCCACCGCCCTTTATCTTTCGAGGCTCTTGAAGCCACTGGGGTGCAAAGTGACCCGCATTGCGCGGGGACTACCCATGGGCGGCGACCTCGACTATACCGACGAGATGACGCTGGCCAAAGCGTTGGAAGGCCGCCACGATCTGTAAATCTCTGAGCCCCGGCGACGCCGGGGCCTTTTTATGTCGCGGGCTGCCTGACCTTGTCTGGTCCGGTTTGAGATGTCCCGGAATAGATTGGTAAATGGGTGAGGCAGATGAACTTTTTATGTAACTGTTTAGGTACTCGGGCGCACGCCAATAAGGCATCCGGGATGGGGGATGCTGGCACAGGCGATGTATGGCGTGGTTAAGCTAGTTCGGTTGCCATGGATGTCCTGCCAAG
>JAJZAN010000075.1 GCA_021799435.1 Bacillota bacterium | reverse complement strand
AATCCGTCCACGCCGATCCCTCCTCCAGGTGCAACACAACCGACAGATGGGATCACCTCCTGGGCGTCTACTTAATTCATGCTACCATGCCCACCCGGGAATGAGAAGCGCAAGCGCCTCAACCCCACCTGTGGTACGGTGGAAGAAGGACCAGCAGCTATCCAAGGAGGTTTCCATGCAATACATTCAGATTGGTGACGACCGTGTGCCAGCTATTGGCCAGGGCACCTGGAAAATGGGAGCGGAAGGGCAAGATCACCGCGCCGAGGCGGAGGCGGTGCGTTATGGCATTGACGTGGGACTGACGCTTATTGATACGGCTGAAGCGTACGCTCAAGGCGGATCCGAGCGTGTCGTGGCGCAGGCCATCAAAGGAATCCGAGACCGCGTCTTTTTAGTGACCAAAGTTGCCCCTTCCAATGCCGGTCGGGACACTTTTCGCCACTCGCTGACGGAAAGTTTGAAGCGCCTCGAAACAGACTACGTTGACCTGTATCTGCTTCATTGGCCCAGCAAGACCGTGCCCTTGGAGGAAACGCTGGCCGCCATGACTCTCGCCCATCGCGACGGTCTCATCCGGTACATTGGCCTCAGCAACTTCCCCACCGAGCATCTCGATGAGGCCCAGACACTGCTCGGCGATCTTCCCATCGCCGCCGACCAAGTGGAATATCAACTCACCAATCGGCGGGCCGAGACCGCTCTCATTCCCTATGCAGCCCGCCACGGAAAGGCCATCATGGCCTATTCCCCGGTGAAAGATCTGTTTGATCTGGGCGAAAACCATCCAGGAATAAAGACTCTAAACAACATCGCCGAATCGCACAGGGTCAGTGCCGAAACTGTGGCTCTGGCCTATTTAATTGGATCGGGGCCCGTGGTTGCCATCCCTAAGGCGGTGCAGCGCGCCCATATTGATGCCAACCGCCAGGCCCTTGATCTGGAATTGAGTGCTGACGAGCGGCGCGCCATTCAAGAAGCTTTTCCGTCTCCGGGGGAGGACTTGCCGTTCGTAGCCCTTTAAGAGGATAGCAGCGTCCCTTCGGCCACCGCTGCCACTTGGCCGCCCACCTGTACGGAAATGCCGTCCGCCGTTGGCCGCGCGCGCAAGTACAGGGTGGACGGCCGTCCCATTTCCACTCCTTGTTCAACCACTGTGTCTACCTCATGGCTGCCCGTCACCTGATGGTGGGCTAGATAGGCCGCCAAGCACCCGTTGGCACTGCCTGTGGCCGGATCTTCAGGTATGCCCAGATCGCCCACAAACACCCGAACATGCCACGCGTGTCCCGGCTGCTCCGCCCCCGACGCAAACACCAGCACGCTGGATGGATATCCTGCGTCCAACATCGGTCGGTAGCGGGCCATATCCAACCGTGCCCGGCGGGCCGCGGCGACCGAGGTGAGCGGCACTATGAGCGCCGGCAGGCCGGTCGACACCACTTGCACCGGCCATCGCGCGTCCACATCAGCTGCTTCAAGGCCTAACAAAGAGGCTGCCGCGGCAGGGTCGTGAATATCTCCAAAGACAGGGGCTGGCTGCGTCATCCAGTAGCGCTCGCCGCCTTGATGCGCCTCGACTGAGACCGGCACTGGACCCACCTGCTCCGCCAACACCAGGGGGGTGTCAGATCGCCCTAAGAAGCGGCGCAGCACGAAGGCGGTCCCCAGGGTCGGATGGCCGGCAAACGGAATCTCCCGCCCGGGCGTGAAAATCCGCACAGGAACAGAGCCCACCCCATGTGTCGGCCCCAAAAACACCGTCTCGGAGTAATTCATTTCCCGCGTAATCAGTTGCATCGTCTTCGCGTCAGGCTGTCCCAAGACCACCGCCAACTGGTTTCCCTGATAGCGGTGCTGGGTAAATACATCCACGATATAAAACTTCAGTGCCGCCATGTTGACCTCCATCCCATATGCGAAAGGGCCGACTCGCGCCGGCCCCTTCGGAGAGTGTTTCCTATTCCTGACTCAGTTTTTCCTGAATCATTTCCCGAAGCTTCATCTTTTGAATCTTGCCCCCCGGCCCCAGCGGCATGGCGTCGAGTAGTTCCACTCGTTCGGGCCATTTGAACTTGGCCACTGAGCGGCCGTCCAAGAATGCTTGGAAGTCGGCCACGCTGGGTGCCTCGCCGGCCTGAGGCACGACGAAGGCGCAAACCCGCTCGCCCAATATGGGATCCGGCATCCCCACCACGGCGATATCCCGCACCTGAGGATGGCCAGCGAGCAGGTCCTCAATCTCCTTCGGGAAAATATTCTGGCTTCCCCGCAAAATCATGTCCTTCTTTCGGCCCACCACACGCAAGTAGCCTTCGTCGTCGTACACACCCAAGTCGCCGGTGTGCTGATACCCGGCCCAAGGGTCGCCGTCTCCGGTCTCATGATACGTCGTCCGGCTCTCCTCCATGTTGTCCCAATAGCCGTGATGGATGTTCCAAATGAGAATCTCGCCCACTTCTCCCGGTGGGAGACGCCGCCCTTCGGCATCAATAACGGGGACATCAAACCCTTCGAACGGCACACCGGCTGCTGCCAGCAGGTGATCTCGGCTGATGCCCGGCAATATGGGCCCCATGCACCCTCCCACTTCCGACGTGCCGTATACGTTGAAGGACGGTACACCGTTACGGATCAGCTTTTCAATCACTTCGGCCGACATGGGGGCCCCCGAGTAGCTGACCAGCCGCAATGTCTTCAACCGTTCCGGATGAAAGGCTTCGTGAGTCACAACCCGGGTAATTAAGGCCGGGTTCCAGACCCACACCGTCACACCTTCCTGTTCGGTGACATCCACGACCGTCTTCTCATCGAATTCGGTCAGGTAGAACGAGCGCCCCCCGGTGTATAGCGAGGTATGCACGCCCCACAGCCGTCCCGATCCGCCGCTCAATGGTCCAATGAGAAGACGGGTGTCGTAAAGATTATGCCCAGCGCGCTCGGCAATGGCCACACTGTGCACGTGAAACCAGTCCATGGTGGTGCGCTTGGACAGTTTCGGCACCCCGGTGGTGCCCGCCGTGGGCAGCAGTTCGTGTACAGCCAGAGGGTCGGTCTTTAGATAGGCGAGGTCACTCTCCTGGTATCGATCGAAGATATCGGGGCTGAGGTAATCAGCTACCGACTCAACTCCCGCCGGCAGCACCTCGCCATCCCGCGGCAGGACCAGAATCCGCATCCCGGGCACGTCTTGCTGCGCTTCCTGGTACCATTCCAGGAGTTCCCGCCCATGCCATTCCGAGACAATCACCGCCACGCTGGGCTTGAGCCGCTTCACCACCCCCAGTGTCTCGCTCTTGCCCAAGTCGACGTTGAGGCCGGCATGCATCATGCACAGCTTGGAGGTCACCATGTCCAAATAAGCGCTCTCAATGCAGTTGGGCAAGTGCGACACAATCACCGTGCCGCGCGGCACGGCCCGGTCTTGCAGGTGAAAAATCATGGCGTTGACCTCATCGAAGGCCTGGCGCCAAGTACGTCGGCGCCGTTTAGCCGGATCGATGCCATAAAAGCTGTCCACATAGGCTTCGCGTTGCCCGTATTGCTCCGCATTCCGCTTCATTAAATCCCAATGCACCCAATCATAATGGCGGCCGCCCAATTTCTTGGAGCGGACCACCTGCTCAAACCGGAACAGAGATTCCGTGCTCACCCGAAACTCCTCCTCTTCCGTCACCCAAATTCACGCGACAACTTCTCCATCTATCCGATGATTTCCTTCACTGCCAAAGTATGGCCACAGGACTTTCCGCGGCTTGTCCCGAATAGCTTCCAAAACAACGATTGCCCCACAGGAGGAGCTATGAGGTCCTATCATCACGCACCAAAGGGATATGATTGTCCCTTTTGCCGCGTTGCCGTGGGAGAGGATCTCCCCCACCCCGGAACCCAACAGCAAGACGTGGTGTATCAGAGCCGGCTGGCGACCGCCTTCGTGGCCAATAAATGGTGGCCCAACAATCCGGGTCACGTGCTGGTCGTCCCCAACCAACACCTCGAGAACCTGTACGAGATGCCTGTCGACGTGGCCGCCGCTATCCATCAGGCAGCGCGCTGGACGGCCCTGGCCATGAAGGAAACCTACGCGTGTGATGGTGTCTCCACCCGCCAACACAATGAGCCAGACGGCGATCAAGAGGTGTGGCACTATCATCTGCACGTTTTTCCCCGCTACCGCGGAGATCGCCTCTACAATCTGAACGGTGTCTTGACCCAGTCACACGATCGCGTGCTGTATGCGCAAAAAATCCGTGGCTGGTTGGAGCTTCGTCAACGTTCGGTGGTGATTCGGCCCTTGCTCTCGGATGAAGCGGCTCCGTGGGACTTGTGGCTCCAAGCCGATCCCTCCCGGCCACTCGTAGAGCGCTATGTGAAACGCGGCCAGACTTTTGTGGGAGAGCTGGATGGCCGCATCGTGGGATCCTCGATCCTGATCGAGACTCGACCCGATACCATTGAGCTCGTGAATCTGGCCGTAGCCGAGTTCTACCAAGGGTTAGGTCTCGGCAGACGCTTGGTTGAGCACGCCATCGAGACCGCCCGCGCCAGGGGATTTCGCACCATCGAAGTCGGGACCGGCAATCCCGGTGTGACGCAGTTGGGTTTGTACCAGCGATGCGGGTTTCGCATTGTGGGTGTCGACTTGGACTTCTTTACCCGCCACTACCCGCAACCCCTCTACGAGAACGGCCTGTTGTGCCGGGATATGATTCGCCTGTCACTCGATTTGTAGCAGAAAGGAGATTTTCATGGACGGACACACCCGCATACTCACGCTGCAAAACGGATATCACGTATGGACGCGGCAAGTGGGAAGAGGACCAACGCCAGTTCTGTTGCTGCATGGCGGACCCGGGGCAACCCATGAGTACTTGGAAAACTTGGCCGATTACATCCCCTTAGATGAATTCACCCTGTACTATTACGACCAGTTGGGATCCTTCCACTCCGATCAGCCCGATGACTTCGGTCTCTGGACTGTGGAGCGCTTTCGCAACGAAGTCAATGAGGTACGCCAATCCTTGGGACTGGAGCGCTTTATCCTGTATGGCCAGTCCTGGGGCGGGATGCTGGCACAGGAGTATGCGCTGTGCTACCCGGAACAGCTCCAGGGCGTTGTCATCTCCAACATGGTGGCGAGCATTCAGGACTACGTGCGCTATCTTTCCGTCCTGAGACAACAGTTGCCTCCCGCGCTTCAGGAAGAAATGGCGGCATTCGAACGGGCGGAGGACTATTTTAATCCCCGTTATCTAGAAATTATGGATCTTCTCTATCGACGCCATCTCTGCCGCTTGTCCGAATGGCCGGCAGCCGTAAACCGATCTTTCGCGCGTATGGCGTATGACGTCTACGGCACCATGCAAGGGCCGAATGAGTTTCTGGTGACCGGAACGTTCAAAAACTGGGATCGCTGGGAGGACCTGCACCGCATCCAGGTCCCAACCCTGCTGTTAGTCGGCGCCCACGACACAATGGATCCAGAATCCGTCAAGGACATGGGGCGCCGCATCCCCAACGCGGAGACCGTGGTCTGCCCGAGCGGCAGTCATTTGGCCATGTGGGACGATCCGGATCATTATTTCCCGCCGCTCATCCGCTTTCTGCGGCGCGTGGGTCAGTCCTGACAGGGGGAGCCGGCTACGGCTAGGCATCCCCCTCATTCTTATTAGCGTAAGACAATGAACAAGCGTTCCCCGATCCGCTGCAGCATCCTCCCGTTCCAGCCGTGGGTGCCGTACATGCGCAGATCGTCCAAAAAATTCTCTGTGATGATGGCCTCGATGAGCGGAGCCGCTGCCACGTCTCGCGGAATGTCCATGGCATAGATCAAGGTATCGTTCCCCAGCTCCGGCTGCATGAACGCAATCAGAATGCTGTCCGCCACACGAATCACGTGGATCACTTGAAACGCTGGCGTCGGAACCCGCGGATCCCCCGGACTCTCAGACACCTTGGCGAGCACCGCCGCAATCAGATGCTCCGGCGACGGGTCGGCCGCAGCAGGCGTCTCGGGCACCTCCTGCTGTAACTCGCTCCCCGGCGGAACAAATGGATGCCAAGCCGGGCCCGTCCCCATCACCTCACCGCCTCTCGTCTCGGCGCCAGGCCGAACGCTGTATCCGCACCGCATCGTATCCACCCTCATACCGGGTCAATTGCCCGTCTTCCAGCCAATCAATCAACTGAGCCCGGCGGTTGAGAAAGTATCGGTCATGGGAAATCATGACCACGGTACCGCGAAATTCATCGAGGATCTCTTCCAGCACTTCCCGCGACGCGATATCGAGATGGTTGGTCGGTTCATCGAGAACCAAGGTATTGATGTCCTGATGCATCAGCTGTGCCAGTCGAAGCCGCATCTGCTCGCCGCCGCTCAAAGTCCCGACCGGTCGGAACACGTGGTCGCCATAGAAGAGAAACCGGGCCAGCACATGGCGCGCTTTCCCGGCCTCCATGGGCACCTTAGCGCGGAATCGGTCGATAACCCGCTCGGTGGGGTCGCTGCCAGGATCCCATATGGCCTGATGCAGAACCCCGATGCGGACCGACGGCCCGCGTCTCATCTCTCCGCTGTCAGCCTCCAAATCGCCCAGCAGGAGTTTCACCATGGTCGACTTCCCGGCCCCGTTCTGTCCCACCAAGCCGATCCGGTCTCCTTCACGGACCTGCCAGTCAACATGCGTGAGCACCGGGCGGCCGTCGAAGCTGCGACTCACCCCGCGCCATTCCACCACACGATCTCCACTCCGCTCCCCGGCATTCAGTTCCAGGTCCATGAGGGGGCGCTCCATCTTCGGCTTCTCAAGCCGCACCATGCGATCCAACGCCTTTTGGATGCTGGAGGCGCGGCGGTGCAAGGCATCACTGGGCGGCTTGGATCGATTAGCCCAGTCCCGCAGACGCCGAATGGCAGCCTCCATTTGCGCGATGCGCTGCTGCTGCTGTTGGTATTGTTCAAATTCCTGCAGAAGCCGGCGCTCCCGTTCTTCGACGTACTGGCTGTAGCCGCCGGTGTACGGCGTGAGGCTGGCGTCCTCTACTTCCCAGATATGGGTCGCCACCTGGTCGAGAAAGTACCGGTCATGCGACACCAAGATCACGGCTCCGGCGTGACGCCTCAAGGTGTCTTCAAGCCACTCCAGGGCGCCTAGGTCGAGATGGTTGGTCGGTTCATCCAAAATGAGACAATCGGGCTCGCGCACCAGGGCCCGCGCTAATGCCACTTTGGTCCGCTCGCCTCCGCTCAATCGCTCCATCGAAACGTCGGCCAATGCCTCAAAGCCAAAGGCGTGCATGACGCCATCCACCCGGGATCGAACCTCATACGACCCACTCTCCTCGAGTGCCGCCAAGCACCGCTCATATTGCCGGCCCAGTGTGTCCATCTCCTGAGCCGAGGCTTTCGCCATGGCATGGGTGATGCGCTCCAGTTCGTCCAACCAGGCTAAAGCGGTCCGAAAGCTCTCCTCAATCACCTCTCGCACCGTCCCCTGCGGCAGATCTTCTGCCAGCTGCGGCACATAGCCCACTGTGAGCCCCCGCCTCCACGTCACCGATCCTTGGTCCGGCGTGTCCAGGCGCGCTAAGAGTTTCAAGAGCGTACTCTTTCCCGAGCCATTGGGCCCCACCACCCCAATGCGCTGGCCCTCCATCACCTCCACGCTCACCCGATCCAGAACCGGTGCATAGCCAAAGTGCCGACCTATCCCCGATGTACTCATGAGAACCATATCCATCCTCCTCGGAAATAAAAAAGCTCGAGCCGCTGGGCTCGAGCCATATCCGCGGAGTCTATGCGCGAGCGCATCCATGACACCCGGGGAGGCTGGCCGAGCCCATACTCAAAGAAGGGCAGAATACGCCCTCTGCCCCCACCGAGAAATGTCCTTGATCGAACGGATACATGATCTGCCCGCCGATAATAATCACCAGCCTCACCCCTTTCCTAGACCCAATTAGAGTTAGTGTACGGTGCCCAAGGGTCCCTTGACAAGGGGCTAGAAGGCGTTTTCGCCCAAGATGTCTCGTCCCACAATCAACGTGTGGACCTCGTAGGTGCCCTCATACGTGTCCACTGTTTCCAAATTGGCGGCATGCCGCATGGGGACATAATCGACACTGATGCCATTGCCGCCCAACAGCTCCCGCGCCATGCGGGCTACTTCCAGCGCGCTCCGAGCATTATCGCGCTTAGCCAACGACACCTGCGGATAGCGCATGGTGCCGCTCTCATAGAGGCGCCCCAACTGCAGGGCTTTCAATTGGCCGTCCACCACCCGTGACAGCATGTCCACGATCCGCTCCTGAACCATTTGCGTCGCGGCGATGGGCCGGCCGAAGGCGATGCGGGTCTTCGTATACTCCGCCGCTTCCTGCAAACAATCGAGCGCCGCCCCGACGGTGCCGAATGCAATCCCAAAGCGGGCTTGCGTCAAACAACTGAGGGGAGATCCCAAGCCCTTGGATAGAGGCAGAAGGGCCTCTTCGCCCAGCTCGACATTGTCCAAGTACAATTCCGACGTGACCGACATCCGCATCGAGGCCTTGGTGTGAATCTCTCGAGCCGTGAACCCCGGGGTATCGGTGGGAACAATGTATCCTCGGATGATGCCCTCGTCATCTTTGGCCCACACCACGGCGATCTGGGCCAAGTTGCCGTTGGTAATCCACCGTTTGGCCCCATTGAGAATGTACCCGCGACCGCCCCTCTTGGCGGTGGTGCGCATGGCGCCGGGATCCGATCCCGCGTCCGGCTCGGTTAAGCCGAAACATCCAATCACCTCACCAAGCGCCATGCGGGGCAAATAGTGCGCCTTCTGCCCCTCACTGCCCCAGCGGTAGATGGCGTACATGGCGAGGCCGCTCTGCACCGAGGCAAAAGACCGCAGCCCCGAGTCGCCGCGCTCCAGTTCCTGCATCATCAGTCCGTAAGCGGTGCCGCTCACTCCGGATCCGCCGTACTGCTCCGGCAAGGTGGGACCGAACACCCCCAGTGCTCCCAGCTTGGGGATCAAGTCGGTGGGGAAGACCCCTTCCTGCCACCACTTTCCGGCGTTGGGCCGAATCTCTTGATCCACGAAACGGCGCACGGCATCGCGAATCTGTATCTCGTCCGGAGTGAGAAGACTATCTAATCCATAAAAATCGTCAATGAGCGTCCTCATGTCAGTCATGCTCGACGTCCTTTCTGTGCTGACGAATCTCTTGAAGCAATCCTAATATGTCCTGGCGATGCTGATCAATCACGGGAGGCGGACTTTGAGGCAGAGCCGCAGCCTCGTCAAAATGCCACGGAAGACGAATCTGTGCCAGGTCTCCCACCGTCTCGTGATGGAACGACGTGGTGAGATGGTGTCCGCGCCGCTCCGCATCTGAAAGCGCCTCGGGAATGGTGAGAACGGCACTAGCCGGCACCCCCCGCGCCTCGAGATCGTCTATCCACTCTTGCGTGCTTTTCGCTTGCAGGGCGGACTCCAAAAGCTCTTGCAGTGGTTCTCGATGCTGCACACGGTCGGGATTGGTACAGTAGCGCGGATCGCGTGCCCATTGGGGATGTCCCAGGGCTTCGCATAAAGACTGGAACTGGCGGTCGTTGCCCACCCCGACGGCGATATATCCGTCTAAGGTTCTCAGGGTTTGATAAGGCGCCAGTTGGGCATGTGCATTGCCGTATCGTTTGGGTTCCCGCCCGGTCACGAGATAGCTTTGCGCGACATTGGTCAGCCAGGCCATTTGGGACTCCCACAGCGACACCGTCACGTGATCGCCGCGGCCTGTCCTTTCCCGCCGATAGAGCGCCGCCTCAATGCCGCTCAGGAGAAATAGGCCGGTCGTAATGTCCGCGACCGCCACCCCGACTTTCGCGGGTTGTCCCTCGGGCTCCCCCGTAATGGACATCAGCCCCGATCCTGCTTGAATAATGAAATCATATCCGGGCCGATCGTCGCCCTCCGGATACCCCCGCACGGTGGCGGTCACGAGTCGGGGATTGGCGTCGCGCAACGACTCGAGACCTAAGTTCCAGCGTTCCAGAGTGCCGGGTCGAAAATTTTCGACCACCACGTCAGCCCACTCCACCGCCAACGTCCGCACCAGCTCTTGGTCCTCAGGGGTTCGCAGATCCAGCGCAATCGACCGCTTATTGCGGTTCACGCCGAGAAAATAGGCGGATTCTCCTCCGACAAAAGGCGGACCCCATTGCCGGGTTTCATCGCCATCGGGCCGACGCTCCACTTTGATCACGTCTGCACCCAGTTCTCCCAGCGCCATGGTCGCATAGGGTGCGGCCAAAACGCGTGACAGATCCAGCACATGAATCCCGGCTAGGGGTCCGCTGCTTTCCATCTCTCTCGGGAGGGCTTAGCGCCCTCCGACCTCCGCCAAGGTGGACTCCAAGATGTCCATGGCTTCATCCAGCATATCGAGCGGGGTGTTCAAGGGAGCCAGGGAGCGAATCACGTTGCCGTACACGCCCGACTTCAGCATCAACACACCCTTTTGGATGAGGGTCTGCAACACCTGGTTGGTCTCCTTGTCGGCGGGCTCTTTGGTCTTGGGGTCGCGCACCAGCTCAATCGCCACCATGGCGCCTAGTCCCCGCACATCACCAATCAGCGGGTTCTTCTGCTGCATCTCCTTGAAGCGCTTCATCAGGTACTCACCTTGGCGCTTGGAGGCGTCCAGCAGATCCTCCTCTTCAATGGCGTCCAGCACGGCGTTGCCCGCGGCGGTGCCCAACGGGTTGCCCACATAGGTACCACCAATCTGCGAGTCGCCCGGTCCATCCATCACTTCCGGCCGGCCCATGACACCGGAGAGGGGAATGCCGTCCGCAATAGACTTAGCCATGGTCAGCAGGTCGGGTCGAATCCCAGACTGCTCGGTGGCAAAGAAGGTGCCGGTGCGGCCGAATCCGGTCTGCACCTCATCCACAATCAACAAGATGCCGTACTTCTCCGTGAACTTGCGCAGCCAGGGCAGGAAGCTTTGGGGCGGCACGACAAATCCGCCTTCACCCTGCACCGGCTCGACAATCACGGCCGCCAAGTCTTCCGGCGCGACTTGCAAAAGCAGCGCCTTCTCGATGTGCGCATAGCAGCGCTCGTCGCACACGTGGTTGGGCTCATGGCCGTTGAACTCACAACGGTAGGGGTACGGATAGGGGGCTCGGTACACTTCCGGCGCAAACGGTCCCATGCCGGCCTTGTAGGGGTGCACCTTGGACGTCAGGGTCATGGCCATCAGGGTCCGGCCATGGAAGGCTCGCTCAAAGGTCAAAATGCCCTTGCGCTTGGTGTAGGCGCGGGCAATCTTGACAGCGTTCTCGACCGCTTCAGCACCCGAGTTGAAGAAAATGCTGGTGGCGGGGCCGCCGCCCGGGAAGCGGGCATTGAGGCGCTCTGCCAGATTCACGTAGCTCTCATAGGGCAAGTTGGTGAAGTCGGTGTGCAGGAACCGGTCAACCTGTTCGTGCAGCACCTTCTTGACCTTGTCGTGGGTATGGCCGACGTTCAGCACGCCCACGCCGCCGGTGAGATCGATGAAGGTGTTCCCATCGATATCCGTCAGCAGGCTGCCATGCGCCCGGTCCACGATCAATGGCGCATAAATGCCCACTGCCCGCGGGGTGGCCTTGTCCAACCGCTCCAAGATCGGCTTGCTCTTCGGCCCGGGAATGGCCGTCTTCAGATCAATATACTTGGTCTTGGTCGCCATAAAGTCCTCCTTCGATTTCGGTTACATGATCGGCAGGTTAGTTATCGATCTGGGCCCGCTGCAGCTTGCCAGAGAAGTCGACGTAGACCGCCTTCCACTCCGTGAAGAAGTCCAAGGCCGCCGTACCCGCTTCGCGGTGCCCGTTGCCGGTGCCGCGCGTACCGCCAAACGGCAAGTGAATCTCCGCCCCTGTGGTGCCCGCATTGATGTAGACAATGCCGGTGGCCAGGTCCCGGATCGCCTGAAACACCCGGTTCACATCCTGGGAGAAAATCGACGACGACAACCCGTAGGTGACGCGGTTGTTAATGGCGATGGCCTCTTCCAAGGACTTGACCCGAATCATGGAGAGCACGGGTCCGAAAATCTCTTCAGTGGCGATGCGCATGTCCGCGCTGACCTCAGTGAACAGCGTGGGCTTGTAGAAGTAGCCCCGGCCCAGTTCGCCCTCTTCCGCGCGCTGGCCGCCGAGCTCCAGTTTGGCCCCTTCCTGCTGGCCAATCTCCACATAGCTGTGTACCTTGTCCAACGCCTTGTCGTTAATCAAAGGACCGACATCGGTGCTCTCCTGCAGCCCATGGCCGAGGCGAAGTTTCGCCATGCGGGCCACGAGACGCGACCGCAACTCGTCATAGACGCCTTCATGGACGATAAGGCGCGAACAGGCGGTGCAGCGCTGTCCGGTGGTGCCGAAGGCGCTCCACAGGATACCCTCCATGGCCAAGTCCAAATTGGCGTCGTCCATGACGATGATGGCGTTCTTGCCGCCCAACTCCAACGAAACCCGCTTCAGGGCCTCGCCTGCCACCTTCGCCACGTGCCGTCCAGTCTGGTTGGAACCCGTAAAGGAGATCAGGTCCACGCGCGGGTCAGACAAAAGCACCTCACCCACGGTCGGGCCGTCGCCAAACACCAAGTTGACCACGCCAGCCGGCACTCCTGCTTCGACGAGAATGTTCACAAGTTCATAGGCCAGCATCGGAACCTCGCTGGCAGGCTTGAAAACCACCGTGTTTCCACTTACCAAGGCAGGAAAGATCTTCCATGTCGGGATCGCCATGGGAAAGTTCCAAGGGGTAATGATGCCCGCTACGCCGATGGAGTCACGGGTAGCCATGGCGAACTTGTTGGGCAGTTCCGACGGGGTGGTGTATCCAAAGCTGCGGCGGCCTTCGCCGGCCATGTAGAAGGCCATGTCAATGCCTTCCTGCACGTCGCCTGCCGCCTCAGCATACACTTTACCCATTTCGCGGGTCATTTTCTGCGCCAGATCGTGCTTGCGCTCCTTGAGCAGTTGGCCCACCGCAAACAACATTTCGCCGCGCTTCGGTGCCGGAACCCGGCGCCATTCGTCATAGGCTTGACGCGCCGCGGCAATCGCCCGGTCCGCATCCTTGACGCTGGATTTGGGAACTTCGGCGAGCACTTCGCCAGTCGCGGGATCGATGACCGGTTCGTATTGTCCGTTCTCCGGCTCGACCCATTGCCCGCCTATGTAATTCTTGAGTTTCACGGTAACCCTCCTTAGCCCTAACGGGGGCGGCTCATATACAAAATAACCGCCGACTCCCGTTGAGTTGGCCCAAAATCTAGTATACCGAGCGGCACGGAAAATTTCCACGTCTGCAAAAACACGGATATCTTGCCGTGGGTTGGGAGAGAATGTCCGAATTGAGGGGCGGGATTTGATGATGGAGGCCAAATGGCGAGCAGCTTGTCTATGGCTGCCCGTGGTGAGCTTCATGTTGTGTGCCTGCGGAACCCCGCGCCTGTCGGTCAGTCGGGGTCTCGGGGCTAGGAGTCTGCCCCGGCCAGGCGACGGCGTTCGCATCCGCCGTGCGTCGTCCTGGCTCAGCTACGACACGGCCAACAAGACCGCCTTCCTGACGTTTTCATTGGTGCGCACGGCTGCGGGCAATCAATTCCTCGTGAACAACGCCGCCACCCGTGCACGCAGCCTAGCCGTTGGGGCTGGCTGGACCCTCAAAATCAAGGCGCTCAATCAAACCCCTGCCGCCCTCTGCGCAGGCCTTATAGGCCCCCGCCAACAGATGCTGTATCAAAGCCGTCCCATTGCGGGACGGCATCATGGCACCCTCAATTGGCGGATTTGGAAACCGGGAACGGAATGGCTGGTGTGGTATCTCCCAGGACACCCCCACCAGGCGCTGGCGGGGCTCACGATCCACGTGACTCCCGGATCGCTGCCCCGCCTCGCGGCCGTTCAGTCCAATGCGGCCAAGTAAGAAGACAAAACGTCCTTGGTGAGGCGCCCAGTGCCAATCCGGGCTACCCCAGCTCCGGTTGCGAAGAACTCCAGATTGTAGGCCGGCACCTCGGCCACGCCTTCGGCGTTGAATGGGTAAAAGGTACCATCAATGGTGACCCCGTTGCCCATCATGCCAAAGCCCGCGTAGCCGCCTCGATACCCACCCGACATGCGAATCTCGGTTTCTTCAATCTCTGTCCGAATCTCCACACCCACAAAACCGTCGACCCGCGGTCCGCCCCGGGCATCCGAGACCATTTGCTGCAGGGCATAATGACGGGTGTCTTGAAATCGGTTCACCACCGACGTCAGTTCCTGGTTCATGAAGTTCCAGGCGCTCTGGATAGACCGCGTGCTGTAGCCCACCGGCATGCAGTGCCAGTGATATCCTAAGCAGTAACTGACGGGGATCCAGCCCACCTGCAGCATTTTATAGAACTCCTCGCCGCTCAGGGGGCTGACCAGCGGCACCGCGGGAGCCTTGACCCCTTCGAAGCGCACCGCCGTGCCAATCACCGTGCACTCAATAAGATGCTGTTCCCGGGAAAACTTGAACTTGGCATCGACAATGGCGTGGGCGCCTGCCAACAGTGCCTCTTGGCGCATGCGGTCGACCGCGTCATTCTTGGCTCGATAATAGGCGTAAACCAAATTCGATGCGTCATAGTTGCTGTCTAGGTAAACCCGCCCATTCCAATCGCTGGCGGCTTGATAAAAGCAGCTGCCTGTCACCTGCACCAGCGGCGTCATGCGGATCTCGTCCGCCAAGTAAAGATCCTGAATATCCAGCGTACTCATCCATGGCAAATTGCCGGACACGGTTTTCTTGACTCTCTCTGCCGCCGCCTCCGGTATCCCGCCGCGCTCTAATGCCTCCCGGTCACGGGCCATCTGTTCTTCGGTTTCAGCGCGGTATTGCTGAAAGGTGCGCTGAAGCGCCCGGCTTTTCTCGATATCCTCGGGCGTGGCACCGTCTGGTTTTTGTCGGCGAAACCAGGGCATTGCCGTCCCCCCTTTTTATCGCCCGCTGTCGTTCAGCGGCAGTACCAGTGACGGCGCCGCCAGCTGGGATTCTTGGAATCGCTTGACGGCCGTGCCGATGGCGAAGAACTCAATGACATGCGAGCCCCATTGGTGGCTGCTCTCTTTGAGATTTACGCCTACAATACCCTCAGCCTGAAGTTCGGCCGCTTCCTGCTGCATGCGTTCCATAGCCAACTCGCGGGCATCGTAGAGCCCTTGGGTGTAAATCGTCATTTCCTGGTTTTGTCCCACCTGCCTGAGCGCCGCCATCATGCCCTGATGGGCGATGTGATACACGCAGGTGCCCATGACCAAACTCACAGGCCGATAGCCTGTCTTCATCAAAGTCCAGAAATCTTGTCCGGACAAGTCGGAAGTAAAAGGCTTGTTTTTGATCGTGCGGTGACTCTTGCCGTCCTTGGAGCGCACGGCCGTACCGATGGCGATAAATTCCGCGAGATGCTGGCCCCATTCGGCCAACCGCACTTCCAGACGAACGCCGATGATGCCATCCGCCTTTAAGGCGTCGGCTTCCTCTTCCATGCGGCTCATCGCCAGTTCGCGGGCGTTGTACATGGCCTGCGACAGCACCGTCATCTCCTGGTTTTTGGACCAAGCCGACTGCTGGTAGCCAATATGATAAATGGACGACCCCATCACCAAGCCCAATGGCTCGAAGCCGGCCTCATCCACCAACACAAACTCATTCACGCTTAAGTCAGACGTAAATACATAATGTCCCGATTCCCGGTTGAGACGCTCCAATGCGTCTTGGGGAATGTCCTGATACGGGTTATTGCCGTTCTCTATGGGAATGACCCCCTCTCAAGTCCAGGAGGCGGCCTTCGCCTCCGCTAGTTTCAGCATAACAAGCCACGCGGATCCCGCCAAGCGCTACTTCCATTATTCGCTATGGCACTGTCGCCCCGGCACAGTCAAAGCCGCGTCCAGCCGGGGAGCAGGCTGCAGAAACAAATCGATGCCGACACGGCCCAGGGCGCCTTCCAGGAGAAAACCGGCTTGATCGTACCAGCGCAACCACGCTTGCTCCATGCCCCTTTTGCCTCCTTACGCCAGTCGATGGCTCCTCGCCACATCGCGATACCAGTTGGCGCTGTCTTTGAGGATGCGCGACTGGGTT
>JAJZAN010000074.1 GCA_021799435.1 Bacillota bacterium | reverse complement strand
GATCCTTACTATCCCATGCTTCGGCATGCGTCAAATAGTTCTCAAACAACGTCTGCGCCCCATCATCAAACGCATGGACAAAGGCCGTCTGCACATCTTCCCGCACCGCTTTGTCAAACGCTTCCCGCACCCAAACCCGGAATTGATGGAGCCCTTCCTTGGCTTTCCCTTCGGTGGCCGACAAGAACCGTTCGGTCTCAATAAACTGTTTCAGGGATTTCAGCAAATCGATGGGCGTCACACAGGGCACCTCCGTTTGCCCCATCGCATGCGTCAACACATTCATGGCATCACGCGGCGACAGACCCGTCAGTCCTTCGTGCGGATCCTCGGCATGGAGTTCCCGCACGTTTTGATCGGTATACTCGCCAATGGTCGCCCCGTTGTACAGCTGCGCCTTCGTCCACAGCGTCAATTTCTCATCTTTGGGCTTCGTCAGCCGCGACAACACCGAAAAGAGTGCCCCGCTTCCCAACGTATGGGGAGCCACATGAATCCCGCGCATCGCATCCGTTTCCGCCAACATCCGCTGATAAATCGTCGTCTCATCATCCACTCTCAGGACATAAGGCATATGCACCACATACATCCGGTTCGCAATGGCTTCGTTGCCTTTATCCGCGATAAATTTCCGGTATTCATTGAGATTAGCATGAGCCAGCACCACTTCATCCGCATAAATCAAGGCAAACCGCGGGGTCTTAATCGCCCGTTCCTGGGCCAGACCCAACAGCGTATACAACATCTCATTCGAGGCTTTTAACGCCTCTTGCATCTCCATAATGCCCCGCGAGGCCACGTTCAACTCCCCATTAAACTGATACGCCCGCGGATCCGCTTCACTCCCATAAACCGTAATCTTGCTGAAATCCAACGATCCCACAAGCTGATCGATGCTCATATCCTTTTCGGATCCCGGTACAAACGTGCCAATCCCCCGCCGATTCTTTTCCGAGAGCAAGACCCGTTCCACGCGAAACTGCTCCACACCTTCCCTATCGTAACGCAACTGACAGACGGGACAGAGATCCCCTTCAATGACGACCCCTAACTCCTGCGCCACCTCGTCCCGGAAGGCAGCAGGAATCAGATGCAGCGGCTCTTCTTGCATGGGACAACCAGCAATGGCATACACGGCCCCGGCCGGTGTCCGGCTATAGGCTTCCAAGGCCCGTTTGAGATGCACCAACAGCGAGCTCTTGCCCGCGCCCGGCGGCCCAATCAAGAGCAACACACGCTTGCGGACATCCAAGCCCCGCGCCGCCCCGTCAAAATATTCCATGATGGCCTGAATTTGGGGATCGACCCCGACTAATACGGGATCAAAAAACGGCCAATGCGTCCGATCTCCCCTCCGCGTCGATCCGGCCTGCCCCACCATATGCATCAGCCGCGCATGGGCCAAATCCGCCACCGTCGGCGTCGCCCGCACAATCTCCAGATACTCGTCTAAGGTGCCCGTCCAGGCTAAGGCTTGCTCGGCTTGTTGATAGGCTTGTAACCGATCCAGAATACTCATGCTCACGCTTCCTCCTTTTTAGGCTCCCGTAATGGTTTCCGCCCCATCGTGCAAAATCACCGGCGCCCCCCACAATCCGGTAATGGCCGCACACGTTTTCGCTGCCCAGTCTTTATCCAATGTCGTCCCATCGGGCTCATGGATCAACTGGAGTATCCCTTTATAATCCATCTCCCCGACCCGAATCACAGGCGGTCCCTGCGCCAACGCATTAGCCAAGTCATCCCGCAGCCCTTCCCAATCATCCGCAGCGGCCCGGCGTGCGATCCACATCTGGCCGTGACCGTCGACCCATTCTTGTGCCCACTGATAGCGATACAGATCCAAAAAGCGAATCGCCTCCGCTGTCAGATAATTGCGCACCAACGAGGCGTCCGTTTCCGTCCGCCAAATCGCCTGCGCTTCGGCCCAGCCCCGTTCCTGCACCAGCCATTGCAAAAAACGGCCCCCAAACCAATACGGATTCAAATCCGTAGGATCCGGACTCGCCACGTGCGCAAACAACACGGCGGTTTCGACTTGTTCCCCATCGGTCAGACCCAGGCGCGGATCCAACAACAATTGCTGATTAATCATCGCGGCGTATCCTTCATGGGATTGCTTAACCTGCCGCAAACGGTGAAAATACAAGCCTTCCTGTCGCACACTCGCACAGATATCCCGTTCCCAATCGGCCAAAATCGGGGATTCCCGCGCCAAAAATCCCAACAAATCGGTCGTCGGGAGCCCATACCGACTCGGGGGGGGCAACGAGACGGTAGGCCGCGAGAAGATCTCCGGATAGGGATTCTCAGGAGGCGTCATCGGCGGCCGTTGGGGGGCTTCCTGTTCGGACACCTGCCATTGAATCGCCAACGCCCGGTTGAGCACGGTTTCGACCGCTTCCAGCCCATACTGCTCCTGATAAACCGCCAGGCGTGCCTGCGCCTGTTGAAAACTCGCCATGCGATCCGCGCGATCTCCGGCCAAAAGCATATGGGTCCGATCCAAATCCACATGCCCCAACACATGCGCCATCACCAATTTTTGCGCAGCCAAGGTATTGCCGTCCAGCAGATAAGCCGTGGCCGGTCGCCCGCCAAACACGATCTCATAGAACCGCCCATGCCCCTGGCCGGATCGTTGCCGAATGAGTCCGAAATCTCGGCCATGCGTCCAATGCGCCAACCGACCCGGCAACGCATAGGCTACCAATTCGTACATCCGATCCGATTCGACCACCCGCCAGTCAATATCGGTCGCATCGAGGCCCCATTCCGGGGCAATCGCTAATAACCGTTCATAAAAGGCTTGCAGCACCGCCACAAGATCCATCATCCGATTCCCCCTTCCCCCCGCAAGAGTTCCCGCACGGCGTCCACCACATGGCCCGGCTGTTGCACCGTCACCACCCGATAAGGCGACGGCAACCCGGCGAATGTCTGCCGCAAGCTCCCGCTATAGGCATAAGGACTCGGTTTCGTCAGCACGAGCCCTAACAACGTGAGAGAGGGCAACCACGCTCGCGCCCGTTCGCGCGAGGCTACCGGATCAAACACATCCCCATCCGAGAAGTGCAAGAACAGCCGATTCCACGCCGCCAGGGGATAGCGGGTATCCATATCCTCTTGCAACGTCGCATAGGCCGGAGCCACGGCCGTCCCGCCCCCATCATCCGCATGAAAGAATGCCAATTCGTCCACGGGTTGCGCCGCCGTATCATGCACCCAAAATTCCAGCGGACACACGTCGTAGACGGTCCGCAGCCAAAGCACAATATACGTCGCCACGGCCCGCGCCAAGTACGCCTTGTCGGGCGTCATGCTCCCGGAAATATCCCGCAAGAGGTACACCACCGCCGCTGTTTTCGGCTGGTCACGCTCCGTCCAACTCTGATAACGCAAATCATCCGGGGTGAACGCCAAGTCTTTCTGCTGCGCCTGACTCCGCGCTAAGGCCGCTTTGAGCGTGGCTTTGGCGTCCACATTGTTGAGGCTGCCGCGTCGACTGCGCGTATTCCAGCGAATCGTCGGTTCGGTCTGCGTCGGCGGCCGTTTCAGCGGCAATGGCGGCAAATGCAAATCATCCAGCATGATGGCGCGAATTTCCTCCAGCGTCAGATCGATGCCGTGTTCGGCCCGCGCATTTCCCGCCTTCCCAGCTCCCCCCGATCCGTCTCCGTCAATCGGCGCGGCCCCGACGATATCCCCCGGCTGGCCCGGTCCTTGACCGACTCCATCCCCCGGCTCTTTAGGCTGAGCCGGGCGAAATCGCGGCAAATCCAACCCGCCTTCCGGCAACGGAATCACCACCGAATCCGATCCGTCCCCACTCACAATCGGCACCTGATCCAAGGCTTGCGGAATGGCTTTTGTAATCTGATCGCGAATCTTCTGCTTATACCGTTGCCGATCCTGCTCGCCTTGCCCCGTCGCTTCTTCGCGTCCCACGCTCATGGCGTCTCACCTCCTGCTCCCGTCGCCGCTCTCCGGTACTGCTGACGCCAGGCGTCCCATTCTGCCAGCCATGCCTGCCGTTGCGGGGGATCAGCTTGCTCCAACAGCTTCCGCACCCGTTGAAGCGCCGCCGCCCATTGCCGTTGCCGTTCTTCGTCCGGGTCCCCTGCGCGTTGTGTCTGCAACGCCAGTTCCAGATCCCGCGTGCTCCATTGCTCATCCACCGCTCGCGCAATCCATCCTGCCGGATCCGCCGTCCGCGCGGCCAACCGATGATGAGTAAAGGACAGCATGGCTTCGCGGGACTCCGGCGTCGGAAACGCCCGCCACGTGCTCACTAAGCGCCGAATATAACTCGCGCTGTGCCCCACATCCGCCGCCACTTGCTTGGGCGAGACCCATTCCAGCGCTTCGGCATAGAGCGCGGCCCGCGTCCACTGCACCGCTTCCCCGGCTTCCTCAATCTCCAGAAGATCCTGCTGAATGATCTCATACGCGCGCGGCATACTCGCCCGGCCTCCCTTTCCGCGGTTTCTCGCGCCGTTTCGCCCGATCCAAGACCTCTTCGGGTCGGGCGCGATGCTCCCCGCAGGCTGCACACGGCTCCTGTGCCACACACGCCACATAATATGGTGACACCGGCGAGCGTAAGAGAAACCGTTCGGTGTGCCCACAACGCCGCCGTAAATCCGCTGCATAAACCAAATCCCGCTGCGGAGCGGCTGCCACGGGCTGATTCCGTGTCGGCTTTGCTCCCCGAGACAGGCCCCACACGGCCCGGATCTGTTCTTCCGGCACCCCGATCACCATGGACAATCGCGTCCACACAGTGCCCTCGCCGCCCCCAGGCCGATTGCGCCCTTTTTCCCACGTCGCCACCGTACTAGGCGATACCCCCACGGCTTGAGCAAATTGTCTCATCGTCAGACCCCGTTCCTGCCGCCACACCCGTAACTGATCCGGCGCATCCATTATTGCACCTCCTGATTCGCCGCACCGGTGCGCTGAATGTACGACACAATGCCTGCATGAATGCGCAACGCTTCGGCTTCTAACACCGCCACCTCCGTCGCATCAATCGCGTCCGGATTCCCCTCCATTTGCCCCGCTTTCGCGGCAAAATAATGCCGGTACGCTTGGCGCAACTGCTTTCGCACCGCCGCTTTTTGCGCGAACAGTAATTCCAATTCTGCTTCTTCCACAATCGCCATAATCATGCTTGATCCCCCACGATCCGCCAATCCGTGGCGTGTATATCCTTATAGGTCAAATCGTCATCGGCCCAGGGTCGTACCACGGTACCGTCTCGAATCAATTCCGACTCATACCCTCTCTGATATGCCTCTTGTCGTACACGCCGCCAGAAAGAGATTTTCGCCAGCGGGCGTTCGACTATCTTCCCTTCATCCATCGCGTGCACCGCCTGAATCCCCGTCAACTGCGGTTCCTCAATTTCCCAATCTTGCGTGAAAAGACTATTCACCGAAAATCCGGCAGGCACGTGATTTTCGTCCCAGAACCATCGTCGCTTCTCATCCAGCGTTAACCATCGCGATCCGGGAAACGCCCAACGCGCATCCGCCGGGCGAATCCGCTTCCCGTGAATCGCCGCTTCAAGGACGGCTACCCCCCGCGTCATCATTTCGATTCCTTTGGACGAAACATCGCAGGAAATTGCGCAACCAGTTTCTGGACAGCGGCGTCTCTCAGCAAGAGATTCCAATTAACCCGCATCCACTCAATCATTTCGTCCACTGTCGGGCGCTCGTCACGTGCCTCCTCGACAGCGCAATTGGCGCCTACCACAACGCGCCAATTCGTGGCGTGCAAATCATCATAAAAGAGGCCCGTTTCTTGCCAATCTGACCAGCCTTCGTTGTCGCTCCGATAACGCATGACATAATGCTGATCCACTTGCTGATATTGCACCACATCAGGCGCATTTCCTTTACCCGCACGTTCAATAACGTGCCCCGCCTCTAACAGCCGCAACATCGCGGTGACATCCCTTTCTCCATCCGCATCCGGTTCCTCATCTACGGCCATTTCCTCCACCATGCGCCAATCGGTCGCATGAATGTCGCTATACCGGACATCCCCGCTGCCCCAATTACTCCACTCATCACGCCGTCTCATCACATCCATACATTCATAAAAGGATCCCATAGGAGACTTGCGCCAACGCCAACCATCGCCATGTTCCCGTTCCACGACATACCCCGCATCCATCGCGGCCACCGCTTCGAAAAATGTCATGCCCTTATCCCCCATGGGTGATCCCTTCTTCCGTCAGAACGCCGACCAACTGCCAATTGTGCGCCAGAATATCGTTCCGGTAAAACCCCGTCTCCTGCCACGTCGATGCCGCCCCATCCGACTCTCTCCGCTGCAACCGATAGGCATAATGATCCCCCTTCTTGCAATATTGCAGCACAAATGCCCCCTCTGGCCGCTCAACGATGCCTCCCCGTTCGAGCGTGGTGATCGCCCCATCAAAGTCCATGGATGGACCTCCTTTCCCCTTTTTACGCCCCGATGCTAGTCTTCTCGCATGACATCCCATGCTTCTGGCTCGTCCGGTGTCCCTTTTCTTACCCCGATGATCGTGTGAATCCGCCCGGTCATGAGAAATAAAAGATCAATCTGATTTTCAAGCGTCTGGAAGCTCGGCACTCTATGGCGTTCTAAACTTTTCATGGCTCTCTTATTTCCTCGCAAATCCTCTAACCCCTCTTCAATTTCCCTCATATGCTTCGTGATGGTGTCCAATCTCCTGCTTAAATAAGTGACAATCCTGACTATATCCCCTGACGACGCTACAGAGTCTTGATCGGCGTCAATCGCATCTACATCCGCCAATTGATCCACGTCATCCCGGTCATTGTCACTCGGAATATCCCGACGATATTTATGGTGTTTCATCGAAGTATCCTCCTGTTCTGGCTCCTGCCATCCTTCTATCGCCACTGGATGCCGAGTCCACTCCGCCGTGCCATTAAAGACTCGGTATCCTTCCCATTGCGGTCCTACCACTTGTTATTCCTCCAATGCCTCTTCCAACAACTGCATTGCTTACGCCACCTCGGCCTTCAGTCCGGAGTGATTGATCGTTATTCCTTTCCAATCGCTGATATAATCAGGTCGATGCCCTCTCGGAGCCTCTTTAGATCAACTGGGCTCGCCTCACGCCCCGCTGCCCAGACATCATATTTCTGGATTACCAGAAACGGCTGGTTAGGAGCCTTCACGACCACGGCGTCGGGATTTTCCACGTCATCAAGCACCCACTTATAGAGCGTCGACAGGCCAGATGTCCTGTACTTCACTTCCACCTTCAGACTCCCCAAATCTGGCGGTAGCGCCACATCATTACTCAGATTGCCCCGTAAGGCCCCGCTCAAGGGCACCCGTGCACCCCCAGTGAGCTTCGCGAATTCCCGTTCAACCCGTTGCCCTTTACGGCGACTGGCCCGACCTCGTTTCGATGCCTCACTCTGTTTTACCGCCTTGCGCCGCGCAGCCCGTTGCGCTTTCAGCACGGTGGTTTGCGGATGCTCAATCTGCGGATCACGTGGCAGATAATAAATAGGGCGTAAGGCGTCTTCCGGCCACGTACAAGCCCAACATTGCGCGGAATAGTGGCGGCAGTTCTCGCGCACTAAACAGCCGTCCCCAGTCCCAAAGGGCACCTGCAGAAACTCATCCGGCATAGGGACGCTCCATGTAGCCACAGTCCGGATCACTGCATCCGGCCCACTCATCGCCCGTCAACGGATCAATAAAGAGAATCAACGGGCTCTGACACCAACGACAGATAGCTTGTTCTGTCATCCCACAACCCTTCTTTCTATGGTGATCATCCCATAGGCGGTGTCTCAAGAATGTCTCAAGTTTTCATGATGAGCAAAATAATTTCATTTTCTCTCTCAAAAAGACTTGCATTCTGGTAACGATAGCGTTACAATGAAACCACCAAAAGGAAAGGGTGGAGGACATATGACCAAGGTCACAGTCACGACAAAGAGGCACGGCACCAAAGAATTTGAAGGATACCCCCAAGAATGTACTCGATTTATTGCAGGGGTGTGCTCATCAATCGCCCAGGGATTGTCAAAAGAACATGTGAACTGGATAGAGAAAGAATTACGTCTGAAATTGTTAGAAATATTAGAGGAGAAAGATGTTTTGAACGAGCCATATTTTCCAAAAATAATTATTCCAGTGGACAAAAGTTTTGAGTATACATTCAATGGGAATTACTTCGAAAGAGGCTCCAATCAATTCGAATCCGCGCAATACACCGTGACCATTCATGTATATGAGAAATAGGAGGGAAAGGCCATGACTGAAACGATGCTGTATGACGCTTTGGCGGCCCGTGACTGGACCGCCATCGCCCTTCCCGCAGAACTTGTCGCCACCGAAGGCGACATTACCTGGATTGTCGGCCCGCTTGACGACGGACGCTGGTTTGCCACCGATGACGCCGAATTGGACCCGGATCGCGTCACATTCTTTGCCTCGCGGTTAGCCGCCATCGCTTTCCAATGGGAAGGCTGGTTGGATGTGTATCCTAACTACGACGATAATCAACGCACCGAACGCTTCGGCTGGCTGGCCGATCCCGATTGGATGACGGCGGCGGAAGTCGCGGAACAGTACCATCTCACCCCCGGCGCCGTGCGGGTAGCGATTTTCCGAGGCCAAGCCCACCATGCCGGAGTGTGGAAACGCAGTGCTCAGCTCTGGCTCATCCGGGCCTGTGAAGCGGAGCGCCTCTGGGGACGCCGATAAGCGTCCCCGTTTTTTATTCGTCGGCCTGCTCCCATCCCCGCGCCGTCTTGTGCCACGGATAGGGTCGGCCCCAGCGCCATCTGTGACGAACCACATCCGCCAGCATCAACGCGTAATTGGCCACGTCGCCACATTCTCCAATAATGACATCCACGCCCAAATCCCCATCAATCACATCACACAATTCCCACCACTCATTCCGGATTTGTTCCAACAAATAAGTCACGCCATCGTCGTCCCATCCTCTGTTTTTATCATTGACCCGCAATCTGCTCTCCATGTGTCGTGCAAACCACTGCACTGTGGGACGGGGTGTGGGTTCTAAGGCAATTGACAAAGCTACAATACCTGGGGGGAGCCACTCCACATCACGCAAAACATGGGTCACACGGCAGCGGCAACCACGCCCCGTATAAAGCCATTCTGGTCTATGCTGACATTCGTGCATCTTTTGGGCTATCGTCCCAAATGACAGTGCGGGCGATTAGTAAAGTCGCAGAAGCCTACAAGCGAGACAAAACGGTGCAACCTGTGTTTCGTCCGCACGGGGACATCATCGCGGCCTTGAGGGGGATACCTGTCGTCTTGGTCGATCCGCGCAATACCTCGCGTTCGTGTCCTGAATGCGGAATGATTGATAAACGCAATCGTCCGAACCAAGCCTCCTTTCGGTGTATCGGGTGTGGGTTCGCTAGCCCTGCCGACACCATCGCTGCGGGCAATATTGCTCGTAGGGCGGATGTCAACCCGCCAGACGCGGGGTCTGCTCCCAAGCAGGCACCTGCAAGCTCCGCCCTTTAGGGCGGGGTCGTTGACCAAGCCGGCCACCAACACGGCCAAACACGCCGCGAAAATCCAGAGGCTCTTATCCGCTTCCTTCCCTGATGTGTCGAGTGTCCCGGAAGCCGCGCTCACCGAAGCCCTCGCTCAGGAATTTCCGCCGGACCAGGCTTTGCAGATTGCGCAGAGCCTCAAGCAGGATTCTACAGGCTATTCGGGCATCAGCCCGGAATTTGTAGCCGGTTACCTCGGTGAAACGGATGATCGCGCCTTTGAGGATAAGACAGGGGCAGTATTCGCGGCGCTGGGCTTTGAGGTCATCATGCGGCCCCGGCCGGCCGCATCGGTCGCCACCGAAATTGAAATCCTCTTAAAATACGGGCAGAACCTGTGCGGTATCATCGACGCCAAAAACTACCGTCCCAAATTTACGCTGTCTGCCCAGCTGGCCTCGCATATGGGCGCGGAATACATCCCCAATTATGCGGACTATCACGGGGCTGCTCTGCAGTTTTACGGCTACGTTACTGCCCGGCACTGGGGAGGCGCACGCAATCTGGATAAGATAACCGCCATCGCGCAGCGGGTGGTGCCGGATCGGCCGATTTCCGGCATGATGCTCAGCGCCGCTACCCTGCTGGGGTTTCTGGACTACTGTCTGGACAGCCAGATCCCTCCGGACGAGCGGGCCGCCCTGTTTGTCCGGGCGGCTCAGAACCAGGCCTTCCCGACGGTGTCGGCCCTGTTGCAGGCTACTGGCCGCGCAAAGCCTTCTGCACCTCTTCAACGCAGGTGAGAATCTCCGGGTCGTGTTTGAGCTGATGCTCCCAGAAACGCAGAACGGTCCAGCCGGCGCTTTCCAGTGCGGCTGTCACCGCGCTGTCCCGGTCCGCATTGCGCCGCAGTTTGGGCAGCCAGTAGCTCCAGTGGGTTTTGGGCTCCCGGAAGCATTGCGGGCAGCAGTGCCAGAAACAGCCGTCAATAAAGATGGCCACGCGGAAACGGGTGAACACGATATCCGGACGGCCCGGCATATTCAGATGAATGCGGTAGCCCCGCATCCCTGCCGTTCGCAAGGCCTGCCGGAATCTTTGCTCCGGAACGGTGTTGCGGCTCCGGATGGCCGCCATGTTGTGCGAACGCACGGCCTCCGCCGTGTCCGTCAGAGCCGGGGGCGTCTTCACGGCTAAGAGAACAGCTGGACTGGCACAAAGCCATAGCTGGCGTCCGGCACAGAGATGCTGGCGTCCACCGAGGGATACTCAATGCCCGCGAGCGTTTTCAAAACGGCTTCCAGAATCGTCTGGGCCGCCCGGGGAGGTACGGCCATGCCGATTTGCTTCCGCACCTGCTCCTTGCTGCCTGAGAAAACGAAGTCATCCGGAAAGGTCTGAAGGCGGGCCCGCTCCCGGTTAGTCAGCGCCCGGGGCTCGTCCCAGTGATAGACATGCGTGCCGCCGCCGCCGCTTCCGGTCACCGTATAGGCCGGCTCATCCGGTTTGAGGCGGCGGTAAATCTGGCTGAGCCGGGCACCCTTGACATTCAGGCGCAGCCGCTCCGGCACACTGTCGCTCCATGCGTTGTCGCCGGGCGCAATATAGCTGAGCATTTCCACCACCCGGTCAGCATGGCGGGTCAGCTCATTGTTGTAGGGCACGGTCTCAACGCCCGCCAGGGCTTCCGCCGCCGTGACGGGCCGGCCGGCCGTCGTCGGCGCCGGCACGCGGAACACCGGGCCGAGATCGGCCCGGATGCCGACAATAATAATCCGGTGCCGCCGCTGCGGCACGCCATAGTCTTCAAAGCGGTATTCATGCGCCGTCAGCCGGTAGCCGGGCTGCACAGCCGCCAGCTCCTCCAGAATCTGAGAAAAAGCGCATCCGTCATTGGCGCTCTGAATGCCCGTCACGTTTTCCGCCAGAAACCAGGCGGGAGAAAATTCTTTCACCGCCTTGACACCATAGGTGTACAGCGGTCCGTATTCGCCCTCCAGTCCCCGGTGCTCTCCGACAATGCTGTAGTCATTGCACGGGAATCCAAAGGTGACAGCATCCACACGGGGCAGTTTCGTAAAATCCAGCGTCTGCACCGGACCGGTGATGACGCGGCGCGGACGCCGGGGCATCACATTCGCGCGGTAGGTGTCACAAGCCGCGGGATCCAGATCATTGGCCCAGGCGTGCTCAATCCGCCAGGCAGAAGATCCGCGGGACACCCGGGCCTGGTTTGCTCCCCATCCCAGTCCGCCCGGGCCCGCAAACAGTTCCCCCAATTTATAAATCATCGCAATCCCTCCGCCATTATGTATTCGCTGCCGCCATTACTGGGGAGCAGTCTCCAGCAGGCCCAGTTCCAGCAGACGGATGATCATCGCCTGCAGACTGACCTGGTAACGGGCAGCCAGACTGCGGATCACCGCATCTTCATCTTCCCATTCCGTGTTCTGACGCTGCGCTTCGGCAAAATCCCGGGCGAGCCACTCAGCCGGCATCAGCAGCGCAGCGGCAAATTTGTTGGCGCGCACCTCCGCAGCCGTATGCAGGCCGGAAGACTCGCCCGTCATCCGGTAACTGATCTGCGCCGATCCAATGCCCTGGTCTATCCAGACATTCTTGGCCGGATCCAGAAAAAAATGCCCCAGTTCGTGCGCAATGGTAAAGCGCTGCCGCTGCTTGCCCTGCGCGGAATTAATGCCCATTTTCACGGTGTCCTCCTCCCTGACGAGCATGCCGGACAGCCGCGGATTATCGGAAAACGGCATATAAACCAGACGAATGCCGAGCTGGGCTGCAATCTGATCAACCGGCACCGGCGGCGCCGGAATGCTGAACCGGTCGATCAGACTTTGGGTCAGCCGCTGAACATCCTGAACGGGACGGGCCATCATTCATTCCTCTTTCTTTTGCGCCATCTCTTGCATAGCATAAAAAAACGCGCGGATGGAAGGATCCGACTGCGCCAGCGGATCGGCCAGCATGCGCTCCTCGGAACCCGAACGCTCTGGCAGAAGCTCCGTCACGGGCACTTCGAAAACATCGGCAATGTCATACAGCGTGTGCAGCAAAATTTTTTGCCGGCCCCGCTCGATGTTCACGACGGATGTGCGGCTGAGTCCGATCGCCTGGGCCAGGTCTTTTTGAGACAGGCGGCGCTCCATGCGCAGCTTCCGCATTTTCTGGCCGACCTGCGGATAAATTGACTCCATCCCTTTCTCATTCATACCGCACGATTTTCCGAATCCCTAGCTGCTTCTGCCATGCATATAACGCGGCCTTCTGCATCCCCAGTAGCCCCGCCATGGCCTCCCGCGTCATGCCCCGGTTCAGGTGTGCCAGCATCCACGCTTTGGGATCCGGCCCTGTCACCGCTAAGGCCGCGCGGCGCTTTTTGAAGCGATCTCCTTGTGCACAGGCTTGCGAACAATACCGTTGCCAGTGCCCATGATGGTGGCGTGGCGGAAACGGTGTCGCACACACCAAACATAGTCGCGGAGTCTCGGCATTAATTGTCCAGATTGTCGCCGTCGCCATCGGTGACCTCTCCTTCCTGTGGCATTGTGAGCATAAAGTGAAAGACCCGCGCCATCGCTTCGGTGATCGTCTGCCCCGGCTTGACCCATCCGTGTTGAATCTCCGGACAGCCCTCGGTATACCGCGCGGTCCAATGATGTCCGACTCTTTCTAATTCCCATCGAATCTTCCCAGGGCACAACCCCATGTAAATCTCCAAAACGGGCCACAACACTTGCGGTTGCGTGAAATCCCGCGGCACACGCCCAATCCGCCATTCAGGACGCCAATTCGGATCGTCCTGCAATTCCTCGACAATGTTGACCCATCCGTCTGTATCCTCATTCGCACATTCCCAACACACCTCACCGATCCCCTGATTAGGTCCTCCACACTCGGGCTCAATATTAGAATGCCCTTGCGGACAGGTCAGGGCCACTCCCCATGCCCACTGCCCCAATCCCTTATCATCTAGAGCCTCCGCAATGATGGCATTGAGTTGTTGTTTTTCAGCGTCTGTCATGATTCTCTGCCTCCTTCTTCAACCCGAACGATCCCTTGAATCCCTGTATAGGTAAACACCCCACGACCACTCCGAATCCGTTTCCCGACTGGAGAGAAAAACGATCCCCCTTCTGGATTCGGGATAAATTTGGCCCATCCCCATTCCACGGTCGCGTCATTCAATAGAACCCAATCATCCGTTTCCCACTCCAAGTATTTTTTAATAGCGGTAAGAAACTCTTCTCGATCATGATGCCCCTTCACATAAAAATATGGTTCGTCATCCTCATCATGCAATTCTTTAATATCTTCGAAAGACAATTGAGACACAATACGTACCCCCTTACAGATATTGAAATCCTCGCGGCTTCTTCGCCAATTGTGCCACCATTAATCCTTTTCCCCTGACTGCGCTACTCTGCGCCGATCAACCCACTCAGTCGTAAGTAATTCCTCAATTTCAAATGCCGTATGACACCGGGGACAAGTAGGGATCTCATTCTGGGACCATTTATGCGTCAGCTTATTCTCGATCTCCTTCACCAGCCGACGTCGCGGACTCCACGCCAGCAGTGCTGCATATTGATCCCGCAGTCGCTGAACTTGACTCTGCACTGTATCCCAATTGTCGGCCAGCCGCTTAAGCGCGGCATAGGCATCCATCTGCGCCCCACATTCGCGACAGTAAACCGTCCGCGTGTCCGCTTCCATCACAAAGCGTGGGGAATGGCAATAGCATTTTTTCCCCCGCGCATGCACAATGCGCAGAATATCAATGTCGTCAATCTTCTCCGGTAAATCCTCAGTCATCCGCTTCCCCTTCTTTCTTACCTTCTTCCCGTGAGTCGTCGAATAATTTACTGCTCTCGTTTTCTGGATTCCAAACCCGCGCCACATAAGCCGTGCAAAACCGAATCTTCTCTGGCATAGTATCCGTCGGCAATGGCACACGACAGTCTGCCGGATCCACCCACAATTCCACCGCTAATGCCTCCTCGCTTGGCTTATACTTGCGAGCATCCGCGAGAGACGCGCACGCATGAAGGCCCCCGCCGCATTCACGCTCAGGATCGCTATCCCAATCATTTGCGGTCACCACTTCCCCCGCAATATATTGCGTACCGTAGCCACTCGTCCCATCGGTCTGGACCCACTTGAACAACACCAGTCTGTCGTCTTGCGTCCGTTTAGCTCCATACACCATAGCCCAAGTCTCTACAGACCGGATCACCCGATCAATCACCGTCACGGTCTCTGTCGCTACCACATCCACCGGGACGTGCAGAATCACCATGGCCCCGCCTTTAGCGTGAACAGCCACCGCGCTGGACATAATCCGCGCAACAGCTCGTGCAAATAAATAGACGATAGCGGAACCCCATGCCTGGACCGTAGTAGAATCCGATGCTTCAACGGTCACGGAATCCGATGCTTTAACGGTGGCGAAATCCCATGCTTCGACGGTCACGGAACCCGATGCTTCGACGGTCGCGGAACCCGATGCTTCGACGGTCACGGAATCCGATGCTTCAACGGTCACGGAACCCGATGCTTCAACGGTGGCGGAATCCCATGCCCGCACGGTGGCGGAATCCCATGCCCGCACGGTGGCAGAATCCCATGCCCGCACGGTGGCGGAATCCCATGCCCGCACGGTGGCGGAATCCGATGCTTCGACGGTCGCGGAATCCCATGCCCGCACGTTGGCGGAGCCCCCAACCACAAAGTGCCCTTGACTCACGATGGCCCCGTTCCCTGCCGCAACCTCTCGATCTAACTCCTCTTGCGTTGCACATTCAATCCATTCCATCGTTTGATCTCCTCTCTGTTTCCACGCGGGCATTATTCGGCCGTATGGTGTATTCCTGTTGACACCTTACTTTCCCCCGAATATATCGCGCCCTATGAGGAAGCCGAGCCCTGTGAATGCACCAAATGTTATCACTAAACCCACAAATTCGGACCAGTTAAACGGAACACTTCTATCGAGCTGAGTTCCTACCACAAACAAAGCCACTAAAAACGTAGTCTCCAAGATTCCAACGCTTCGTCTCATGATATTAAATCCTTCCTTGGTTCTACCCACTCTAAATCGGCAGTCGGACTAGTTTCCGGTGTCGCCCGCATGCCACCATGTACCCCCAACCACCATGAGCCAGCGCACCCGCTGGAGGGGGGGGCCACCGCACTCATCAGGCCACCTCCTCAGCGAAGACCGCTCGGCAATAGGCTAGCGCCGCCGTATATTCCACCAGATATTGCGGATGTTCGGCATGCGTCTGCTGCATAACGGTTTCCAGCTCCTGCAGAGATCCCCGAAAACAGCCGGTCATGGCTTCCGTACTGCCATCCGCAAATTGTTTCACGACTAAGTAATCGTGGCGGGAGCCTAACGGTCCCAGCTGAATGACCTTTACATCTCCCAGGTCGGCACTACTCAGGTTGGCGGATCGCAGGTTGGCTCCCGTTAGGTTGGCTCCCGTTAGGTTGGCATCTCGCAGGTCGGTGCTCATTAGATCGGCGTATCGCAGGTCAGCGTTTCGCAGATCGACCTTATACAGAATGGCGCGACTTAGGTCGGCTCCATGATCTCGCAGGTTGACGGATCGCAGGTTGGCTCCCGCTAGGTCGGCTCCATGCAGGTCAGCCCGCTGCCCTTGCGCCTCCCCACTATCTATCCATGTTTTGTGCGCCACTAAGATTCCCGCTAAGTCTTCGGCAGTGACGATCATGCCTGTTCTCCTCCTTTTTCGCTTGATAACAG
>JAJZAN010000222.1 GCA_021799435.1 Bacillota bacterium | reverse complement strand
GTTGACACCGTAATCACCGCCGGCCGACGCTGATAAAGCTTCCCGCCAATTATAGCCCCCAAGGTCAGAACAGGATCGAGTTCCTGGGTGATGGCAATGGGGCCGTTTTACGGCGAGTCATCTCTAGCAAGACGCCGGCGCGGCCGGTCCCTGACTTCCTCCGAGCAACGCGGTCTCGTCATCACTGAGCTTCAACATGGCTCGGCCTCCTCCTACCGAATGAAAAAGGGCTCCAAGGGGTCCTCGGGGTTATGGAAGAACCGGCGAAATCCAATCACGTGCGCAGAACCTTCAATCACCGTGCGGACCGCACGATATGGGCCGACCGGATCGGCGTCGCCAATCACCTGGCCGGTAAAGACCGTATCGATCACGCTTTCCACCCGGTAGGTCTCTCCTCGGGCGATGACCCCCTTGGCATCCAAGAGAGCCATGCGGGTACTGACGCAGTTGCCGCAGGGGGAACGGTCAATCTGCCCGTCCGCAAAAACGGTCAGGTTGCGATCCCAGTTCCCCGATTGGTGCGGACCATCCGTAAAAATGATCCCATAGAGTCCGTTCAGCCGCGCATCGATCGGATGGCGCGTCAGTTCCAGCGGCTCAACCGCCGCTTTAATGGCGGCCGCCCAATCCCGAAGCGCATCCACATTTTCGGGCTCGACCGCCAGATCCAGCTGATGGCTCTCCACGACCGCGTAATAGGCACCGCCGAACCCGATGTCGAGCCGGACCTGCCGGTCCTGCACCGTAAAGCTTTTCTCCAGCGCCACGGCAAAAGCGGGCACATTCTCAAACCAGACGCTCACGACGCGGCCCGAGTTCAGCCGAGCATGCGCTTCGACCTGACCGCTGGGCACATCCAGGCGCACCTCCACCTCCTCCGCTCCGTCAGGAATCAGCACCTGGCCGCTCTCCACCAGCCATTTGGTCACGGCGATGGTGGCGTGGCCGCACATGGTGCTGTAGCCTTCGTTGTGCATGAAGATAAGGCCGTAGAGGCTGTCCGGACGCTCGGGCGGAACTAAGAGGCAGCCATACATGTCGGCATGTCCCCACGGCTCAAACATGAGACGCTTGCGGTAGTGATCCCAGTGAGCTTCGAGGTACGCCCGCTTGTCCAAGACGCTGCTCCCTGGAATGGGCGGGTATCCGCTGGTGACAAGCCGCAAGGGTTCACCGCCGGCATGTAAGTCCACAACGTCAAAGACCTCTCTTATGTTCACCATTGCTTTAAATCCCTCCTAGGGCAGCAAGAATCCTTGCGTCAGCGGATCGTCCGGGTCCACCACAAACGTCGATTCTCCATAAACTTGGGCCGATCCCCCAATGCGCACGATGACGGCATCGTAGAAGCCGACCTGGGTCTCGCGCAGAACGGTGGCGCCAAAGAGGGCGCCGGTGACGCTTTCGTGCACAAAGGATCCACCCATCGTAAGCCGGCCGCGGCTCCACAATGTCGCTGCCTTGGCGGTCGTGCCCGTCCCGCAGGGCGATCTGTCCACCCCGCCGGGGGGCACAATCACCATGTTCTTGACATCCGCTTCCGGATGGCTCGGAGCACCGAAGAACTCCACGTGCGTCAGACCGCGAACGGTCGGCAATTCCGGGTGCACCACGGCCATCGTTTGGTCGACCGCACGGCGAATGGCTTGGGCGAGCCTAATAGCCCGGCGAGCCTCGCTGGGCACCAGCTCCAACCCGAGCCTCTCGGCGTCCACCAATCCATAGAAGTTTCCACCCCAAGCAATGTCGACAGGAATCTCGCCCCAGTCTGGCACCGACACCACCACATCCCTGGCATAGAGAAAAGCTGGCACGTTCTCGAAACTGACTGACAACACCCGGCCATCTTCCACATGCGCTTCGGTGCGCACCAGACCGGAGGGTGTGTCCAGCACCAAGCGGGTCTTCGGGGAGACCGCCTCGACTTGCCCGGTCTCAATCAAGGCGGTCACGAGGCCAATGGTGTCGTGGCCGCACATGGGCAGATACCCGCCGACCTCGATGAAAATCACACCCAAGTCCGCCTCATGATGGACCGGCTCTGTCAGAATGCAGCCGGACATGACGCCGTGCCCGCGAGGCTCAAACATGAGATTGGTTCGAATCCAATCATAGTGGGTGCGGAAATACTCCACCTTGTCCATCATGGTATCCCCGGGAATGCGGGGCACGCCGCTTAAAATGGTCCGCGTGGGATTGCCCCCGGTGTGCGTCTCTATGGTGCGAAACAGATGACTAAATTTCACCGGCTACCCCTCCCTTGTCTCACGTTGGAAGTCCGCCATAACTTTCTCGTGTATCGCCGCCCAAGCAGGATCAAACACCAACGGTGCATGCCGGCGCGCTTCGGCAAGCTGCAGAGCAAACTGGTCCGCTTCAGGTCCAAAGCCGTCCGGCTTCCCCAACAGGTGGCGCAAGATACCGACCGACGCCAGTTGACCTTGCGCCATGGCGACGGCCGCCCCCTCAATCCCCAAGATGTTGCCAGCCACATAGAGCCCCGGCACCGTGGTATCTCCACAGGGCCCAAACAGGGGCACATCATAGCGTCCATCCCAGGAGTAATGCATGGCAGCACCAGCAGCCGCTGCCAAATCCGGAATGGGCCGCAATCCGCCCGACGTGCACACGAAATCAACCGCCTCCCGCCACGGTTCCCCCACCAGATTCCCGTGGCCATTAAGTCGCTGCAGGACCACAGCCGACACCGCCGCATCTCCTTCAATCGCGAGAGCCGCCACGTTGGGCCGCAAGCGGGTCCCAGCCACAGCGACGCCCGCTTGAGGCGCCCCGGCCAGGAGACGCCGGCGCCAGCCAGCCCGCCTCAAGAGCGAACTAAGCGGCCGCATCCAGGTTGGCGCCAAATGGGCGAGATGCGCCATCTTT
>JAJZAN010000073.1 GCA_021799435.1 Bacillota bacterium | reverse complement strand
TTACCGTGACGGTGACGTATGACACGAATTCTTAAGTTCACACGGAAAAGCGGCGAGTTGACCAGGCGGCCAACTCGCCGCGTCGGATGAACCGGGCATCGGCGTGCGTTGGCCGAGGGAGCTTTTCAGCGATACGCCTCTATTTCGCGGTACTATCTGTTGATCGGGTTGGCAATGGATTGAAAAGATCGTCAGAAAATTAGGATTGCACGCGCTATTGCATTCGGCATATAATCGCGGCAAGCAATGGAGTCTGCTTCTCCGCCGGACTCGGAAGTGAGTGGAGGAACTGTCAGCAAGGGACTAATGACTCCTACCGCGTTTATGGTGGTCACACGCTTGACCGAATAGACGGTGGTAGGAGTTTTCTGTTGGGCCCCACCTGTCAAAGCATGGGAAGGCAGACTCGTCGATTCTCGGAGCATGGGATCGGAAATTGCGACAGGAAGGGGTTCGATGGAAGAGGGGGCGGATCGAGTTGTCGCCGAAAATTACAGGTGAGGCTTACCGACTGCGGGTTTATGTGGGGGAATCCGCTCATTATCACCACCTGCCGTTGTATCACGCCATTGTGCTAGAAGCCCGAAAGATGGGGCTGGCCGGAGCCACCGTGGTACGGGCCATGGAGGGGTATGGGCCGTCCAATCGGATTCACACAGCCAACTTGATCGATTTATCGGCAGACTTGCCCATTGTGATCGAAATCGTTGATTCCGAAGAATATCTCACCCAATTTATGACGGTTCTCGACGGCATGGTGACCGGTGGGCTGGTGACGTTAGACCGGGTTCATGTGGTGCAATATGGCAAGGTGCGCCGCAACATGGTGGAAGGGATGGGTTGAGGCCTTTTTGGCAGGCGCTGCCAAGGTTTTGGACAAGACAGTCCTTGACATGACGCACCGGCTAATCATGGCATGATATACTCTGGGTATAGCTAAATATTAAGAAAATAGGCGATGGATTCCGCCGCGGACTTTATATCCGAAACCACCCTTCGGGGTTGATGACTCCTGACACTCGATAACGGGAGCCCACTTCCGTTATTGAGATTCAGCCGTCGGAGGTGGTTTTATGAATCTCTACGTCGCGCAGGGCTGTCAGGTTCTCTTCGTACTAGGCTTCTCCCCCTTGCTGAAAGGTATCTTGGAACGGTATCGCGCTCGTTTGGCAGCCCGCCATGGCCCGCCCATCTGGCAGCCGTACCGTGATCTATGGAAGTGGCTGCACAAGGAAACGGTGCGCAGCCGTCACGCCAGCGCCGTGTCTGAATGGGCACCCATTGTCTATTTCGTCGCGCCCATTTTGGTGGCCATGCTCATCCCGGTGCTCACGAGTTTCCCCCTGCCATTTGCCTGGATGGGCGACATGCTGGGCGGCGGTATGATTTTGGCTGGGGGAGGATTGGCACTGCTGCTTGCGGCACTCGATAGCGGCAGTGTCTATCCAGCCTTGGGGGTTAGCCGGATCCGGCTGATTGCGACGTTTACAGAACCTCTTTCTCTCCTGCTGGTCTTTGTCGCGGCCTCGGCGGCAGGGGCGACGATTCCCTTTGTGGTGAATCAGACCTTCGCGTCGCCCGCCTGGTTCGCGAGTCCAGCTCACCTTCTCATTGTGGTGGGATGGTTTCTGCTATTGATTGCAGAAGCCGGCCGGATTCCCATCGACAATCCATCCACGTCTCAAGAATTATCCATGATCGATCCGTCGCGCACGTTCGAGTCCAGCGGTCCAGACTTGGCGCTGTATGAGTGGGGCGGGTGGATGAAATTCCTCATTTTGAGCTTGATCCTGTCCAACGTGTTGGCAACGCCCTGGGGACTAGCCACGACTTCCGCCGCGGGAGCCATTGGACTGGCAGCCCTTGCTGTGGCCATGAAGGTGACGGTGTTAGGGCTGGTGTTGGTCAGCATCGAGGCCGGCTTCGCCAAGTTGCGGCTTATCCGCAATGTGGATTTTCTCATGGCGGCCATCGTTATTGCGGCCCTCGGTGGATTGGTATCCAATCTCTAGCGAAAAGGGGAGACCTCTGTGTCCACATGGCTTTTGCTTGCGACAGCGTTGTTGTGGCTGACTACGGTGGCCATGATGATTGTCAAGACACCGCGCAGCATGATGGTCCTGTATCGGATCCAAGCACTCGCCGAGGCTGGCGCAGCAGCAGAGGCGGCCATCTTTGGCCACCGTCCGATGCTCTGGTCTGTGGTGGCGCTTATTCTTGTGCTGAAGCTTTTCATCATTCCGGGTGTGGTCGCCCGTTGGTTAGCACCCCTAGACAATGTCTACGGGGCAGCGGGTCCAGTCGGGTCAACCGCCCTCTTGATGCTGGCATTGGCGTTTTCTGGCGGCGGTATTCTGATTGGACACTTGCCCATCGGACTGGTGTTTGCCGCGATGATGGTGACGTTTGTGCAGATTTCTGGGCGATATGAAGTGTGGAGCCTGCTGTGGGGCATTTTGAGTCTGGAAACGGTGATCGATGTCGGCGCCCTGACACTGGGAGGTAACATACCCGCTGTTGGGGAAGTCGGTATCGGCGTAACCGGGTTGGCCCTGGCGCTGGTCTTAGCTTATGTGGCCGCGCAGGTTCGGCGGATCAAGCATTCCCTGGATGTCCGGGATCTCGAGGAGTTGATTGGATGATGGCAGCAACGGCGCTGTGGATTATCCCGGTGGGACTGGCTGTCATTGCGATGGCGTATTGGATTGTGCCGATTCAGCGCCTGGGATGGGTGTCCGGGGCGGCAGTGGCATTCCTGCTGTTCTGGCTGGCAGCCCTGCCGCTGCACCTGTGGACGGGCGCAGGTCCCCTGGCCACATGGTTTTTCGTGATTGTCGCTATCTTGTCGATCTTTGGGATTTGGTACTCCGGCCCGTATATTACGCGTGAAGCCGAACAGCATGGTTGGTCGCCCGGACGTATAAAGGGCTACTTCCTTCTCTTTGTTCTGTTTATCGCATCGCTGGCTTCTTTGGCGATTTGGACGAACTTTATCTTTCTATGGATGGCTATCGAAGCCGCCACTCTCACGAGCGTTGTGTTGACCGCACATCCTGCCGAACGCGGGGCCGTGGAGGCCGCTTGGAAGTATATCGTGGTGACAGAACTGGGCGGCTTAGTCGCGCTTCTCGGCACCGTTGTGGCGCTGAAGGCCGTGGGAAGTCCGCTGTTTGTCTGGGAGCCCAGCGCATCACATCGTATTCTCTCTAGTGCTCACGAGCATTGGGCACTTATTGGCGCCTACATGGCTTTAGTGGGCTATGGGACCAAAGCGGGATTGGCGCCCTTTCACACATGGCTTCCAGACGCACACAGCGAAGCCCCCGCACCGGTGTCCGCCTTGCTGTCGGGGCTGAAGCTGGCGGGCGCCATGCTCATTGTCTATCGTCTGTTCCACGTCATGGCACTGAGCGTGCCAGCGGCCTATCTGGATGACGCCCTCATCTTGCTGGGACTGCTGTCATTGCTGGTGTCCGCTGGGTTTTTGATATTCCAGCACGATCTCAAACGACTGTGGGCGTACTCCAGTATCGAGCACATTGGCCTCATCAGCCTTGGAATGGGGTTTGGGGGAATTGCGTTGGTCGGCGCCTTCTTGCACATCTGGACGCATGCCGCCAGCAAGACGCTGCTATTCCACAATGCCGGCACTGTGAGGATTTTATATCACAGTTCGCATTCGGATCACGGCGCGCGGGGGATCCTGCACCGCACGCCTTGGACTGGCGCGCTCTTGGCGCTGGGATCGGCCGCGATTGTCGGGCTGCCGCCGTTCGCGCCGTTTTGGAGTGAGTGGCTGATTCTTGCCGGGGGATTGCACCAGGTCGGTGACCGGCCGTTCGTGATCATCGCCGCTGCCCTGGTGGTGATTATTTTCATAGCCATTGCTCGTCGAGTGCCGGGTTGGCTCTTTACTCCGGGCCAGGTGGGCGAGCCTCCAGCTAAACCTGTTAAGGAACCGGCAGCCTTGATTCTCCCTAGCGCGGTGCTGGGCGTATTGGTGTTGCTTGGCGGAATTGGGTTGCCTTTGGCGGTCCATCCCTTATGGCAGCACTTAGTGTCGCAGTTGGGGGTGGCGCATCGATGAACAAGGAGCGTGACGGCGTCATGGACATGGAGCAGACCATCGCACCGACTGAGTCTCGATACCCCGCTGCTCGCGCCTGGATCGAAGCATGGCGCGCCGCCCGTGCTGAAGGCCTTGACAGTATCATGCTGGCGGTGGACGGGCCCATCGTCAGTGCTCTCTTGATGAACCGGATCACAGGAGACCTCTCGCGGTTGCAATGGGATGCACGCCAGAGTGACTGGGAGGGGGTGTGGCAACCGTCGTGGTCCGGGATTGGCGAAACCGTGGCATCGGAACATCGCATCGTGCAGGAACGCCCCGATTTGGCATGGCGATTGCCGAGTCCGACCAGTGTGCGCGGCAAGGGCATCTTTACGTATCCTCTTGGACCTGTCCACGCGGACGTGGCCGAGTCTCTGCTCTATCGCCTGCACGTGATGGGCGACGAGATTATTCGCCTGACACTGCAGAATGGCTATAAGGAAAGGCATGTGCGGGAGATGATGGGCGGTCGCACAGTTCCCGAGGCTATGCCGGTCATTGCCCGGTTGACAACCACATCCAATGTCCACCACACCTTGGCTATGACTCT
Organism: Bacillota bacterium; assembly: GCA_021799435.1. Taxonomy (GTDB): domain Bacteria; phylum Bacillota; class Sulfobacillia; order Sulfobacillales; family Sulfobacillaceae; genus Sulfobacillus_B. The sequence goes on along the minus strand of JAJZAN010000073.1, from coordinate 11,761 downwards.
AGCGGTCGAGGACGCCTGGGGCATACAGGTGTCAAACCCTGTGCACGTCACGCGGACACTCATGGCGGAACTGGAACGTGCCTATAGTCACTTGGGAGACCTCGCCGCGCTGGCGGTATCAACGGGCTTGCCCGTTCCGCAAATGCAGTATCTGCACCTGAAGGAGGCCGTGTTGCGGCTCAATTTCTCTCTATTCGGCCATCGCTACTTGCGTGGCTCGATCGTGCCGGGCGGGCTCTTTACGGTGGACTGGCCCCAAGATACGGACCCGGTCGGTTGTGCGCGAGTGATCTCGGACGTATTGGATCAAGCGGAGGCTGTGGCCGCGGGGCTCCAACGCACGTCGTCCTTTCTCGACCGCCTGCACGGAGCCGGCCGGATACCTGCCTCGACAGTTGAGTGGGGGAGACCGGTCGGCCCTGTCGGACGTGCGTCCGGACTCGGTCTGGATGTGCGTCAAGTCCGCCCCTATGCTGATTATGCCGATTTTGATCTCCAAGTCCCTGTCGAGACGGCGGGCGATGCGTACGCGCGCTTTCGCGTGCGTGTGCAGGAACTCTCAGAGAGCCTCACTGTGGTGCGACGGATCTTGGGGGGGTGGCACCCCGGCGATGCCCGGTCTGCCGGCTCCGCTCCGCCCGTACTGGGCGGAGCACCTGTCAGAGAGCATGGAATCGGGGTGGTCGAGGCCCCACGCGGGCTCTTGGCGTATTCGGTGCGGTTTGCCCCAAGCGGCCGAATTGCGGCGATGGGGATCGCGACGCCGTCCGCACGCAACTGGGCAGTAGTTCCAGAGACTATGGCCAACGGCAACATTTTGCAGGACTTCCCCATTGTTGATGCCAGTTTCGCACTGTCTGTCGCAGGATGGGACGGCTGAGTCAAGGAGGTGTACCCAAATGTACTATTGGCATTGGCTCACAAACATTGTCCGGCGGCCTCAAACGACGGGATTTCCGACGGAACGCGATGAGGCTGCCCAAGCCATGTCGGATTTTGATGCGGTGCGAAATATCGGTTTGACTGGCCAGGGCATCCTGCGCCGCGCCATGGCCATCCGCCATGTCGATGCCGGGTCCTGCAACGGATGCGAATCGGAGTTGGGCCTTCTCTCTAGTCCGGACTACGACTTATCTCGTTATGGCTTTAGTTTTACGCCGTCACCGAAGCATGCGGATATTTTGGTCGTGACCGGCGTCGTTACCGAGGCGATGGTGCCGGTGATTAGGCAGGTCTTCGAGCAAATGACCGCTCCGAAGCGTGTGGTGGCGCTGGGCTCGTGCGCCATTGATGGCTGGGTGTTTCAGGGAGCGCCGGGTGTGCGGGGCGGACTGGATGGCATTGTCCCGGTAACAACCGCTATCGCTGGTTGTCCGCCCAGTCCGGGAGACATCTTGCGTGGTCTTTTGGCAGCAGTTGATGGGGTGGATCCGGCCCTGCGGAAGGAGGCCGGGCAGTGAGTGGTGCGTATTGGATATTGGCATGGATGATATTCCTGGGAGTGGCTCTGTCAGGATCTGCCGTGTTGTCCAGCAAACCACGCGGCATCCATGTATGGCTGTCAGCGTGCGGGATGCTCGGAGCTCTCGGGCTTTTGGCCATGTCGGCGTTCCTGAGCCCCCAACACGCCGGCCTCATCGCGTTGCCCGCACCGTGGCCTACGCTGGTGGCAGCGCCGTTGCCGTTGGCGCGCCTGTGGTCCATTGTGGCCGGGCTCTTGTTCCTGGCGGCGACCCTCTCGACCTTTTCCCGGCGCGACGGTCACCGCATACTCTATGCGCTATTGCCGCTGGTGTCGGGCGTTGGGGTGTTTTTGTGGAGCGGCGATGGACTATTGCTGCTGGCCAGTTGGGAATTCATCTCCGCGGTGACCTATTTGGGTTTGGTCACTACGCGCCGTGCTCGTCCGGTGTGGAACGCGGGATGGGCCCTGCTGGCGCTGTCGGAGTTGGGCGGCATGCTGCTCCTGGCCGCTTTGGTATGGCTGGTGCCGGCCCACGCCGGATCCCTGCAGGACACATTGACGGTGCATCAAACTCTGGGAGCAGCTCCTCCCTTGGGTAATGTGATTATGCTCTTGGCCGTGATGGCCTTCGGTGTGAAGGCGGGGTTGTTTCCCGTCATGATTTGGATGCCCATGGCAGAGCCCGAATCTCCAGGCATGGTCGCCGGGATCTTTTCGGGTTTGCTGACGGCGCTGGCATTCAGCGGAATCTTAGCGGTGCTGGGGATGGTCGGGGCGGATCTAGCCTGGGCGGTCGTATTGGTCGTGCTGGGCGTATTGGGCGCCTTGTCGGGAGCCTTATACAGCATCGTATCGCGCCACGCCAAACGGGTTTTGGCCTATTCCACGCTGGAAATCATGGGATTGGTGTTCACGGCTTTGGGAATCTGGCGAATTATCTCGGTCGTCGCACCGCACAACGTGGCATCCACCATGGCCCTGGATGCGGCCGTGGTATTGCTGGTGATGCATGCTGGCGCCAAATTTGTGCTCTTCGCGGCAACTGATTTCACGGGACGCTGGGGTCAGACCATGGATCGATTAGGTGGGCTCGGCCATGGGTCGCGAGGGGTCGCTGGGTTAACATTGTTCGCGACAGCTGCCTTGGGGGCGTTTCCGCCCTTGGGCGGATTCGTGGGTGAATGGCTGCTTTTAGAGGGAATCTTGAAGCCTGTCAATGCGGGATCCCATGCGGCCCATCTGGGCTTGATGGTACTCGGCGCGTTTTTGGCATTGACGGTGGCGATCGGCGTGGCTGCCTATTTGCGGTGGTACGCCTTCATTTTCTTGGGGGTGCATCGGGGACCGAAACCCATCGACGGGGAGCAGCCGCGTCGGTCTTATCTCCTGGCATTGGCGATACCGCTGGCGCTGGTGGTGGTCGCCGGTCCCGGTGTGCCGTGGTTTCTGCCCTGGCTCAATCACGTCCTGGCCTCCTACCTAACGACACGGAGCCCGGTGGTTGCGCCGACCTTTATCGATCCCGCCAGTGCAGCGCCCCTGGTCGCCATCGGCGCGAATTTGGTGCCGGCGCCTGGCGCCCACGGCACGGTATTCTTCCCACAAGCGTTTAACGTAGGCAATCCGTACGTTTTGCTGTGGATGGCGCTCGCCATTACGGTCGTGGTAGCCGGACTGCGCGGCCTGTTTCGCAGGAAAACTGGCGTTCGGTTGGTCAACCCCTGGAACGGTGGCGCAGAGCCCTTCACCACGCATACGAGTTGGTCAGCCGAAGGATTTGTCCATCCCCTGAGACTGGCGTTTGCCCGTTTTTATGGCTTGTCGCGCACGCGTACGCACAGCGAAGGCGCCCATTTTTATCGCCACACCATCATCAATCGTCTCGAAGAGCAAGTGTACGGTCCATTAGTCGGTGTGGGGCGTTGGTTGGCGGGCCACATCCGTCGAATGCAGTCGGGCCGCTTGAACCAATATGTCACCTACGTTTGGATATTTGTGCTCATTGGAATGGCCGTTGGTGTCTGGCGATAGGCGTGCGACACGTGCGGATCGTTAGTCGCGAGCCCCACGCAAAAGCGGAACGGCGATAATTACGCCAATAATCGCTGTGACGATACCCAAGATCAAAGGACTGGGAATGACATTGGGTATAAACGCGTGGCGCCACGAGGCAGCCAGCGGGGTGATAAACACCGCCGCGACAGCTCCGATGATGAGGGCTATGATGGTCAGGCGCAAACGTTGTGCTCGACCGGATACCGCTTGCGACGATGGGACAGCCCAATCGCGGGCAATCGATCGCGGCACCTGGCGGATGTGGGCGTAGACATGTACCGCGATCATCGGCACCCACATGGCCGCGGTAGCGGCGTGAAGCAAAAACAACAACCGATCATTAATGGGGCCATGCAGGGCCAACGCAATGCCGCTAAGAAAAAGGGCCAGGGTGTCGAGGATGAGAAACGGCGCCAAAAGGCGCATCCACGGGTTCGGGGGACCTTTCGCCACGAAGGCTGGAGACCTGCTGCCGTAGTATCGGAAAAATCGATACCCGACGCTGAATAACTTGACCACCAGGGGACCTGCCAGCAGTACGCCGATGAAAATGTGGATCATGATGAGCTTGTGCAGGTTGGCTGTGACAAACAGGTCAACCACAAACCCCACCAATAGTACAGCTGCCGCGAGTGCCGTCAACCGCTCATTGCGGACAACGACTTGATATTTTCTCTGTCGAGTCTCGTGTCGATGTAGAGTCTCTTGGTGGTTCACGATGCCGCTCCTTTTTGGATAAACTTCACCGCATGCCGGGTCCCTTTGAATCGTTGCGGGCACCGCCGTCGCGGTAGACAAGCCTTTGACGAATTGCCAAGCGCTTTTGTTGCGCTGTCGGGACTCGGGACGCGACTGCCGAAAAGGGTTCGTTTCAGCCGACTGCCGAAGGCTTATGTGGTTGCGCGGCGTTCATAGGATAAACCGTCTTGGTCATGCCTAGTCCAACGGTCTAATTAAAACTGGAGATCCGTTTAAGGGCTCCCGTTGATTGCTGGCGGTTAGAGCTGCAAAAGGGCATGGCGGGTCCGCGCTGAGATAGCCTGTGCATCAACCGCAGACATGGAGTGATGAGCGGCTGGCGGCCAGGCCTAGGAATGGCAGAGAAATAGTCAGGATAGACTAATCTCGTATGGCTATGATAGGTTACTCGTAACACCATTTTGCAAGGACTCAGCCACGAAAGCACTAAGGGGAGGAAAAACCATGTACGTCGTGATGAATGTGTTACACATCCCAGAGGAAGCAAAAAACCACATGGCGCAAATGTTTTCCGGTTCTGGCGAGAACATGAAGCAGATTCCTGGCTGTCTTGAGTTTCAGTTTTTGGATGCCGTGGGTGAAAACAAACAAATTGTCTACACCAAGTGGGAAAATGAGGCTGACTTCGAGGCGTGGAGAAACAGCGACGCGTTTGCCCAGGCTCACTCCCACGACCGCACCTCGAGTTCCCCCGCAGTGGGCTCGAAAATTGAGAAGTATACGGTCGTCCATCATTCGTAGACAACTTGCGGACCAGGCGTCTCTTTCCCGAGATGCCCGACGACGCGGACTCGGCCAAGCTTGTGAAATCGCCGCCCAACAACATGGGGGGCGATTTTTATGCCAGGGCCTCAGTCAAGCATCGGTATGGGAACTGCGGGATTAGACAGATCTCTGCCGGGAATGCCTTGCGAACGCGCGCTTCAGTGCGACCTATCGGTGTTGGCAAGGTCTCCGCGAGATCGCGAAGACGTGCTGTTTTCGGTACTTCGTTGGCGTAGGTTTTCAATCACTTGGCCCAGCCAGTCGCGGTCTAGCTTCAGGTGCACGAGATGATGGTCCATCGCTAAATCGACGCCTAAGCCAAATCCATGAGGCGGGGCTTTTTCATGGCGGGCGATGTCATGGTTTAGAGCTTGCAAGCGTTCTTCCAGAAACGCGGCCGCATCGTCCGGGGAGAGATGGTCAAGAAACATCAGGCCGATGTCGCTAGAAAACTGCATCTTGTCTCCGCTCATCAAATTTTCCTTGAGCAGGCTCTGAAAGTATTCGGTTCCTTGCGAGGTGATGGAGTACACTTTGCGAACCGGTCGATTGCCGGCCTGTTCACTGCGCACCTCAACAAACCCCTGTGCTGCCAACCGGTCTAGGGTGGCATAGGCGGTGGGCTTCTTCATGTCGGTCACCCGACTCAAGTTCATCTCGATGAACTCGTTGATTTGATAGCCATGTTGGCTGTGGGCCATTAGGATGCCCAGCAGCAACAGTTCCCGGTCTCGCACATCTCTCACCTCGGGGCCGATTTTGCACCGACAAGAAGGTACTCATCTCCAATTATAGCAGGAGCATCATCAGAGCCTTGAATTCCACCCCTTGAATATTCCCCCATTGACGGCGCCGGTTCCGGTTTATAAATTGATCAAAGTTGATTAATCATACGTGACCTAGGAAGGCGGGGTTGATTGGTCCACCCAATCGGCTCAACGAACGGCCTTAACGATATTCTCTGTGGGTGTTTTCATGGCAGGATTGGATAACGGTATCGTAAGTTCTTCGCTGACCACCTTGATTTTGCCTTCGGCGTCACAGCCAGTTGGGGCGCCTGGATTATCACGATTTACACGTTGGGATTGGCGGTCAGCGTTCCCATCATGGCCAAACTGTCAGATCGGTACGGCCGAAAGCTGATGTTTCTCATTGCGGTGGTGCTTTTCGGGATGGGGTCTTTGAGCGTTGCATTGAGCCAAACGTTCTGGATGATGCTCTGGAGCCGTGCCCTAGAGTCTTTGGGGGCGGGCGGCATTTTCCCCATCGCCAGCGGCTACATTGTGGCCACTGTTCCCGTAGAGCGACAGGGTCGGGCGTTGGGGATGGTTGGCGGTATGAACGGAATTGCGGCGGTCATTGGCCCGAACGTGGGAGCGTTGATTTTAGGCATGACCCACGATTGGCATTGGCTCTTTTGGATCAACGTACCGATCGCGGCCATCCTACTCGTGTTGGGCCGAAAGAGAATTTCTGAGAGTCGGGCATCCAGTCAGGGCCGGCTCGACACGGGCGGGATTCTGTTGCTCTCAGCCGGTGTGCTGGAGCTGATGTATGGCCTGACCAATCTACATGGAGCCAACCTCATTCAGGGCCTCCGGAGTCCGGATGTTTATGTCTTTACACTGGGCGGCCTGTTGCTCTTGGCCATTTTTGGGGCATATGAGCGGCAGATTGACCAGCGTGGGAGAAACACACTCGTGCCGATGTCGCTGCTCCGTCGACCTGAACTGCGATGGACCCTGGCAGGCGGCTTTGCGTCTGGTTTGATTTTGGCCTCTGTGATCTTTCTCCCAGCCTTTGTGCAAACCGTGTTGGGCTGGCCCTCGAGGGAGTCCGGGTACTGGTTTACACCCTTGGCGCTCTTTTCTGGGGTGGGCGCGATGGGAGGCGGGGCCTTCATGGATCGCCGCGGACCGATCGTGACCTTGGCAAGCGGATTCGCTCTTGCTGCCCTCGGCGCCGTGCTGTTTCCCATCTGGGTAAATTCAACGTGGCAAATGGTGGCAGCCAGCAGTCTCTTGGGACTGGGGATGGGTGACGCTAGGCGCCCCGTTAAACTTTCTCATCACCGAACATGTCTCGCAAGAAAAGTCGACGGTACTGGGATTTTTGTCGCTGGTGCGTGAAATTGGCATGACCTTGGGGCCCACGATTTTCGCTGGATTCTTAACGCGCTCGATGGTGCGTTTTCCCCAGCAGGTCATGGCCGCTGCACACCAGAGAGGGATCGCGCCAACGGCTTTAAAGCGGCCGCTCGTGAACACCAGCCAACTGGGTTCGTTTGGCAGTGTTAGTCAAAGCATCCATCATATTGCCGAACCGGCCGTGCGCGCGGCTTTTGTTACCGCCTTGCACGAGGTGCTCAAGACGGGGTTTGGCCACCTCTTCGGGACATCCGGGGCCATTGCATCCCTCAGTATCCTGGCAGTCGCTGCGGCGGGCGGGCATCGGCGACGCTATCGAGAGACGTACGGTCAGGGGGGCTCCTCCATTCCGGAGTAATCGAGCTTTTGGCTGCGCCACGGCAGAAAGCGAGCGATCTCGGGCTGGCTTTTCCATCATGAGGATTCATTATGGCATGAGAAGACCGGGCGATCCCCTGGATGGGGTGGCCCGGTCTCATCTGTTTGGGGGTGCACTAGTGGCTGGTCGGTCCGCTTGAACTGGGACTCGGACTAGGACCAGAACTGGGATTTGGGCTGGGGCTGCTAGTCGTGGGGCCAGACCGGATCTTGATCTTGCGCACCATGCCTTGGCTGTCGATCTTCACCTTGACGGTCCAACCTGGCTGCAACTGCGTCACCGAATAGGTTTGTCCCTTGTAGTTGGGGACTTGCACATTGGATTCAATCGGCAAGGTGTATCCGTCAATTGTTAGTGAGGTCGAGCTGATGGCGGCCAGACCCCCAACCAAGCTGTTGGATGACGGCAGGTTGGGATCGCTCTGCAGCTTGATTTTGGTCACCTGCAATTGGCTGTTGATGTGAATCTTGGCGGTAACCTGCATGGGGATGTCGGGAATGCTGAGATGATCGAACGATCCATATTTCACCTTCACCTGGGGCGCCAATGTTAGGGAATAGGATCCCACCTGCAACGTGGTTCCTGTCAAGCCTGTAATGGTTCCCGTGAAGGTGCTGTGGTCGGGGAGGGCCGGATCGGTTCGAAGCTTAATCTTCGTCACTTGGCCGGATCCGTTGAGTTTGACTTTGGCGGTGGCTCCCACCGGAACTTCCCCTATAGTCAATTGATAATCGTGATATGTCACCGACACGGACGAAGCCAAAGGCAGCACATAGCTTCCCACCTGAATACTGGTTGTGCTGATTTGCTGAATCGTGCCAGTTGTTGATTCCCCCGACGGCAAGGCAGGATCTGAAAGCAGCTTAATCTTGGTGACTTGTCCGGCACTGTTGACACTGACTTTAGCCTGAACTCCCACTGGAACCTGGGTCATGGTCAGTTGATGGTCGTGGTATTTGACCGTGACAGCAGATGCCAGGGCGAGGGTATAAGACCCGATTTGGATGTTGGCAGCCGTGACGGCACTGATGGTGCCCGTGACGGATTCCCCGCGCGGCAGGGACGGATCGGACAACAAGTGAACCTTCGTGACTTGTCCTTGCGAGTTCAAAATCACCTTCGCATCAGCGCCGGTGGGGACCTGGGCTAACGTCAAATGGTGATCGTGGTAATTCACTGATACGGATGAGGCCAGCGGCAATGTATATGATCCGATCTGAATGGTCGTGCTGCTAATGCTCTGGATGGTGCCGGTGTAAGATTCTCCTCTTGGCAGTCCTGGATCCGTCTGCAACTCAATCTTGGTGATTTGGCCGGACGCGTTGAGCGTCGCCGACACGACAGACGTCACGGGAATTTTCGAGACAGTCAGTTGGTGATCGTGATAGACCACTTGAACGGTGCTGGCCAAGGGATAGACGGTGCCATTAATGGTTACGTTGGTGCTGGTCAAAGCTGTCACGGTACCAGCGACGTGAGACGAAGACTCTACGGCTTTGTCACTGGAAACAGCATGATTCCCGTGCCCCGCTGGCACGGACGCTGCCGACGCCATGCCAGTGCTCATCGGAAGTGCCAGCAAAGCGGCCAGTGACAACATGACCAGGGTTTGCCGAGGTGTAATAACAGCCATTCGTAATCTCCTTTCGGTAGTGCAGCCGCCTGCAAGAGGCCTGTCACTTTGCGTCCTTACCTCACAGTAAGTTTGCCTTGGTCGTCGAAGATGCGGTTGTAATAAACGTGAGCGAGTAAAGCCTGTGCTTGCGCTGATGCCTCGTACTGCCGAACCCGTCCTTTCATGTGAGAGCGACCTGTGGGCCCGCCATGAGTTGCGTCGGAAGGCTCATGAGAATTGACGCAGACTCATCACTGAATATTACCAAAGTTTTCTATCATCACGGGAAAATTTGTCGAATATTTATCATCGCGACCTCAATGCGTGCGCCCATCACAGAAACGCGAAGGTGGATGTCTCGATGGCCCACCGTGGAACCGGCACCACCGTGGGAGTCCCGCAATGATTCTGCCGTCGACGCTAGCCGCGGGCGGCCCGATTTCGCTTGATCTCATCTGCGATCGACGCGGCGACTGACTGGCTGTCGCCCAATCAGATCATTCTTTCCGGGTGCAGAACTTATCCGATGTGGTGACAAGTCCCGTTTGCCGAGCAATGTTGTATACCACGGCATCGTAACAAAAAGAGGGGCTGGAGGTGGCCGTGCAGTCCTTGACCAAGACGCAATCGTAGCCCAAGTTGGTGGCGTCGAGAAAAGTGCTCCACACGCACTGGTCCACATTGACACCGGTGAAAAATAAGGTGTCAATCCCCGATGCCCGCAATGTGGCATCCAGGACCGTGCCGGGGAACCCACTGAGCCGATACTTGTCGATCCACCAGTCCGCGCTGTCATAGAAAGGCTTCAGTTCATCCAAAATCTCCGCCGACCATGAGTCCTTCAGTAAAGCCGGCCCTAAATTATCGGGCAATGGGCCGCCAATTCCCGGGGCATTGGGATGCTTTCCGAAGGCGTACAAAACACTGGGGGGCAAGTTCGCGAGGTCCGGACGGTTGCCCCAATTGACCCATGCGACCCGCACTCCAAAGTCCCGGCCACAGGCAATCAATCGACTGAGGTTCGGCACTAAGTCACGGGTTGCCGGGCCGCGTCCCAACTGTTCCGAGCCGAAAAAATTCTGCATATCAATCACGATTATGGCGGACCGCTCGGGATTGAATCGCAGCTGTCGATTATCCTCGAGGGCAATGGTGCGGCTGGTTACGGCTCCTCGGCTAAGGTCCATGAGATTGCTGTCGACATCCCAAAAGTTGAGTGTGTTACCGAAATGCATGGCAAGACCTCCATTAGATGTTGAGTTGACGCGAACTGATGGTTCGGTTCGTCTCCGGCTGCATGAAATCCTGCGCATCGTGGCTGCATCCGTGAAAATTCCCCTGTGTAGAAGAGAGAACCTGCGTCGGCGCCGCGCCGGGCGACAGCGTCGCGGGGTCGAGCAGCAGGAGATTCCGAGCGTCGGGGCGAAAAGCCGGTCAGAGGTGAGCAGGATGCGGCGCGGGCCTTTGCAAGACCTGACGTTGGCGCTGGGCTCTGGCTGTGGCGGGTGTCGCCCCCGTATTGGAGGTCGGGTCATGGTTGGGATCCCGTGGTCACAACCACGGGGTCGAGTCGCGCGCCGAGGTGATTGTCATCGATCCGATTGCCCCCGATGATGGTGCCGCAGTGGTTTGGAAACGGCCCGAGGCGGCTCCGCCCACGCAGTTGGCGGTCTGAAGCGCGGCCGCGTGCGGGATGTGCACACGCTGCGGGGCAGCTGTTGGTCCCGCTCTGGTGGATCGCGATGACACCCCGTCATGAGGTTTTCGGCCCTATATCCAGGCATCGAGTGGCCCGCAACGCTGGCCGCCGGTGTGGCTTTCGACCTAGCGCACCCTGGCGTTTCCCGATGCGCATACTGAACGAGACGGAGCGCGGCCATGGAATTAGAGCCGTGGATGCCTGAACCGCTAACACATGGGGCGGAACAGATTCAGCCTTATCGCCGGCTTTTGTGGCTTGAGCCATGGCCTGCCGAGTAGGGAAACCAGAAGGGGTGATGGGGCGGTGGCGGAAACTCGGTTGAAACTTGCGCGGTCCGAGATTCTGTCGTTCAGGCGGCAGGTCGGCTCATTAAACCTGCGACTTCCGTGGAGTCAGTCCTCGCTGCGGCGCGCGGCTTGGGCCGGTCTGCAGGATAGTATGCCACGGGCGGCCCTTCTGTCCATCCACGCGCGTGTCCACGGGACTCGGCCGTGGGCGTGGGCGGATTCGTCGCTAATCCAGACTTGGGGACCGCGATTCAATGTGTTTGTGGTTCCCGCATGCGACCGGGCAGTTTTCACGCTCGGGACGATGCCAGAGAACGCCAAGGGGCGTCATCGGGCGGAGGATCTGGCCCAACGCCTCAAGGCCGTCCTCAAGGGAGAGCCGATGCCTTATGGCGAAGCAGGACACGCACTTGGGGTACATCCCAACCTTCTCCCATACGCCGCTGCGACGGGTACTATCCTAATCCGACGGTATGGACCGTGCCAGCTCCGGAGATGGACATTCACGAAGCTCGCCTGGAACTCGCGCGTCGGTATCTGCACGTGTACGGACCCGCCGCCCCGGAGGCGTTCGGGACATGGGCGGG
>JAJZAN010000072.1 GCA_021799435.1 Bacillota bacterium | reverse complement strand
TCGAAGAAGTGGCCGCGACCGCGAGCTGACCATCGCTACATGTATGGCAGTTGCGTCAGCTCAGGCCCTAAATACGGTACAACAAATCTTTTTTCAAGGGAGGTCTGTGACAAAAATTACGAATGGGGATTGCACTCGGCCGAGGTCTTGCGTGATCACGATCACGTTTTTTGCGAACCCGCAGCGGAATAATAGTCCTGAGATGTGGGAGCTAAAGGAGGCATAAGGCGTGAGCACAATTACGGAAGACGATGTCAAGGATGCCTTGAAGGACGTCATTGACCCAGAACTTGGGTACAACATCGTCGATCTTGGGCTGATTTACGGAGTAACCATTAACGACGACAGCACCGTTGACATCGTCATGACCATGACGACCCCCGGGTGCCCAGCCACCAACTACATTCAGGAAGGAACCCACCAACGGCTGTTGGCCATGGACGGCGTGGAGGATGCCAACGTGAACGTTGTCTGGTCCCCTCCCTGGGAGCCTGCCATGATGTCGGATGATGCCAAGCGGCATTTCGGGTTCGCCTAAAGCGAACGAAGGAGTGCACATCCAGTGACACCAAAAGATGTATTGCAAAGTTTGGCTGGATTTAAGACAGAGGACGGGCTTCAGCCTCTTAAACTCGGTTATATCCAAGATGTAGCCGTGGAGCCTCACGCGGACGGCATGCGAGTCAATATTCACGTGGACGATGCCTGGCAAGGCAAGCCTGTCACCGATTCTCAACGTGCCGGACTGGCAGCCTTCATCAAGGGCCAGTACTCCGAAGTCGCGGAAGCCCGCGTCATCCCCCGCTCCAAGGAGCAAGCTGAGCAAGCCAGAAAGATTGCCAAGCCGGGGCAGGCCCCGCCGCGGACGCCGGCAGGGGTCAAAATGATCGCCGTAATCAGCGGGAAGGGCGGCGTCGGCAAATCTACCGTCAGCATTAATCTTGCCCGCGCTTTGGCCCAGCTCGGCTATCGCACCGGGATTTTAGACTGCGACATCTATGGTTTTAGCGTCCCGGACCTGCTGCAACTGACAGACCCCGTGGAGACCCAAGAGGGGCGGTTCATTCCGCCGCGTGTCCAGGGGATCGACGTCATGTCCATGAAGTTCTTCGTGGGTCACAATGCGCCTGTCATGTGGCGTGGCCCCATGCTGGGCAAAGCCATCCGCCAAATGATGGAGGACACGGTCTGGCACAATCCGGAATACCTGGTTCTCGATTTGCCGCCGGGAACGGGTGACATTGCTATGGACGTACATCAGTACTTTCCTAGGGCAGCCGCCATTTTGGTCACGACACCCGACCGCAACGCCGCCCGGGTCGCCGAGCGTGCCGGACAAATGGCCCGCAGCATGGATCGGAGCCTATTGGGTGTGGTGGAAAATATGGCCTTTATGAATTGCCCTGAATGCGGGTCTGAGTGGTATCCCTTGGGACGGGGAGGCGCCGATATTGTAAGTCAGAATTTAGCGATTCCTGTGTTGGCGAAAGTTCCCTGGGTTGTCTCCGGCGATACGGGGGTCAGTGGGCTAGTGCCGGAAGACAACCCAGCGGAAACCGCATACCGCCGTTTAGCGGAAACCGTGGCGGCCACAGACCTCGTGCCGACCGGTCCCATTTCGCTTCAGCAGTCTTAACGTCTATCCGCAAAACATCACGGGCAGAGAGATTCCTCCCTGCCCGTGATGCCTGGATATTGTTAACGCGCCATACCCTGTTCTGCCACCTCAAGATACTTTGAGGGCAGACCGCGGTCGATTTTTTCCCGCCGCTTAAGAACACCAAAGATGAGCGCTTCCGGTGTCGGCGGACAGCCAGGCACGTACACGTGGACACATCATCTCAATGGCACAGCAAGCCAAACCGAATGTGGCTGGCCAAGAGGATGATTTTCGCGCCCACCGCACTGCTCAAAACCGCCTCCTGCCTAACCAATGGCACCGTCCATTTCAAACTTAATGAGCCGGTTCATCTCCACGGCAAATTCCATGGGAAGTTCCCGCGTAAACGGCTCTACAAACCCCATAACCACAGTTCTGGTCGCTTCCTCCTCCGAAAGCCCCCGGCTCATCAGATAAAAGAGCGCCTCTTCGCTCACTTTCGTGACGGTGGCCTCGTGCTCCATGGCTACGTTGGCATGCTCGACCTCGCTGTAGGGGATGGTGTCCGACGACGAGTCGTCGTCCATAATGAGCGTGTCGCAGCGGACGTTTGCCCTGGATTCGTCGGCCGTCGGTGCAAAATGCACTAAGCCGCGATAGGTTGTCTTTCCCCCATGCTGGCTAATGGACTTCGACACAACCGTGGAGGTCGTATGCGGGGCGATGTGAACCATTTTTGTCCCCGTGTCCTGATGCTGTCCCTTTCCGGCCACGGCAATGGACAATACCATTCCCTTGGCGCCTTCCCCGACCAAATAGACGGAGGGATACTTCATGGTGGCTTTGGAGCCAAAGTTCCCGTCGATCCATTCCATAGTGGCATCCTGGTAAGCTACAGCGCGCTTAGTGACTAAGTTGTACACGTTGGGCGCCCAATTTTGGACCGTGGTGTAGCGCATTCTGGCGCGGTCTTTCACCACCACCTCAACGACCGCCGAATGGAGCGATTCACTGTTGTAGCTCGGCGCCGTGCAGCCCTCGACATAGTGACCAAAAGAGCCCTCTTCCGCGATAATCAGCGTCCGTTCGAATTGGCCCATATTTTCCGAGTTAATCCGGAAGTACGCTTGCAGCGGGACGTCGCAATGGACGTCCTTGGGGATGTAAACGAACGATCCCCCGGACCAGACGGCCGAGTTCAATGCGGCAAACTTGTTGTCTTCGGGCGGAATAACCGTCCCGAAATACTCCCGCAGAAGCTCAGGAAATTCCCGCAGCGCTGAATCGGTGTCCAAAAAAATGACGCCCTGCTCTCTCAAATCATCGCGAATACTGTGATAGACAACCTCGGACTCATATTGCGCCGACACACCGGCTAGGAACTTCCGTTCGGCTTCCGGGATTCCTAGACGCTCAAACGTATCCTTAATGGCTTGGGGCACGTCCTCCCAAGTCCGCCCCTGGTTGTCCGCAGGCTTAACATAGTACACGATGTCGTCAAAGTTCAGCTCGCTGAGGTCCGCGCCCCAGGTCGGCATCGGCTTCTTCCAAAACACATCCAGCGAATGCAAGCGAAAATCCAGCATCCACTTCGGCTCTTTCTTGATGCGGGACAATTCTTCCACAGTCTCGCGACGCAGACCGCGGGCAAACTTCAACACGCCAACGTCCCCGTCATTAAATCCATATCGATACTCTTCAGATCCCAAAGGATTTACCGCCACTCGTGACACCTCCATGCTGATGCTGTGCGGGGCGAAGGCCCCACGCGTTTCATCACAACAAACCACAAAGTGCCAGCACTATTGTCATGCCATTCCCAGCATAGATTTGTGACCACCATCACGATTTGTCGAAAAAGTTGGGGGCTCGACGGCACCGACGCTGTCGATCCAATGTTCAGACGAGAAGGCGTGTGACGTCCGTCACAGTCTCCTCGGGTGCGTCTAGTACACTATGGCATGGATAAGAGTCGTCACCGTGCTGTCCCAAAGTTATTACCCGCCCCCAAGCCTCTGGCGCGGCCGGAAGGATGCCGGTTCATGCCAACGGCTGCATCCCGTGGCGACGTTTCGTCCTCTGCTTTTGGGCATCTCAGACACAGCGCGAACAGCATGGGCTCAAAGGAGGCTTGTCGTCTTGACCAGTTTTCATCTATTTTTTCTCTTGACCATGGCCTTTTCCGCGCTATGGTTCGGTCTCATGGTCCTGGAAAAGGGGTTTGCATTGTCCCTCGGCCGCCCCTACCGGATTGAAGGCTCCCTGCTCGACCGCAGTTCTGACGTCATTCGCGAAGTGTTATTGCACAAAAAGCTCTTCCGGGACCGCTACTCGGGCCTGGCGCACTTTACCATTTTTTGGGGATTTGTCTTTCTCACCGTGAATACGCTCTGGTTCTTGTGGCAAGGGGCCTGGATGGCCTTTACTCCCCAGCCCCGCTGGCTGGATGTATGGTTGACCCCAGTGGACGACATTTTTGCCGGATTAGTGGTGGTTGCATCGCTGATGGCTTTTGCCAAGCGGTACCTCTTCCGCACCCCGCGCCTTAGACGAAATGTCGATGCCGCCATCATCCTGCTTCTTATCGTAATCATTGTTCTTACGGACCTGTGCCGGGAAGCCTGGGGCCTCGCCCACCATCTCGTTTCCGGATACGCCCCGCTGGGAACTTGGATCTTGCATCACCTCCTGGCGGCCTATGTTCATCGCCCCTCGCTGGGAGTCACATTGGACGCGATTAAACTGGTGGCGGAACTGGGATTCTTGGTATACCTTCCCTATTCCAAGCATTTTCACCTGGTGGTGGCCCCATTTAACATCCTGCTAAAATCCAAAACCCCGAGCGGGTCCATTGCTCCCATCGACTTCTCCGACGAGGATGCAGACCATTTTGGGTTGAGCAGTGTCAAAGACTTGTCGTGGAAGGACATGATGGATCCCTACTCCTGCGTCCAATGCGGGCGCTGCGATGACGTCTGCCCAGCCCATCAAACGGGCAAGGTGCTGTCGCCCATGCAACTCATGATTGACCTGCGCCACCAGTTGGATCGCGTTTCCGAACAGGCCGCAGGAGGGGTCGAGCTCACGGCCGCCGGCGAGATTTTGGCGGGCAATATCATCAACGAAGAGGCGCTGTGGGATTGCACGACATGCGGAGCCTGCGTCAACGCCTGCCCAGTCGACAACAATCACTTAAGTAAAATCATCCCCATGCGCCAAGACCTGGTGTTGACGCAAGGCATCGTTCCAGCGGCCGTCACCCGCGCCTTTCGTGGCCTGGAAGGAGCAGGCAATCCCTGGGGACTTCCCGACGAAGGCCGCAAAACGTTTGCTGAAGAGGCCGGCATCAAAGACGTGTCGAAAGGCGACAAACCCGAGGTTATCTATTGGATGGGCTGCGCGGTGAGCTTTGATCCCCGTGCCCGGAAGGCCGCCATTCGCACTGTGCAACTCATGCGGGACGCGGGAGTCGACGTCGGTGTCATGGGAAGCTTGGAGCGTTGCACGGGCGACCCCGCCCGCCGCATGGGCCAGGAGTACCTGTTTCAAACCATGGCGGCGCAAAACATCGAAACGCTCAAGGAGGCCGGCGTCACCACTATCGTCACCAGCTGCCCACACGGATTCAATACCTTTGCCAACGAGTATCCCGCGCTCGGAGGCTCGTTCGACGTTTACCACCACAGCCAATTTCTCCAAAAGCTGCTGGCCGAGGGCCGCCTGCAGCCCGCCAGGTCGGATGAGTCCGCTTCAGCAACCTATCACGATCCCTGCTACCTAGGCCGTCACAACGGCATTTACGAAGCGCCGCGGGATATTATTGCCGGCACGGGGCTGCAGTTAAAAGAAATGCCGCGTCATCGACAGAATGGTTTTTGCTGCGGCGCGGGTGGAGGGCGGATGTGGATGGAGGAACGCACCGGAACCCGGATCAACCGCAACCGCTCCCGAGAAGCCTTGGATGTCGGCGCTGATCAGTTGATTACCGGCTGCCCTTACTGTCTCATTATGCTAACGGATGGTGTGTCCGAAGAATCGGGATCGATGCCTGTCAGGGATCTCGCGGACCTGTTGGAAGCTCCGCAACCGTAGCCGCGTCATCACAGCCGCCGGAACTTGCGCATCTGCCACAACCGGCATCCCTGACATAGACGCGCCAGCTCTCTCCGAAACCCGTAGGCGCGCCAGCGCGCCGAATGCTGACCGCCCACGACACCGCAAGCTAATCTGACCTCGAGGGCCACTGCTCCGGAACTTACCCGCCCAATCCGAACTGCGGGGCGGAACCCACGGGAGGAGCTTTATTCATTGTCCCTGGGATGGCGCAGCACCGCCGACGGAGACGTCCGCATCGTGAAAAGACTCTCGCGTTCTGACCCATCCACAACGCGCATAGGGAGGTGCTGATCCATGGCCCTGTTGCACCCAATGACGGACGGGGAATATGAAGCCTTGTTGACAGATGCTATCAAAGACTACGCCCAGGACCGTGTGCGGAACGGCCAATGGTCCCCAACTGAGGCGCTGGAGGAATCCGCCAAGGGATTCACGCGGCTCCTGCCCCAAGGCACGCAGACACCCGACCGCTATTTGTTCATGGTGGTCGACGACGACAGCCACCAGCCGGTTGGCATGCTGTGGTACATGGTGCGACGCGGGCCTTAAGGAAAGATAGCTTTTATCTACGACATCCGCATGAATGAAGACGTCCGCAGCAAAGGATACGGCACCCAGACCCTGAAGGCGCTCGAAGAAGATGCCAAAGGGCGGGGCGTGACCTCCATCTCGTTGCACGTGTTTAACCACAATGAAGGCGCCTTTCCCCTCTATCAGCGCGTAGGCTACCGCATCACCAACATTCTGATGGCCAAAGCTTTAGATTAGGCCGAAGACCCGGTGAACGGTTGGCTCGGATGGCTCGGCCATGAACGGTCTCCGGCGATTGGACGCCAGCCATAAGCGGCATGGCGTTCCAGACAAGATGGCCCTGTCAACGCGAGTCCTGCGCTGCGCACCCGGCCTCCCAGTCATTTCTGGCGGCCACTATACTTGCGCCCGGCCCCTGTCGATGCGGCGTCCGTGGCAACCGCAGCAACATCCACCATATGAAGCTGTGCATCCAAAATGGATTCGTCCAAGATGCGGCTTATGCGGAGAACCTCGGCATCAACACAGCTACCCTGCTGCTCAATCAAAAGCACCAACGACGCCGCCAATAGTCCCGATCGCTAGGCCCGTCGTGGTCGCAATGATTCAGATTAACCTCTCCCAGCGCTGCCCAACACACTTGCTACAGGGGATGGGAGCGATATTGCTCACGGTCTCGATATTGGACCGGTGCACGGCGCAAATGCGCCAACGGCAAACTCCAAATATGCACCAACCGGGTGAACGGCGAGATGGCAAAGAGGAGGAATGCCAGAATGATGTGCACTTGAAAGATGACCGGAACGTGGGTCATGAGGGCCGCATTGGGATGCAGCACAAACAGTCCGCGAACCCATGGGCCAACCGTAGCCCGGTATTCGTAAGGACCCATGACGTTGTTGCGCACGATAGTGAGGTAATCGCCCGTCGTGACAACGATAAAGAGAAGCCCCAAGGCCACCAGATCCGACACACTGGAGTTGCGCCGTACGCGAACATTGCCCAGGCGCCGCAGCAGCAAAATCAGGAGTCCCACCCACGTCATGAGCCCCGCGATGGCCCCGAGGATATCCGCATTTTCGTGGTAAAAGGGAGCCGAGATACCCATCGCCTGATAGGCGCTCAACGGGACCAAGAGACCCATCACGTGACCGACGATCACCAGCAGGATGCCCCAATGGAACAGCTGGCTTCCCCACTTCAACCAGCGTTTTTCCAAGAGTTCGCTGGAACGAGAGCCCCAGCTCATGGGATTGTGCGCATAACGGTAGAAGCTGCCCACAATCATGGTTGCCAAAGCTAGGTACGGGTAGATAACCCACCAGAATTGCGTCATTGTGTACCCCTTCCCGAGTTAGCCCCTATCGATATTCCATCGGATATGGAAGGTCGGCCAAGTCTGGCTGTTCTTCCACCGTTGGTCGCCCTTCACCTGGGGTTCCTAAAGCCTCATGCAAGGCAATAAAGACAGGCCGGTACGGGTGATCCCCGTCCAGGAACTGTGCGATATTGTAAGCCACCAGCCCCGCCCTCTCCGTCACCGCTTGAGGAACCAGATCGGGCCGAACGGCTGTCAATTCCAGCAGCAGGGGCAAATAATCCGCCAGTTGATCGTCGGGGACCTCGTACCCGGCCTCGTGATAGAGATTTGTCAGTTCAATCAGGGCCGTGCCCCGATCCCGTGAATCGCCCAGCTCATGGGCTGTCACGTACAGCGCCGCCTTAGGGTTAAAATCAAACGTCTCGACGTAAAGCTGTTCGAGGGCCACTCGGTCGTGGTCCTGTAACTGCCGCATGATCCGGCCGATCTCCGGAGCGACCTCCTCTGCCACCTCTTGCCGGTCCCGAAGTCGCGTCGCAAAATTCTCCGAACCCGGGTAATCGAGCAGGCCCGCAATGAGTTTCAAAACGATCCGTGTCTCGTCGTCCATCTCGAGCCCTCCTTATTTCGTGCGGTCCGTCAATTGAATCAACCGCCGAGGAGCCATGATACCTTCCGGGGGAGCCAACTCTTCCAAGCTGCAAGCCCCTTGTTCGTATTCCAGATTTGCATCGCGGTTGCGGTTCCCCGTGGGGATGACATAGCGTTCCCCATATTTGGCAACGGCCAAGAGACGGGCCATGTCTTCCACTTGGCCGAGGCTGAGATTGGCCTCCTTTAACAATTGGCTGGATGCCAACAGGTCTCCCGACGCGCCTAAATTCTTTTCCCGCATGGCCGCACGCATGGCAGTAAGCCGCAGCAACGATCGCCGCACCGGCCCGATGTCCCCCGCTGACAGGATGGATGCCAAGTACTCCATGGGGATGCGCATGCTGTCCACGGCCGTCAGATAGGCGTCTGTCGCCATGTCGGCCTCGTTGGCTAGATGATTCATCATGGGGCTCAACGGGGGTACGTACCAGACCATGGGCATGGTTCGATACTCCGGATGGAGGGGGAGCGCGATCTGCCATTCCACCGCCATTTTGTAGACCGGGGAATTCTGGGCTCCTTCAATCCAAGCCTCGGGAATGCCTTGACGCCGTGCCTCTTGAATAACGTCCGGGTCGTGAGGGTTGAGGAAAACCTTGAGCTGGGACTCATACACGTCCTGCGGATTTTCCACCGACGCCGCTTCCATGACGCGATCCGCGTCATACAAGACGGGTCCCAGATAGCGAATGCGGCCCACGCAAGTCTCTGAGCACACGGTGGGCAAACCTGCTTCAATCCGCGGGTAGCAGAAGGTGCACTTTTCCGCCTTATGGGTGTTCCAGTTGAAGTAGACCTTCTTATAGGGGCACGCACTAACGCAAAACCGCCAGCCGCGGCAGGCATCCTGATCCACGAGCACAATCCCGTCTTCTTCGCGCTTGTACATGGCGCCGGACGGGCACGCCGCCACACAGGCGGGATTAAGACAGTGATTGCAGATGCGAGGCAGGTACATCATAAACGCCTGCTCATATTCCATCGCCACATGCTGCGACAAACCCTTGAGATTCGGATCGCGCGGAGCGATTTCGGGTCCCCCCGCCAGATCATCGTCCCAGTTGGGCCCCCACACCGGTTTTTCCATGACCTCGCCCGTCAGCAGCGAATGCGGACGAGCAACGGGCTGATGCTGGCGGCGGGGGCTATCGACCAGGGTTTGGTAGTCATAGGTCCATGGCTCATAATAATCGTCTATGGTTGGCAGGTCCGGATTATAGAAGATATGCGCCAGCTTAGACAGGGGTCCGCCCGAGCGCAGTTTCAGTTTGCCGCCCGACACGACCCAGCCGCCGCGATACCGGTCCTGATTCTCCCATTCCTGGGGATATCCCGGACCCGGGCGCGTCTCCACGTTGTTAAACCACATGTATTCGGCACCCGGACGGTTGGTCCAGGTGTTTTTACAGGTGACGCTGCAGGTATGACACCCGATGCATTTATCGAGGTTCATCACCATGGCAATTTGGGCTTTAATCTTCAAGCCAATCGACCTCCTTCAAGGGGCGAATCCAGGCCAGCACGTCCCGCTGGTGCCCCGTGGGCCCGTAGTAGTTCATGCTGTAGCTCAACTGTCCATATCCGCCGATCATATGGGTGCCCTTCGGTATGATGCGGGTCACACTGTTGTGCGTACCGCCGCGGTCACCCGTCACCATGCTTTTGGGTACGCCGATGGTGCGGTCCTGGGCGTGGTACATCATCGCCACCCCCTGAGGCAGCCGATGGGAAATGACAGCTCGCGCCACAATCGCTCCGTTCCGGTTGAACACTTCGATCCAGTCGTTGTCCTTAATCCCGATTCGCTCCGCGTCTTCGACGCTCATCCAGACGGTTTGACCGCCTCGAAACAGTGTCAACATTCGCGGAGTATCAGAATAGGTGGAGTGAATGCCCCATTTTTGGTGCGGGGTCAAATAGCGCACCGTGACGGCCTGCGACACGTCCGCTTGGGAATCTGGGCGGTCTCCCGGAGCGAAGGGCGGCGCGTCGTTGGGGGCGCGGTAGGCGGGCAATCCTTCCCCATAGTCCAACATAACTTCGTGATCCAAATAGAAGTGCTGCCGCCCGGTAATCGTTCTCCAGGGGATCTTGAAATCCACATTGGCCGTGAACGGCGAATAGCGGCGGCCTTCTCCCTCGAGTCCCGACCATACCGGGGCTGGCAGCGCCAGTCGGGGCTGGACGGCCAGATCCTGGAAACGGTAAGCGGTATCCTCACGCCCGTGAATGGCTCCCATTAAGGGCATTCCAGTGGTCTTTTCGAGCGCCTGCCATTCCTCGACCGCCCGATGTCCATTGGTAGGCCCGGACAGCGTTAAGATGGCCTCTGCCGCTTGTTGGCCGGTCCACAACAAAGGCCGCCCCATGCCCGGTCCTGGACGGTCGGACTGTCCGACCCGCTCCGTCAATTCCTGAACGGCGGCATGGCCGTCAATCCGGATGCCCTTCGTGACCAGGGCCTCGTCGGCCAAGGGGCCCAACGTGGTCATTTGATCCACCAGGTGCGCATAATCGCGCTGCACCAGCACCAGATTCGGCAAGGTTTGGCCGATCGCCGGCTCACATTCGCCGCGCCGCCAATCGCATACTTTGCCCTGCGGCTGGGCTATCTCTCCGGGCGAATCGTGCTGCAGGGGAGTCATCACCAGGTCGTCGACGACCGGCAAATGCTCGCTGGCCATTCGTGAAAAGGCTTCGGCCAGGGTGCGGAAGGTGTCCCAATCGGTTTTGGACTCAAACAACGGTGCCACGGCCGGGTTAAAGGGATGCACAAACGGGTGCATGTCCGTGCTGCTTAAATCGTGCTTCTCGTACCAGGTCGCCGCCGGCAGCACGATATCCGCGTATAGGCCGCTGGACGTCATGCGAAAGTCTACATCAATCAACAAGTCGACCTTGCCTTCGGGAATGTCCTCCGGCAATCGGATGGTTTCGGGCTGCCACGATTCTTCTGGATTCCCCAGCACATGCCCGGAGGCTCCCAGCATGTGTTTTAAGAAGTATTCATGTCCCTTGCCGCTGGCGCCCAATAGGTTGGAACGCCAGACGAAAAACACCCGCGGAAAGTTCCGGGGATCGTCAGGGTTTTCGACCGCCCACTCCAACTCCCCATTGACCAGTTTCTCGGCCGCGTACTGGGCAATCTCCCGCGCATTGACGGCACCTGCCTGTCGGGCTGCTTCGACCACGTCGAGGGAATTCTGAGTCCACTGAGGGAACGACGGAAGCCATCCCAATCGCGACGCTAGGGCTGCCATGTCAGCGGGATGCTGGTCCCGGAACGACCCTGACGTCGGGATTCCTGCAAGCGGTGCGGCGGGTTCTTCGTAGCGAAACTGATCGGTGGCGAAGTAGAAGAACGCCGTTCCCGCATGTTGACGGGGCGGACGAGCCCAGTCCAAGCCAAAAGCCAGGGTACTCCAGCCCTCCAAGGGGCGCACCTTTTCCTGTCCGACATAATGCGCCCAACCGCCGCCGTTCACGCCCTGGCTGCCCGTCAACATCACCAGATTAATGATGGCCCGATAAATAAGGTCACTGTGGTACCAGTGATTCGTTCCCGCTCCTAGGGCAATCATGGAACGCCCGTGCGTTTTCGCGGCATTCTCGGCAAATTCGCGTGCCACGCGAATGGCCAGATTGCGATCCACGCCTGTAATCGCTTCCTGCCAGGCCGGCGTGTAGGCGCGGCCGGGGTCATCATAATCCCGCGGATAGTCCCCAGCTAGTCCTCTTCCGACGCCCACGTGAGCCATCATCAGGTCATACACGGTTGTCACCCAGACCGTCTCCCCCGCAGCATTGACGATTCGCCGAGCGGGTACCCCCCGCACAAACGGCTTAGCCGCGCCCTGTTCGAGATTGGGAAACGATACAGACAACACATCGTCGGACTGGTCAATGAAGCTCAAGCGCGGGTCAAGCGGCTGTCCGGACGGATTCTCCATTTTCAGGTTCCACTTTTGCTGGCCGTCCCACCGGTAGCCCACCGACCCGTTGGGGATATCCGGGGCGTCGCTTTGCTGATCCCAAACAACGGTTTTCCACGCGGCTTCCGCCACCTCCAGGCCCAGATCTTGGGCGTTTAAAAACCGGTCCGCCGTGAAGATATCCCCGTGTTTCGAGATGGTCACCAGAAACGGAAGGTCCGTGTAGGTTTTCGCGTAGTCGATAAAGTATGGGGTAGGATGATCCACGTAAAATTCCTTCAAAATCACGTGCGTCATCGCCATCGCCAAAGCCGCATCCGTGCCCGCCTTGCAGGGGAGCCAGAGGTCGGCAAATTTCACGTACTCCGCATAGTCGGGGCTTACGCCCACCACTTTGGTCCCGTTATAGCGCGCTTCCACCATAAAGTGGGCGTCGGGGGTGCGGGTCATGGGCAAGTTCGTGCCCCAGACGATGAAGTAACTGGCATTGTACCAGTCGGCACTTTCCGGAACATCGGTCTGCTCGCCCCAGATTTGCGGAGAGGCGGGCGGCAAATCTGCGTACCAATCATAGAAGCTCACCATGGTTCCGCCTGCCAGTGACAAGAAGCGGGACCCCGCTGCAAAGCTAACCTGAGACATGGCCGGAATGGGGCTGAAGCCGGCAATGCGATCCGGTCCGTAGGTCTTAGCCGTGTCTAACATGGAGGCCGCGATAATTTCGCTAATGGTGTCCCAATCAGCGCGTACAAATCCCCCTTTGCCGCGCGCCTTTTGATAGCTTTTCCGGATATCGGCGTCGTTCACGAGGCGATGCCAAGCCGCCAACGGGTTGCTCTCCTGGGCACGAATATCTTTCCAAGCCGATAGCAATTCCGCCCTCACGTAGGGATATTTCACGCGGCCTGGGCTGTAGAGATACCACGAGTAACTTGCGCCCCGGGGACAGCCTCGGGGTTCATACTCCGGTACATTGTCTCCCAGAGAGGGGTAGTCCGTCTGCTGCGTCTCCCACGTGACAATCCCGTTTTTCACATGGATTTTCCAACTGCACGATCCGGTGCAGTTAACCCCATGCGTCGAGCGAACCACGCGATCGTGCTGCCAGCGGCTGCGATAGACGTCCTCCCATTCGCGTGATCGGACATTCTCTTCGCTCCAACCCTGGTTAATGCGTTGCCCCCGCTTTAGGTAATCCACAGACCGCAAGAGTGCATTCCGTTTATTCGCCATGATGATGCCCCCTTTTTGCCGTGTCGCCATCGTTCTCTGGTAAGGGATCGAACCCCTGGCCCACGATGCGAAATCCTGGCTCTCGCACTTCCCGAATAAAATCCGCCCAGCTGGCCGCATTAGCCGCCACCAAAATCAAGTGATCAATCTGGCTGACATCCTCGATGGCCGCTATCGCCGCCAACACCTCCTGCGGCACGGCCCCAAACCGCATATCCAAGAGCGCCAACAAATCACGCCGATCATCATCGGTCATCGGATGAGGCGTGTGAGATTCGGCCCCGCTGTGTTCACTCATAGCTTCCTCCATCCCCTTAGACTTCGCGATGGTGCATCAGCTCTTGGTAGGTTGCCTGGCCTACGGCGGCCATAGCTTCAACAGTCTCGGCAAAGAAGGCTGTCGACTCCGTACCGGCAGCTTCCAGATCGACTGTAGGAATGGATCGGATCCATTCAGACCCATCCCGCTCGATATGCACCGAGGCCAGCCCCCCATCAGTTGCCGGCGTCACTCGCGCGCGATATTCAAATTCGTGGACGCCAGCCGCCTGTGCGCGTTCCTTGAGGCGCCGATAGCTGTTGGGAAAGGCCCAACGCAAGGGACTCATCACCGGTAACCCCCCCCCTTCTCGGCCTCAACCTCCGTCAAAATCTTTTCTTCATGAGCAGAGTGGGATGTCAGTACAGACGCGAATTCATGCATGGCAGCCAGAGCATCCGGGTGGCGTCCGTCCACCATGCCATCTTCGATGGCGAGGACGGCTCGACGCAGTTGTCGATGCTCTCCCTTGAGCGCCTCAATAAACCCGTCAGAATCGCGAAAGCGCTCAGACCACTCGCGATACAACCCGATTTCCTCCTCGTGGGCATGCGCCAGCACGCGCGCTTCGGCGACTTCCAAGAGAACTTCCGCCACTTCGGCAAACCGTTCCCCATCGCCTTGGAGCAGCACATTCTCGGCTGCTTGCAACGCGGTCTCAACCTCATGCCAGGCATTTTCGTGAATCGCCTGGTGGGACGTTACTTGACGCAAAGCTGGACCAGACATGCTCATCAATCCCACCCTTCGATAAACTTCGCTATCTTTTACGAAACTTATCCCACAATATGCCAATTTTTGACCATGCTACCAGTATCAAGATGGTGCAACCCGAGCTTCGGCGCAAAAGTGATCCACATCACACCCGGTCATGGAGATTACCCGCCCATTTGAAACATTTCGATTCGGTGTCCGGGCGTATCCCCGCGTCCCCGCCGCTCGGAATAGCGATCAGAGCGATGCTGCCACAGCCCGGCCACGGCATCCTGAATGTCCCCTTCCGTCCCGCCCCGGCGGAGAATATCGCGGAGACTCATCCCCTGGTTGGCAAAGAGACACAGGAACAGACGGCCATCGGCCGCCAGGCGAGCGCGCGTACAGGAGCGGCAAAACGGCTGCGTAACGGACGCGATGATGCCGATTTCTCCGCCGCCGTCGTCATACCCGTAGCGAGTTGCCACCTCCCCGAAATAGGCCTGTTCGAGCGCATGCAGGGGCCACCACCCCGAAATCCGCTCCAAGATTTCGCGCGCTGAAACGACCTCTTCGGGGGTCCAGCCATTGGAATTGCCCACGTCCATATACTCGATAAAGCGGACAATGTGGCCACTAAAGCGAAAATGTTCCGCCAGGGGCACGATGTCCTCGTCATTCATCCCACGCTTGACAACCACGTTGATTTTGACGGGGCGGAATCCGGCCCCGTCAGCCTGCTCGATCGCACGCAGCACCCGGTCCGCTCCGAAGCCGACTCCGTTGATGCGGCCAAATCGCTCAGGGTCGAGGGAATCCAGACTTACGGTAATCCGGCTCAGTCCCGTCGAGCGAAGCGCGTGAGCTCGCTCTCCGGTGAGAAGAGAGCCGTTGGTGGTGAGTGCCACATCGTCAATGCCATGGATTCCCGCCAATCCTTCAATGAGTGGCACAATGTCACGGCGCAAGAGCGGCTCCCCTCCGGTCAGCCGCACTTTGTGAACGCCGAGTGGAGCCATCGCCCGAACCACCGTCAGCAGTTCATCCGCCGTTAAGGTGTCCTCCGATGGCAGGAAATGGGCGGGCGAGCCGAATATTTCCTTGGGCATGCAGTAGACGCAGCGAAAATTGCAACGGTCAGCCAGGGATATGCGGAGGTCTCTCAAGGGTCGGTTTAGCTGGTCAACTGCCGCGGTCATCGGTCACGCCTCCTCATATGGCTTCTGCGCCCACACCAACTGGAACACGCGAGGAATGGTCGAGGGCGGAAGAATGTCAGGGCGAATCCCGCGGCTCGCCGGGCCGCCGATGGAGGCGATCAGGTCCCGCATGGCTTCAGGGTTGTCGAGCGTGATGATGTCTTTATGAAGCCGTTCCCGCTCGATGGTGAAGCCGGCCTTTAGAACCGCCTGCTCAATTTTCTGTTGGCCGCGCTTGAAGAAATCTCCGGGACCCCGCAATTGCTTCATAATCATGTGCATAAAGGGATTGCTATCAGCACTGATCGCGTAAAGAAGGCGTCCGCCAGGCTTTAAGGCTTGGTAGACAGAACGCAGAATCGCATCCAGGTCGTCAACAAGATGAAACAGCAGGAGAGCCGAGACGCCATCAACCATGCGATGAGGCCAGGGCAAGTCTTCCAAATCGTGTTGCACAAACCAAGCCGGAGACTGGCCTTTCGCGGAGGCTCTCCACGCCTCCTCCACCATCCTTTCGGCCCGATCAACCCCTAAAATCCAAATAGGTCCTATGGAGCGTGCACGCTCTTGCAACGCAGCGACCATCGCCCCTGTACCCGTCCCTATATCCACCCACAGTTCGCCGGGGTTGAACGGCAAATCCTCCACCAACCCATCCCCGACGCCCTGGTTCTTTGACGCAAGCAACTTGTGGTACAACGCGGCCCGGGGATCGAACCCCAGCGGATCGCCCGCATCGAACCACGCATAGTGAGTCGGGTCCCGAAAAGTCATCACCCCTGGACCGGCCACTTCAAAAACCGCCAGGCCGGCCTCCATCAGTTGTTCGTCGCCGCTGCTGCTCTGCCATCCCGCTGATCCATCAATAATCCAGAGCAGATGCCGACCCAAGGGGAGCGCCAAGGTTTCCCCGCGCCCTGCCCGTCCCGCCCGTC
>JAJZAN010000221.1 GCA_021799435.1 Bacillota bacterium | reverse complement strand
GGGCAATAGGCTATTCCTTATTAGGGCGCGATGTCTGAGAATCCGGGGGCCAGGTAAATTCTCCGCGCATGACAGACAACTGTTGTCGGTATACCGATTTTGCTTCGACTTCGCGTCGACCGACCCTAACGATAGAACTAGCATTTGTTTCACGTAATGGCGGATTACGCGTCGATGACGCGGGTTGACCAAAGTCTTTAAGCGATCCCGGAGACCGTAAAATCGAATGCGACCATTGTAAGCGTCTTTCCTTTCAAGTGCGGGATGTTGTGCCGGAATTTGTGGACCCAGCGGACGCATCCAGAAGAATTTCCATGTGACCTCGGCGCACGGAGCCTTTCTTTGTGCAGGAAAACCTTACGGTTTCCCAATAAGCCTCTGTGCAGCCAGGCACACCGTGCGTGCAGCAGAGGGAATCGACAAGGGTGGTTTCGGCCAAGAGCATCAACGCCCATATGCTGAACGCCAAACATGACTGAGAGATTCCATTAGGGTTTCGGGAACTTTAACGGAGTCTTTACCGTGCATCTCCTCCTTTTTGACAATCAATGAGGGTTTGCGTATGATAATGAAGGTTTTCGGGGGTAGTTGGGGGCTTGGTGCCTTCCTTGGACTTCAAATCCAATGGTCGGCCTCAGAGGTCGACGGTGGGTTCGATTCCCACATACTCCCGCCAAAGTCAAGTTCCGCCACGGTTGGCGAGATTTTATTTTCTTCTCCGAGACGGTCTGCTGAGGCCGTTTTTCACTTTTGGCCCCAGGACGGGCCGCAGGAAACTTCACAACATTCTCCAGGACGCTTCTAGACACCTGCCTAACGCCATTCAAGGGGACAAAAACCGGCTAAGGGGGTACCGATTCGGGCGAATTTCCTCTTGGATGAATCTAGCAACCTCCCGCCGTTCGCGGATTTCGACCACTCCGTCACGGTGAGTGCCGGGATGGGCATTCGGCCCGTCTTGGCCTTGCAGAACATTGAGCAACCGCGGAAGCATTATGAGCGCACGGAACGGACCATTCGGGGGAATTTGGGGACGTGGGCCCGCTGGGAGTCGGCACCACGTTTGCCCTATCTTCACCAGAATCGACCAGACGGGCGCTGGCTAATCATCAGTTTTGTCTTGGCCGGACTGCTTCTGGGAGTCAATGCCTTGATTCCGCTGACCATTCCCGGCCTGTGGCGTCTGCCGGTGCGTGTAGGGTATGGTGCTGGCTTGCTGAGTCTTGCTCGCGGGATGTTGATCGGTGGAAAAATCGTGGGGCTTCCAGAGTAGATACGCGTCTGTCCTTGTCCCGGCAACTGAGCATCGGTTGGCTGGGGCTGGGCGCCGTTTTCGTGGGACTGGCAGCCGGTTTCCATTACGCCGGGGCCTTGGCCTTGTTGACCTTGAGCGGATTGCTGAATGCTTTGCGCGTGCGAGCCGTTGTGATGTGGTTTTCGCATGTTCAGGTCGGAATGCGCGGTCGAATGTTGGCTTCTCAGAGGCCGTTCTATTGCTGGGAGCCGGGTTAGGGTCCTTGAGTGCCGGAGCCCTGGTGCAAGTCTCCGGAGCTGCTGTCGGGCTGATTGTGTGGGGCCTGGGGCTGGGAGTCTTCGGAGGGTTGATGCTGGTGGGCCAAACGAACCCGGGAGGGGAATGAAGCGGGGGGTATGAAATACTCGGCTTACCCCCCGAGACCTCATCGATTGGATGGCAGTTAACGTTCCAGGGCGATGGCCGTGACGATGAGGCCACTACTCGTCCACAACAGCTGCTTGTGAGCGAGCGCTCAGAGGTTAAACAGTATCCCCAGACGATGACTTTGGTGGTCACCAGAGCGATAGGGTCGTCGCGGCGCATGGGGAAACAGTCGGCGAACCACAAAAGAGGATGGCATGAACGAACAGGGCCGCCCCAGTGGTGGTTCCGAGCATCGACCAGGTGAGCGTCGTATTGTCTCCTCTCTCTTCATTACTTAGGCGTAACCCATCGACTTTCTCCACCGTTATTCCATAGGGTGAATGAATCATCATCATCTGTCACAGATTATTCGGGGGAGGCATCGATATGAAATTGTATCGGCTCCACACAGTAGGGTTAGCGCTGGGTATGTTGGCGTTGGCGGGGTGTGGGGTCACCAGTCACAAGGCCAGTTCAGTATGGGAAAAATCTCAGCACGTGCACAACACCGTGCATACTCAGAACACCCCGGTAGCCAGCCAGAAGAAGTCCTTGAATCCTTCTTTGAGTATCTCCTGGATATTACCGAGTCATTTACCACAGTCTGCGGTGGCCACCCATCCTTGGCCACTTTATGGCAGCTCGTCTTTGAACCAATTTCCTGATTCGTGGCATGGTCAAGATCCTTTTGATCACTGGCGTATGCCCCCAGGGTGGGCCCCTTATCTTTATAAAAATGAGAAGACTAAAATTACTTCGAACAACTACCCGGACAATCGACAAATAGTTCCGTTAACATTGTATATCACTTTACAAGGCACCGTGTTTCTTTATCCTCAAACCTCCTCTGGTACCATATGGATGGGGCGGAACGCATACCCTGCGGACGTTCCACCAACAACGATTGTCGCCGAGTTTGTTCCATTAAAACCGGCAATTCTGGCGGGCGTCATTCCCGTAACCGGTAATGGACCATCTGCTATCACAGGATATACCGCTTCAGTGTGGGAAAAGGTTCTGCATATGTCAGCTATCCAAATTGACCAAGCCGTGCGTTAATCGTCAAGTATATGGGGGCGTTTGTCGGTGACCGTGGTGACACAACAAAAAACGTCGGCGATGTGGGTTGCGTGACAAGATGATGAAAACGATGAACGGTAACATCATCGACCCATCGGGGCATCATGATGCCATAGTAACCATAGAGAAAGCGACGCAGTCTTTGAGGATTAAAATATTCAATCACTATATTTTGCTCTCGCAAGACGGGAACAATTCTCGATCC
>JAJZAN010000220.1 GCA_021799435.1 Bacillota bacterium | reverse complement strand
CGCCGGAGGAGACCATGATTCGGGCGGTGCTGGACGCTATTAATCGGCGATTCGTGCTGTACACAGGACAAAAATTTTAAGTTTCGACCACGACATCGAGCCCGAGCGAATCACGACGTGCGGCGACGTGAGCGAGTCGTCCCGTCGGCTGTTACGATCGGAGTAGCTGCCAACAATGAAGGGTTTCGTAAAGAACCTCGTCGCCGGTGTCAAGAGTGTTTTGGTTAACGGCGGATTCGGAATCTACGTGGAGTAATTGTCGCTGGTCGATAATTCTTTGCTTGAGAGTGTGGAGGACAACCATGTACCCGCAAAAGCTAAAAATCTACATGGGAATCATCGGGCTGGCTAGCGTTATTGTGCTTTGGCAATCACGATTGTTCCTAACACATATGACTTTGGCGGCGCTCGTTTTTGCGGGAGCAGCGCTGTTGAGTTCTCTTGTTGCTATTGAAATGATGCGAGGCCAGGGAGCGGTTTCGCTGGTTCTGCCGGTTATCCTTGCGGTCAGCGTGGTTCTAGGTCCCGCTGCTGGAGCGTGGATGGGGACCATACCAACGATGAATCAGAGGGAACTGACGGGCAAGGTTAAGTGGCCGTCGGTGTTATTTAACCGGGCGCAGTTTGCCTTGGTCGGGTGGGCCGCTGGGGAGACCTTCAGCTTGTTGGGAGGCCATTCAGGCAATTTGTCGCTGGGGGGGCTGAGTGGTCCCCTGATCGCCGCCGCTGTTGTCGCGTTCGTGCTCAACTTTGGTCTCAGCGTTATTTTCGTCGCGCTGCGCCAAGAGCGCTCCCTAAACGAGATCACACGAGTCTACTATAAGTGGATGCTTCCTAGTTTTTTCGTCATGCTTCCGGTCGGCTACCTCATGGCGTCCGTCTATGGAGTGTCGGGTCCGTGGCCTGAACTGATTTTCCTCCTTCCACTCATTGCCGTCCGCACATGGATGGTGCTGGTCAAGCGAGTGCACGACATGTACAACCATACCATCCGCGTCTTATTGGTGGGGTTGGATGCCAAGGATCCGTATACGTTCGGCCACTCCATGCGGGTGGGCCACTATGGTGCCATCCTGGCTCGCCATATGAAGCTGGCCGAAGACGTGGTGGAGCAGGTTCGCCACGCCGGCATGCTGCACGATATTGGCAAGATGGCCATTCCTGACAACATTTTGAACAAGCGCAGCCGGCTGAGCATTGGGGAGACATTTACCATTCAGCGTCACCCGGTGCTGGGCAGCTCCATGTTGACGCAGGTCCAGATAGCCGGTTGTGCTCGAGATTGGGTCTTGCATCACCATGAACGCTGGGATGGCACCGGGTATCCGGATGGATTGGGCGGGGAAGAAATTCCGTTGGAGACTCGTATCGTATCGGTGGTGGACGCCTATGACGCCATGACCTCGGACCGTCCCTATCGCCGCGCCATGAGTCATGAAGCAGCCCTGGCCGAGATTGCTGAAGAGGCGGGAACCCAGTTCGACCCGCTGGTGGTGGAGCAGTTCTTAGCGCTTTGCTCGGCGGTCAATTTGGCGGCCGAAGAAGGCGCCGGCCATGGCTGGGATCGGACCCCGAATATTCCCATTGAAGAGATTCAGGCCGAATATGAGCGGGAACTGCAGGAGTACCTGGAACGGCAAAACATGACCGAATAGGCAGGGGTCGGGGCGGTTGATGTCCCCCTGTAAGGATGCTACACTTAATCAATAGGTCTAAAGCGTATAGGAACCTGGAGAAGGTTCCTTTTGGCCGTTGATTGGAGGACGTTTCATTTATGCTCAAGGTGCTCTCGAACTGGGTAAATCGATTCAGCGAAAAAGAAGTTCGCCGTTATCGGGGTATCGCAAACCGCATCAACGCGCTCGAATCCTCGCTTGAGCCGTTGTCAGACGCGGAATTGCGTGCCAAGACGGATGAATTTCGTCAGCGCTTGGCGGATGGCACCTCGCTGCAGGATTTGTTGCCAGAGGCATTTGCTGTGGTGCGGGAAGCGTCCCGACGAGTCTTGGGTATGCGTCATTTTGACGTGCAGCTGATCGGCGGTATGGTTTTGAATGATGGGCGCATCGCCGAGATGAAGACCGGTGAAGGGAAGACGTTGGTGGCGACTTTGGCGGCCTATTTGAATGCGCTGCCCGGACAGGGAGTGCATGTCGTCACTGTCAACGACTATCTGGCTCGCCGTGACTCGCAATGGATGGGTCAGATTTACGAGTTCCTGGGCCTGACGGTGGGGCTCATCCAGCACGATTTGGAGCCGGCCGATCGACGCAAGGCTTACGCCGCCGATATCACATACGGCACCAACAACGAGTTTGGGTTTGACTACTTGCGGGACAACATGGTCATGACCATGGAGGAGATGGTGCAGCGCGGTTTGTCCTATGCCATCGTCGACGAGGTGGACAGCATCCTCATTGACGAGGCGCGCACGCCGCTGATTATTTCTGGCCAAGCCGACAAATCCACGGATTTGTACTTCACGTTCGCACGGATGGCGAAAAACCTCAAAGAAGACCGCGACTACACGGTGGACGAAAAGTTGAAGGCGGTCGCTCCCACTGAGGCGGGTATTGCCAAGGTGGAGCGCATGTTGGGCGTGCCCAACCTCTACGACGACGCCCACATGGACTACGCCCACTATTTAAATGGGGCCTTGAGGGCGAAAGCGTTGATGAAGCGGGACCGCGACTACGTCGTTAAGGACGGCGAAGTCATTATCGTGGACGAGTTCACAGGACGCCTCATGTTTGGCCGTCGATACTCGGACGGGTTGCATCAGGCTATCGAGGCTAAGGAAGGCGTCAAGATCGAGGACGAGACGCAGACACTGGCAACCATTACATTTCAAAATTACTTCCGCATGTATGAGAAGCTTTCTGGCATGACCGGCACCGCGGTGACGGAGGAAGAAGAGTTCCGAAAGATTTATGGGCTGGACGTGATTGTGGTGCCTACGCAC
>JAJZAN010000071.1 GCA_021799435.1 Bacillota bacterium | reverse complement strand
CCGCCGGGGCATTCCGCTGGCCCTGGACGACGCCGGGACCGCTCAGTCCACCCCCCAGCGACTGGCTTGGATCCGCCCCCGCTATGTGAAGATCGCTCGGCCGGTCATTGAGGCTTGGCGATTGGGTAACGAGGAGGAATTGCGGCGCTGGATTCAAATGGCCGCCGACTTAAAGGCCGAACTCGTCGCGGAAGGCATCGAAGAAGCCGCTTTAGTGCGGCCACTGGCGGCCTTAGGCATCCACTACTTTCAAGGTTACGATCTCGGCCGCCCGGACGAGGCCCAGCACTGGAAATCTCGACTGCATGAGCGCAAACGATCCACCATGCTCCCCGCGCTCAATGTCTTCACCCCGCCAGATTGGCCGGAGGCAGAACAGTCTCTCAGTCCCCTCCTGTCAGTTCAGGAAATCGGGGACATCATGTACAGCTTATGGCCTGTACCCGCTATCGTACTAGACCACAACAACCGCATTGTGGGCATGAACCTCCGAGCCGAGCGCCACTTTGGCACGTCGTTGGAGCATGTCGCGCTACAGGCAGCCGAGGAGGTACTGGGTCTTTCGGGCCCGGAGCCGGGGCTCACTCATGCGTCGGCTATTCTGCCCGGCGACCTGCCGGTTGGCGAATCGCTCGAACAGCGCGTCGTGCTCCACCGAACGGACGGAAAAGACGTACCCGCCCAACTCACCATGGTCGGCATTCGCATTGGGAACCGTCCCGGTCTATACAAGCTTTTTACATTCATTCCGGAAGGCAAGGACACGCGGCTCTCAGCCTTCCTGGGCCGCGATCCCTTAAGCGGCCTGCCCACTCGAGCCTGGTGGGAGCGGGAGATGCCCAGCTTTCACGATGCTGCCGGCTCCGTGATCTTCCTCGACGTGGATGGCCTCAAACAGGTCAACGACTTATTTGGGCATGGCGAGGGCGATCGGGTGCTGACAGACGCAGGCCGGGTCATTCGGCACATGGCCGAAACCCATGACGCGGTGGCCGTCCGCTATGGCGGCGATGAATTTCTGATCGTGTTGCCCAACCAAGGATCGGAGAAGGCGCATGAGCTGGCGGACCTTTTGTCGCGACAATTCTCGCAATTGGAGGAGGCCGGATCCCGTGTTCCCGCCACATTCTCCTATGGGGTCGCTGCCTTTAGTCCCGGGAAGCTTCGAGAGGCTATCGCACTGGCCGACCGACAGCTCTATGAGAACAAAGGCCTCCTGCTGTCCAGTCAGGCGGGCGGACGCCTAATGCTCACAGCATCAGGACGGCGCGCGCTGTGGGAACCTATTCGGGAAAGCCAAACCGACCGCCTCAGTGCCGATCGGCTGGCCCATACGGAGTCCCAAGTACGCGTGCGCCAGCGGTTCGTGGACTTTATCGACCCCGACCCGGACATTGCCGTCGCCGAGGTGAATGCGGGACGCGGCCAGTTGGGATTCCTGGGCGGTTTGGCTGCCCGCGTAGGAGATGGCGCCCAGTATTTGGCCATCGATCATCAAGGGTCCTATTTGAGCTTACTGTACCGCCAATGGCAAGCCGGCGGGCGGCAATCCGGCGTCCATTTCTTGCGGGCCGCATCCGATCACGTGCCCATTGTCAGCCAGTCTGCGGACTTGTCCGCAATTGCTTTCGCGCTTCCCCAAGAGCGGCCCGAAGCCACCTTGAAGGAAATGGTGCGCATCACACGTCCCGATGGGCTCATCGCCGTCGCCTATGTGGCATCGGCCAATCTCTCGGAGGCACTCAATGTGGTGTGGAAGCAAGATGTGCGGCCGCGTCCCACAATGTCTAAAGAGCTGATGGACGAATTAGCCGAGAACCTGGCCCTCACGGTAGTCCGGCAGTCAGAGCACGCCGATCAGTTGGGATTCGACACTGGCAGCCACCTCAGTGTATGGATGGCCAGTCTCGGACTTGAATCCCATCAGTTGCTGGATTTGCCGACACCGCGGGATTACACCCGGCGCGACGCCTACGTGATTCGGTACGAGACACATTTTTGGCTGTTCCGCTGCCCCCGTTACTAAACTAGCCGCCGCTCTCCGCCATGCCCAGAATGGCCCGTACATACTGATCCGGGTCAAACACCATCAAGTCCTCGAGATGTTCACCCACACCGACGAACGCGATGGGCAGTCCCAGCGTCTGGTGGATTGCGAATGCAACCCCGCCTTTGGCGGTACCGTCCAGTTTCGTGAGGATGATGCCAGTGACTTGCACAGCATCCAAAAAGACGCGCGCCTGTTCAAGCCCATTCTGGCCGGTCGTGGCATCGATCACCAGCCACACCTGATGAGGAGCGCCGTTCAGTTCCCGTCCCACCACCCGCACAATCTTGCCCAATTCCTGCATTAAATGCGCCTTGTTGTGCAACCGTCCGGCCGTGTCAATGATGGCCAAGTTCAACCGCCGTGCGATGGCTGCCCGGACCGTGTCAAACGCTACCGCCGCCGGGTCGGCTCCCTCCGCCTGCCGCACCACATCCACCGAAGCCCGACGACCCCACTCCATCAGTTGTTCGGCCGCCGCTGCCCGAAACGTGTCGGCAGCCCCTAAAATGACGCTCTGGCTCTGCTGCTTCATCCGTTCAGCCAACTTGCCCGCCGTGGTGGTTTTTCCTGTCCCGTTAACTCCCACCATGAGCCATATATTGGGACCGTCCCCACTGAGCTGATACGGATTGGCTGGAGCGTCCAGCATATTGACCATCACCTGGTGCAACAGGCGAGTCACATCCTCCGCCCGTTCGGGGCGATTTTGCCGCACCTGCTCGCGCAGGCGCTCCAGAATGGTCTCGACGCTCTGGGATCCAAGGTCCGCCTCATAGAGAATCTCTTCGAGTTCGTCATATAAGTCGTCGGACCACTGGCGCCCCCCCACCAATGTCCGAATGCGGTCACCTAAGCCGCTGCGGGTTCTGCTCATCCCGCTTTTCAGCCGTTCAAAAAACCCTGCCATGGCTCCTCCTATGAGGTCATCTGCTCGGCTTCACCCAGCAGAACCGAAATGAGGCGACTTTGCCCCTGACCGTCCCCAGCCACGCCCCACAAAGCATCCGCAGCCTCCATGGTTTGGCGGTGGTGGGTCACAATCACATACTGCGCTGAACCGCGCGCGGCCCGGATAAATTCCGCGAACCGCGCGGCGTTCGCTTCATCTAATGAGGCTTCCACTTCATCCAGCACCACAAACGGAGAGGGACGGACGCTGAGCAGACTGAACAGCCAAGCGATTCCCCCTAAAGCCTTTTCCCCACCGGACAACAATCCCAAGTGGCTGGGCCGCTTCCCGGGCGGACGAACCCAAAGCTCCACCCCGCCGTCGGCGCCGTCCACCCAGCTAAAACCGCCTTCTCCGCCGCCATATAATTGACGACAAGCCTCACCGAACGCATGTTCAACCCGGCTGGCGGTCTCCTTGACGCGCCGCTCCATCTCCGCGTCAATCTCCTTGAGAGTGGCCTCCAGTTCGGTGCGGGCCTCATCTACATCGTCACTTTCCCGCTTCAAAAAGCTTTGCCGTTCCTGCAACTGCTCAAACAGCGCCAAACTTCCTGGAACCACGGCTCCTAGTTCACTGAGACTCTGAGTAATCCGCACCACCTCGCGGCGCGCGTTCTCTTCTTCGCTGCGGGTCAGCACGGAAACACCCTCCGGCACGCGATACTGCTCATAGCGGACTGTGATTTCGGCGGCTTCCTGCTGCCAAGCATGGCCTCGCTGTTCCAGTTTGCGGTCATCGAGCTCGAGGGCTCGCTGTCGATTCTCAAGGGCCAGGGCCCGCTCCCGCATACGGCCGGACTGCTGCACGCGCTCCGCCCGTGCTGCTTCACGCCGGAGAGACGCCTCAGCCGCAGCTTTGAGATTCTGCGCCAAGGTCTGGAGCTCCGCTTTGACCCGCTCTTCGTCCCCATCCAAGGCCCGCCCACGCTCAGCCTGACCGGCTCGCTGCTCGGTCAGCCGGGCGGCTTCGCGCTCAATACGCTGGGCGATCAGGAGGCGCTCTCGCACCATCTGCTCTCGGCTCCGCACTTCGGTCCCGAGACGTTCCACCTCAGCCAACTGCCGCTCCAGCCCCGCGGAACCTTCGGCCATCTCGATGCGAATTTGCTCGAGGCGCTGACTGCTCTGCGCAATTTCGCCATCAATCCGTTCCATTTCTTGCATCAACGCCGCCGGATCGCCCATGTCCTGTCCAGACAGCGTCTCGTGCATCTGACGCCATCGGTGCCGGGTGTCTCCCAGCAGTTCGCGCGCCCCATCCAGTTGCTGCTCGACATCATCCAACTCGCTCTTCACCGATGCCAAGAGCTCCTCTTTGCCTTGCACGACACGTCCGTCTTCCTCGATGCGGCGGGTTAATTCCTCTAGTTCCACCTTCCGTGAGGTATGCGAATTCCGCTCCACCTGGCGGCTTCCCCCGGTAATGGCTCCGCCCGCATGCACAATCTGGCCGTCCAACGTCACCATTTTGTAGCGATAGTGGTGTAAAGGGCCCAGCCGCGACGCATCGTCCAATCCTTGCACAATCAGGACGCGGCCCAGCACATGGTGAACGGCTGGCTTCACCGTCTCCACACTGCGCACTAGCTCCGAAGCCCAGCCCACCACCCCGCTCTCGCGGGTCAAGCGGCGATAGTCGTCGGGATTGGGTCGAGCCGACCGTACCGTATCCAACGGCAAAAAGGTTGCCCGACCCAAGGAGCCGGTTTTGAGGTAGCGGACCGCTTCGCGCGCGCGCTCCTCACTGGCCATGACCACATCCTGGCGCGATCCGCCCATAGCTGTCTGAATGGCCAACAACAGCTCGCCTTCACTCTCGATAAGGCTGCCCAGGGTACCAATGACACCTTCCAAGTGCCCCTGTTGCTGCCCCTTCAAGACTGCTCGAACACCCGCGTTCAGTCCCTCGCCCTCCGCCTCCAATTGATGCAAGGCGCGGAGCCGGGCCTGCCGCCCGGAGAGCTGGTGCCGCATACTGTAGATTTCCTGCTCCAACTTGCCTTGATAGGCCTTCATTCGGGACCGCTCGTCAGTTAAGTGTGCCACTTGGGCTGTCAGTTCCCGCACGTCGTGTTCCAGACGCGCCGTCTCTTCCCGCCTGGCCCGAATGGCGTCCAGCATGGCCTCCGTATCGGCCCCAATGCGCAAAAGCCCTTGAAGACGGGCCAGTTGCTGTTCAATCTGGGCTCGCCGCGCATTCAAGAGACCCATGCGATGACGGAGTTGCTCGGCCTCTTTCTCCAGATTCCGCTGCGCTTCCTGAGAGAGAGCAGCAATCCGCGCTTCTTCCTCATAAACGCGGCGCAAGTCAGCCAAGTCCTCCTCCACCGACGCGGTCTCGGGCCGTTCTCCCGCTAATTGGGCTTCATGCTCGCTTAAGAGTTTGGCAGCTGCGGCCAGCGACTCTCGTTCGCGCTTGATGTGGTCCAAGCGGGCGTTCAACTCCGTCTCACGCATACGAATTTGCGTCTCCTGGGCCTTTAACTCCGTCAATTCGCGCGCCTCGGCCTCTAATTCAGTGCCCCAAGCCTCAACGGTGCGCCGTGCCTGCGCAGCCTCTTCCACTACCCGGGTCAATTCCTGGGCAAGCTTTTGACGCTCTTCCGCCAGCGTCGCCAACTGCTCCTCGAGCCGCTGCCGCTTTTGCACGGCCCGCTGATATTCCGTGAAGTCGAGGCGGCTCTGCCAATCCCGACGCAACAATTCCCAGGTGCGATAGCGCGATTCCGTCTCGGCCCTGTCACGGACCTCATTCATTTGCCGCTCCACTTCGTCCATCAAATCCTGCAGACGGATGAGTTTGGCTTCCGTTTCGGCCAAATGGGTCAGGGTTTCTCGCTTCCGCACTTTATATCGAGAAACCCCGGCCGCCTCTTCCAACTGCTCCAGCCGTTCCAACGGCTTTTGCAGCAGTGCCCCCTCCACCCGGCCTTGGCTGATAATCGCATAGGAGAAGCGGCCCAGCCCACTATCCAGGAACAAGTCGGTGATATCCTTCAGCCGCGCCGTTTGTCCATTGATAAGATACTCGGAATCCCCGCTGCGGTAGTACCGTCGCGCCACCGTCAAAGATTCCGGCCATTGGGCCATTTCCCCGTCGTGATTGTCGAACTCCAGGGTGACCTCTGCCAGCCGGGCGGCCGCGCGGCTGGCTCCCCCTTGGTGCAGCAAGTCTTCCCATCGTTCGGCTCGCAAATCCCGCAGACGCTGCTCACCCAGCGCCCAGCGAATGGCATCGACCACATTGCTCTTCCCACCGCCATTGGGACCCACCAAGGCAGTGATGCCCGGCGTCAGGTCGATAGTGACATCTTGCCCAAACGACTTAAACCCATAGATGCGCATACGCCTAAGATGCATGGCAAACTCCTTTAAGCCCAGGACAAAGCCTGGGCTTCAATTCCCCGCTTTCAGCGAGGTTCCACGACCAGCCGGACTCCCGTACGAGACTCCCCATCGATCGCCAATTCCATAAATTCGGGACGAAGCACCACATCATAGCCATCGGGGGCTAAGTACCCTCTGGCAATGGCCACCGCCTTAATTGCCTGGTTTACAGCAGCAGCTCCCACGGCCTGAATCTCCAGAGGTCCAGATTCCTTTATGACTGCGGCAATGGCACCTGCGACGGCTTTCGGCCGAGAGGATGCCGACACCCGCAAGGACTGCATAGTCATCCCACCTATATAAGGTAGTATTCGCTCCCAGCCGCATGATTTCCTGCCATTCGACATCCATGCCATCGGACCTTCGGTCCGGGCGTGGATGTACAGGATTTCTGTACATCTGCCGATTATTTGTACTGGTTTTCTGTAAAGGGCCCGGCCTGTTTTGAGCGAAATGATGGGGAAAGGGGGTTCCAATGCGCGTTATCGATCGGATTGCCAATCTCATTTTGGAAGATCCCCTGATTACTGCCAGCCGGATTGCCCGTCAGTTGGGGTACGCGGAAGAGAAGACGGTGTACTACTGGCTCCACAAATCCCATTACACCGGGCTCAAATCCTTTAAGAAAGCCGTCCTCCATGGGCAGTTTCTGCCCCAGTCCCTGGAAGCCGCAGAATCTGGACAACTCTATGGCCGTCTCCCGATAACTGACGACTGGACTGCTGAGGGGCAGCCCGTCTTTCAAGGGGACACCATGGCCGTGCCCAGCGGAGCGCCGGCCGAGCTTATCTGGCGATACTCCGGCCCTCCACTCATGTCGATATTGCCTCAAGACTTACTAGTCCTCACGCAAGTCGACCCCAACCTCAAGAGCCCCTGGCTCGTCGTTCGAACAGCAAAAGGGGTTGAACTCCGCACCATGGCCATGCACGCCGGCAACATGGTCATCATCCATCCTCTGACGCTGGAACGGGATACCCGTTGCCAACCTCTGTATCAAATTCTTCAATTAATCCGTCACTATTGAGACGCGGCCTCATAAGCCAAATACTGAAAGCGGCACCGGTTAGCAACAATCCGTGTCTGAAAGGTTTGTGCTACAATTACCGCAATTAATGTCGGAACTCGCCTCACTTTCCGTTTGGGTAAGCGGCGGAGAGCGTT
This sequence comes from Bacillota bacterium, assembly GCA_021799435.1. Classification (GTDB taxonomy): domain Bacteria; phylum Bacillota; class Sulfobacillia; order Sulfobacillales; family Sulfobacillaceae; genus Sulfobacillus_B. The sequence goes on along the minus strand of JAJZAN010000071.1, from coordinate 9,388 downwards.
TCGAATGTTCTAGAGGGAGAATTTTTTCGTCCGAGGAGAGATAGAGATGTTTTGTCGCAACTGCGGCGAGAATATACCCGTCGACAGCGTGTTCTGTCCAAACTGCGGAAAAAACCTTCTGGAAATTGGTGCTCCTGCCCGCATTGCGGTCGAAGAGCCGGTTCGAGAACCAGCGGAGGAGAACGTTGCACCCTTGCTCAGCCGCTTTGGCCACCGCCGAAGCGCGAGGGAGGACTTGGCGTCCCAACCGGAGGAATCCGGAAACGAGGACCTAGATGACGAAATCCATGACGACCATCTGGACCCATGGAGCGGAATCTGGAAAAGCCTCAGCCTAGGCCGTCTGTTATGGGCGGTTGGCCTGCTGTTCGGCGTGGTCGGTTTCATTGTGGGATTGGCGGGCCACGCAGCTCCGGCGATGATTTGGCTCATGTTTGCGCTTTTGCTGGTTTTGGCGGCATTTAAGGCGCCCGAGCCAGCTGCCGCTGAACCGGTCGAAACGACGGAAGAAGTTTCAGAACAGGAGATGAGGGATTAGCTTGCAGTGCCCACGTTGCGGTCAAGAAAACGTCGCGGGTTCCATTTTTTGCCGCCATTGTGGCAAAAAAATGCCGAAGACCAAATCGGCAGCCCTGCCGCAAGCCAAGGCTTCTAAAGCGGCTTCCTCCACTGCGCCTGCTAAACCCAATCAGGGCAAACATCGCCGGGTGCGCTGGGGACGTCTGGTCGGCGTGACGGCCGGGGCGATCGTGGTATTGGTCCTGGCAGGCGGAACCTATGAAACGTTAAAAGCTATGCACAATTTGCCGGCTATCGGCAACCTCGTCAGCCTTAGCACCGCAGGACAGGATTCCGTAGTCTATGATCGTTTTGGCAACCCTATCGCCACCCTTCACCTCTCCACTAACCGGGTGAATGTATCCTACAACCAAATTTCACCTAATGTGGTTAACGCTTTAGTGGCCATTGAAGACCACAACTTTTGGAACAACGATGGATTGGACCTTCGCTCCATTGGCCGAGCGGCTTTGGCAGACCTCGTGCATCACGGGGCAGTACAAGGCGCGTCCACCATCACGGAGCAGCTGGCCAAAATGCTCTACCTGCACGACAATCGGAGCGTGACCTACAAGATTCAGGAGATTGTGCTGGGACTGGAACTGGCCCGTACGTATTCGAAACAGCAAATTTTAGATATGTATTTGAACGAAGTATACTTGGGCGACGGAGCCTACGGCATCGAGACGGCTTCCAAAGCGTACTTCAACGAAAAGCCCTCTCAGTTGACCATTCCTCAAGCTGCCTTGCTGGCTGGATTGCCGCAAGCCCCCTCAGCCTATGACCCCTTGACCAACCTGGCGGCGGCAAAGGCGCGTCAACTTGAGGTGCTGCAAGCCATGGCCAAGTATGGCTACATCAAACAGTCCCAAGTTCAGCCCTATTACAAAGCACCGTTGCATCTCCAGCCGCAACAGGTCAGCGCGGCCAACGTATCCACCCCCTACCCGTACCCCTGGTACATCCAGCACGTCATCTCGCTGCTGGAGCAGAAGGGCTTTACGCAGACAGAGATTTACAACGGGGGTCTTAAGATCCACACGGAGCTGGACCCCAAGGTATACAACATTGCTCAGCAGGCCGTAGACAAATGGATGAATTACAACTTCGGCCCCAGCCTCGCCTATCAGGCGGCCACGGTCGTGGAAGATCCGCGGAACGGCGCCATCTGGGCTGTGATTGGCCAACGCACCTATCAGGGCGCCAAGCTGAACGACTTGGCTCTGACGGCGTCCCGTTCCAGTGGCTCCTCCATCAAGCCGCTGATGGAGTATACCGAAGCGATCATGAACGGCGACACCCAAACGACCGTGGTCCAAGACGTCCCGACGCTGAAGGTGAACGGCCAGTGGTGGCCCAGCAACGACGACCACATCTATCGGGGCTATATCACCCTTCGGGACGCCTTAGCGATTTCTGACAACGATGCGTCGGTGCATCTGCTCCAACAGGTGGGCCCCCAAAATGGTTTGCAATTTGCGGACCAGAAGTTCGGCTTGAACTTGCCCGCTGTCGATGCCAACTATCTGGGCCTTGCCATCGGAGGATTCAAGAAGGGCGGCGTGAACCCGTATGAGATGACCCAGGCATACGCGTCCTTTGCCAACAACGGGGTGCGGATGAAACCGATTTGGGTATCCAAAGTGGTAGACGCCAACGGATCCGTCGTGTATCAACAACAGCCGCAAGGAATACGGATTTTCAGTCCCCAGGTAGCCTTCATTATGGACCAAATGATGATGCGCGTGCTGCACCCGACCATGCTTCCTGGTATTGGCCCAGGAGCCTATGCTACGGGAGACCAATTGGGGATTGGACGTCCCGCGGCCGGAAAGACCGGAACCAACAACGGCCAGACCGACGCCTGGTTCATTGGCTATGAACCGCAAATGGTGGTCGGCGTGTGGGAAGGAAACCAGTACAACGATGTCGCTCCCCAGCCCAATACCCCGAACGGCCCGGCTTACGGGGCGACTGCAGCCGGCCCCATTTGGCAGCAGATTATGGAGCAGGTGAACCAGGCGGAGAACATTCCTGTGGAAAACTTTAATCCGCCCAGCGGGGTGGTGCAAGTCAACCACGTCTCCATCACCTCAGGCAAGCTGGCCGGTCCCAACACGCCGGCGGCCGACATCGCCAACAACATCTGGTACATTCAGGGGACCCAGCCCACCACCCGCGACACGAGTTGGGTGCGGCTGAAGGTCTTGGCCCGCAACCCCAAAATCCTGTGGGCACCCGGTTGCGGACCAGCGGTGAGTGCGGACTTCCTAGTGCCAGAAACCAATTGGCATCGGGGTGTGCCGCTTCCCTATGACTCCATTTACTGGCCGCCGACCCGAACCTGTACACCATCGGGTGGAACTGTACCCACCAGTTCATCGAATTCATCGAGTCCATCCAACTCGGGGCCGGTGAACAGTCCCAGCAGTCCCAGCAACAACAATCCGCCCACGGTCAGCTCGAATTCGCCGGCGCCTCCGCCCCCGTCGAGCTCGCCCGGACCCAATCCGCCTAATAATGGGAACGCCTCACAATAGGACCATGAAATAGCCAAGGGCCGGCACGCCAAAGACGCGGGCCCTTGGCCTCTCATGGGATTGAAACCTCCCGCGTCAACGTTCTCGCGCGACAGTCGAATCCTCCTGCCGTCCCATCGCCTCTAGGTCGGCGGCGGTCAGCCGGCGCACCAATCGGAGAGACAGCGGCAGCAGCGCCACCGCGATGAACGCCAGCCCGGCCCCCCTGACCACAGCATGAAGCCCTAGATGCTCAGCCGCAGGCACGGCCAAGATCACTCCGAGAGGGATGGCTGCGTACGAGCCAAAATCATCGAAGGCCATGACGCGAGACAGCTTGTCTTGAGGGACCCCTTGCTGAAGCGACGTGTCCCAGGCAATACTGGCGATGGTCGACCCTATCCCCGCGATGGTGGTTGCGGCCATGAGATACGGAAGGGCCAGTCCTTGCCCCAGCACCACCATCGGAATGCCCAGCAAGGCGGCCGCCGCCATCCCATCCCGGAGAGGCCGCGTCAATTTGAACCGCAACATCGCCAAGCTGGCGAGCAGAAGACCCACCGCCTGAAAACTGAGTGCGAATCCCCAACCAAGAGACCCAAACGAATGCACCGCGATGATGGGTCCCAGTACACGCCATGCTCCCATTTGCAGGAAATTCATGAACGTCCATGCTCCCGTAATAGACCAAATCCAGCGTTTCTGCCGAAAATACGCCCATCCCTCCTGCATCTGATGGAGCAAGGACTCCGTGGAGGCGGGCGGGTGCGACGGAATGCGCACACGGGCCATGCAAAGGGCGGCCAAGACGAAGCTCAGGGCATCGACGGCAATGCCCCAGCCGCCGCCCACGCTGGCCACTAAAACTCCTGCCGCTGCTGGTCCCACCACTTTGGCGACGCTTCGAGACGTGTTTAAGAGGGCATTGGCTTCGCTTATGTACCCCTTTTCCACCACTTCGGGCACGATGCCGCGAACAGCGGGGGCGGTAAAAGCCCCGATCACTCCACTGACAACCGCCAACGGTAAAATCCAATAAGGGCTGGAGCCGGTCAGCACCACGGCGGCAATGCCCGCCTGGGTCAGGCCAGAACCCAAGCTGGCCAGTTGAATGAGCACGTCTCGGCGATACCGGTCGGCAAGACTCCCGCCAATCAGCACCATGATGACATTGGGCAACAGCTCCGCGCCCAGAATGAGCCCCAAGAGATGCTGACCATGAGGCGCCTGAAGGACCGCGAAGGCCAGTGCAACCGGGGTCATGCTGCTCCCGAAATACGAAATGGTGCGGGCCAAATAGAACCAGCGGAAGCGAACATGACTTAAGGCTCCCGTTTTAAATCGCGATGGACTCATACAGGTTCCTCTCCGTGCAGATTTCCCGGCCGGGTTTTGTCAGCATACGGAAATTTGCACCGAAAAGGTAGACTGATATTTTCGGTCGCTTTATACTTAAATTATGGAAGCTTGGCGACGCCAGGCTCGCTTTATGGATCTCGGAATTAGAAGGCAATCTCCCCTAGGGGGGATTTTTTTCGTTTTGCGGCCATTATTTATGCAAAAAGAGAGTCCCGGACCCCGCTTAAGGTTCCGAGGACTCTCCCATCAGCGATGGGTCTAATGGTGAAACGGCCGCTTTTCGGTGATATGGGACGGCAGCGGCTGGTCAGCGCGTTCCAATTGCTCCACAGCGCGCGTCAAATCCTCCAGGAACAGGTGCGCTAGGTCCATGGAGAAGCTATTTCGAACCACCACCCGCATGATGGTGACGTCCTCCATCGCCGATGGCAGGGGATAAGCGGGAACCTGCCACCCGCGCTCTCGCATCAGATGAGACAAATCGTGAAGCGTCCAGCCCGCATCCTGTCGCTTCTTCCAAGCGAATACGGGAATGTCCGACCCATCGCTGAGGAGTTCGAAAGAAGGCATCTTGGCGATGGCCTGAGCCAGATAACGGGCCACTTCTTGGGACGCCTTTTGCACTTGGTAGTAGCCCTCGCGGCCAAGGCGCAGGAAATTATAATACTGCATCAGCACTTGGGCGCCCGGTCTCGAGAAATTCAAGCCGAAAGTCGGCATGCTTCCCCCTAGGTAGGACACTTCAAAAACCAGTTCTTCCGGCAATGCCGACCGGTCCCGCCAAATCGCCCAACCCAATCCCGGATATACAAGGCCGTACTTATGCCCTGAGGTGTTAATGGACTGGACTCGCGGCAGACGGAAATCCCAGGCTAAATCCGGCTGCAGAAACGGCGCCACGAACCCACCAGACGCGGCATCCACATGGACCGGAATGTCAATTCCGGTGTCCTTCTGGTATTGGTCGAGCGCCAGGCAAATGTCGCGAACTGGTTCATAAATCCCGGTGTAGGTCACGCCCAATACTGGGACCACGGCAATAGTATTCTCGTCAACAGCCTCCAAGACTCCTTCCGGGGTCAGATGGGGCCTCTCCGGAGTCACGTCCACATAGCGGGGCTCAACTTCAAAATAGCGCGCGAATTTCTCCCACACCACCTGAACGGCAGAACTGAATACGATGTTGGGATGCTCGATGGACTTCCCTTGCTGGCGTCTCTGGTTTTGCCATCGACGCTTAAACGCAAGTCCTCCGAGCATGCAAGCTTCGGAAGAACCGGTGGTGGAGACCCCGACCGCCTGATGGGGATCGGGCGCATTCCAGAGATCCGCCAGCATGCGGATGCAGCGGTCTTCGATGGCCGCCGTTTGCGGATATTCATCCTTGTCAATCATATTTTTGTCCGCGGTCTCGACGTAGAGGCGCGCTGCCTCCGGCTCCATCCAAGTCGTGACGAAGGTCGCCAAATTGAGCCGCGCATTGCCGTCCAGCGCAATTTCATCATGCACGATTTGATAGGCTGTCTCGGGCAACAGGCCTTGTTCCGACAAACGATAGCGCGGCACAGATGCTTCTCCATGCCGGGCGAACAGCGGATTGATGCGGACTTCGTCCGACGGATGGCGCGCTGCCTGATGGAAACGCTTAGTCATGAAAACCCTCCCTCACACACATGGTTGTCATCCGACCGCCCACGGGACGGACGAACGCCCCCATTATATACCAGACGTGCGGAGTAAAGGGGACCGCCTGCAGACGGAAAAGGCGCCGGATCGGGTATCAACCCCGTCTCGGCGCCCATCACCTAGGACACATGTTAACTTATACGTCCGGGTGAACCGCTCCTGGAGACTCCCCCGCCGCGGATGCGGCCAGTTCCTTCAACAACTGCCGTGCCGCCTGCTGTTCGGCTTCCTTTTTGCTCCGCCCGACGGCCCGGCCTTGCGGCTCTCCACTGACCAGCACCTCGACCTCAAACGTCTTGGCATGGTCAGGGCCGTAAGAACCAACCACTTGATAGCTGGCCTCTTTGCCCCGCCGCCGGAGCCAATCGTTTAAGGCTGTCTTGTGATCTCGCCCAGCCTCCCGGCCTTCGACGGTATTGAGGGCGAAAGCCACCGTTTCCAACACAAAAGCCTTGGAGGCCTCGAATCCTTCGCTGAGGTAGCAGGCGCCAATAATCGCTTCCATGGCATCTGCCAAGAGGGACGGCTTCTTGCGGCCGCCGCTGCGCTCCTCGCCGCGGCCAAGCCGCAACTGCGGCCCCACCCGAAGGCTTTCAGCCGCCTCGGCCAGGGTCGCCTCACAGACAATGGCAGCCCGCGCTTGACTTAATTGACCTTCCGTCCACCCAGGATTCTTGGCGTACAGCCACTCCGTGACCACTAACTGCAACACAGCATCGCCGAGAAACTCCAGCCGCTCGTTATGGATTTCCTTCCGATATCCTTCGTTCGCATACGAGGAGTGGGTCAGAGCTTGACGCAACAGGGCGCCGTCGTGAATCCGCGACGAGAGACTCGACTCAGTCATCAGTTACAACTCCCGCGCGATAAGACTGGCATTTTGTCCGCCAAATCCGAAGGCGTTCGACATCACCGCACGCAACCGGCGTTCCTCCGGCTTATTGGGCACATAATACAAGTCGCAATCCGGGTCCGGATTTTCCAGGTTAATGGTGGGCGGCATGATTTGGTACTTCAAGGCCAGAATGGAGGCAATCATCTCCACCGCGCCTGCCGCACCCAATAAGTGCCCCGTCGACGACTTGGTCGAGGAGACCGCCACCCGATTGGCGTGGTCGCCAAAGACCCGCTTAATGGCCAAGGTCTCGGCGATGTCGCCCTTGGGCGTTGACGTACCGTGGGCATTAATGTACCCGATGTCTTCGGGAAGCATATTGGCATCTTTGAGGGCCCGAACCATGGCATGGGATGCTCCCTCACCTTCGGGATGCGGCTCAACCACGTGATACGCGTCGGAGGACCGGCCGTATCCGGCCAGTTCCGCATAAATGTGGGAAGCGCCGCGCGCTTCCGCATGACTGAGACTTTCCAGAACCAGGAAGCCCGACCCCTCACCCATCACAAACCCGTCCCGGTCGCGGTCAAACGGCCGGCTGGCATGTTCGGGATCGTCGTTGCGCGTCGACATAGCCTTCATCGAGCAGAATCCGGCAAAGGCCAGGGGAATCAACGCCGCCTCGGTGCCCCCGACCAACATGACATCCGCCTCGCCGTGCTGAATGGCGCGCAGGCCTGAACCGATAGCATTGCCAGACGACGCACAGGCCGTCACCACCGTCTCGTTGGGTCCGCGCAAATTGAGCCGAATAGCCAACTGCCCCCCGGCAATATTGCCTATCATCTTAGGAATAAAGAACGGGTTAACACGGGAGGGCCCGCGTTCCAACAACACTTGGTGCTGCTCTGTCAACGTCTGCATACCGCCAATGCCATTGCCCACCACAACGCCGGCGCGGTCTGGGTCAAACTGGTCACCAATTCCGGCGTCCTGCCAAGCCTCCTCCGCGGCCGCCACGGCAAACTGAACAAACCGGTCCATGTGCCGGGACTCTTTGCGGTCGAGATACTGTTGTGCGTCAAAGTCTCGTACTTCTGCGGCAATGCGCGTCGGATAGTCGCTTAAGTCGTAGTTCTGAACGGGACCTACGGCGCTCTCACCTTTGGTAATGCCCGCCCAAAAGGCTTCCAGCCCGGTCCCTACAGGGCTGACAACGCCCATTCCCGTGACAACAACGCGCTCCATGGAAATCTGTCGATCTCCTCTCCATCGGGCAAAAAGTCCCCAAGGGGACCTTCCGCCCCCTTACGAATTTTCGCGAATGTACTCGACGGCGTCATTCACATTGGCAATCTTCTCCGCCTCGTCATCCGGAATCTCCAAACCAAATTCTTCTTCGAGAGCCATGATGAGCTCAACGATGTCCAGACTGTCTGCGCCCAGGTCTTCAATGAAGGACGATTCGAGGGTCACCTCTTCTTCCTCCACACCCAACTGATCGACGATAATTTCTTTCACCTTGTCAAAAATCTGTTCCTTAGTCGCCACAAATCCCACTCCCTTAAAGTAGTTTCAACCCTGCCGGTGCGAACCCTCAACCGGAGTCGAGGGCAAGTCCTCTAGTCCATGACCAATCCGCCGTCTACAACCAGCGTTTGGCCAGTCACATACTCAGCTCCAATCAGGTACCAGACCGCATCGGCCACCTCGTCCGGCCGACCGGCACGCCCCAACGGCACCTGCTTAACAAGGGCCTGAAAAGCATCTGGGGACATATGTTGGGTCAAATCGGTCTCTATCAGCCCGGGTGCCACCACATTCGCTGTGATGTTGCGAGATGCCATTTCCCGCGCTACCGATCGCGTAAACCCAATCACACCGGCCTTGGCCGCTGCATAGTTAGCTTGTCCCGCGTTTCCCAGTATCCCCGCAATGGACGAGATACTGACAATGCGGCCGAATCGCTGCTTCATCATCGGCTTGATGGCCGCCCGCGTGCAAGCAAATACACTGGTCAAGTCGGTTTGAATGACGTCGCTCCAGTCGCCGTCTTTCATCCGCAACAGGAGCGTATCCCGAGCAATGCCGGCGTTGTTGACCAACACGTCAAGACGCCCCCAATGCTCGAGCACGGTATCGATGAGAGATTGGGCTTGAGTGATATCAGAAACATCCGCAGGCACCATATAGCTTTCGCCGCCTGCGCGACGGATCATCTCATCAGTTTCCTGGGCCGCCTCTTGGTTTCCGCGGTAGTTCACCGCCACTTTCATGCCGGACTCCGCTAGTTTTAACGCAATATGGCGACCAATACCACGGGAGCCCCCGGTGACCAACGCCACCCTATCACGCCATGACATCGTCATCATCATCCTACTTTCCTTGGATTGACAGGTTTGGCTGAGGCTCTCCAACCGCAATTCGTTGC
>JAJZAN010000219.1 GCA_021799435.1 Bacillota bacterium | reverse complement strand
GAGGCCGCGCGGGCGACCGCTCTCTTCGTTCCAGCCCAAGGAGCGGTATCCCAACGCCCAGAGGCTCATAGCCACCGGTTCTCCCTCCAACCCCACCACCGGCTGCCCATCTAAAGAAAAGTTCACTTGGCGCAGAGTCTCGGCCTGGGGACCTAAATCCGGCCCACCCGGAATACGGATGGTTAGGCGTCCTGACACGGTTCTCCTGCCTCCTCTGCTTCGGCGTCTTTCAAAATCCCCATTCTAATGGGCTTGTAGGGAGGCCGGACCGTCAGTCGAAAGTCCCGTTCTGCATGATCCGGAACCTCCGCCATAGCCATGAGCGACCGGCACACCCGCCCTTGGCAAATGCCCATACCCCATCGGGTTATCAGCTTCAACTGCCGCAGTGAGGTGGGCTTCAGCTCCGAGATGGCTCTCTCCACCTCATCCCAAGTGAGATTTTCACACCGGCACACCACGAGCGGTTCCGTCTTAGACATGAAGTGCCCCTCCTTGCTCCGAGAAGCGATTCCAGCGCAGAGGTGTCGGATCCACGATGGGCGGACGGCCCAGCACGAAATCTGCTACCAGCCGCCCCGTGACGGCGGCCAATCCAATGCCGTCGCCTTCGTGCCCAGCTGCCACAATGAGACCGGGCACCACGCCGACCGGAGAGACAATGGGAAAGTGGTCGGGCGTCCATGGTCTAAGGCCGGCATAGCTGCGGATAATCGTGGATTCCTGCATCCCCGGATAAAAGCGCATGGCCCGCCGCGCAATAGCCTTGACCACATCCGGATTGGACCGGGTATCCAAGCCAACAAACTCCCGGCTGGAGCCCAACAAGAAGTTGTGGCTGGCGGTGGGCTCATAGACCAGGGCGACGCCATATTGCATGGCGTCCGCCGGAGCGACGCGCTCGCGCCCGAACTTGCTCATCAAGTAGCCAAACTCCATCACCTTGGCGTTGCCAAAGAGCGGTCCTTTGCCCGACACCAAGAGGTGCCCCTTGCGGGGCTGGATGGGAACCTCGAGACCCAAGGGATTTAAGAGATCGGGTGTCCAAACGCCCGTGGCCGCCACCACCATGTCGCCTTCAATCAGGGTACCGTCGTGCAGCCGCACGCCCCGGATCTGTCCATGATTCAGTTCGAGACTTGCGACTTTGGCGTGGGTGTACACCCGGCTGCCCTGCTGCCGCGCAGCCCGCGCCAGTTCGGCCGTGTACAAGAGCGGATTCAGTGTCGAGTCCGAGCCGCAGAATAGACCTCCAGGCACATCATCGGCCAAATCCGGCAAATGATGGTGAATAGCTGCGTCATCCAAGAAAACAAACGGCAATCCTTCCTCCTGCTGTCGGCGCACCCACTCCGCCGCCATGGCCACCTCATCAAGATTGTCGCAGACGAGGTAACTGCCGGGCCGTCGATACTCGATTGGGGGCAGGCGTTCGGCCAGTTCATGCAGCAGATCCTGGCTGACCCGCGCCATCTGGCTGTCAAATCCGGGATCCTTGTCAATCGCCAGGACGTTCCCGTCACAACGCGAAGAGGTGCCGCTGCCGACATCACCTTGGTCGATGAGAGTCACCCGCACGCCCGCTTGGCTTAGATAATGGGCGGAGGCCGTGCCGATGACGCCAGCGCCCACCACGATCACATGGATGTTCTCCGTGCTCATGCCTCAACACCCGCGTGGTCGTGGACGCAGCCTCGATCGACTGCAGCAACCTCTTCGGAACCTGCAACGTTGGCACCCCGCCCTCCTAGAGGCACCCCGCACGATCCCGCTCCCATTACACACTGCAAGGTCGCGCCCCCCTTTGCCACGACTAGTCTCAAAGCGAATCAAGGACTCCGGCAATCACCCGAGCGTCTGCCTCGCCCAGCGGCATCCGCGGGGGACGAGTGGGTCCTACAGGCCGACCAACGTGCTCGAGTCCGTATTTAATTGACTGCACCAGCCGCGGAGTCGAGTCGTAGCGCAGAAGCGGCAAAAGGCGCCGGTATAAATCCCAAGCCTCTTCGATCTGCCCCTCCAGGGCTTGATCCCAAAGGCGCGCTGATTGGGCCGGAACGATGTTGGCCATGCCCGCAATCCAGCCCGTAGCGCCCGCCAGCACACTCTCCACCACCAGATCGTCCGTGCCGGCAATAATCTCCATGTCGGTATGTTCACGAATCGCTGTTACCCGCCGCACGTCGCCGGAGAATTCCTTGACGGCAGCGACGTTGGGGAACTCCCGGGCCAGCTCCCCGAGTCTTTCTGGGGTCATGTCCACGGCTGTGTCATGCGGGTTGTTGTAGATAATAATAGGAAGCCCCACACGATTGAGCATGGCGTAGTGCGCCTTCACCTCAGCCCAAGTGGGTTTGTACAAAACCGGCGGCAGCGCCATCAGCCCTTCAGCTCCAACCTCCCGGGCGAGATTGGCCCAACGCTCCACCATTCGCGAGGACGGAGCCGCCACTCCCACCACCAACGGCACCTGGCCACGGGCGACATCTGCCAGAGTCCGGATGACCCGCTCCCGCTCCGCATCCTCCAACGACGCGTACTCCCCGCAAGATCCCGTAGCGACAAGACCCGTTGCGCCGTTTTCAATGAGCCACGACGCATGGTCGCGGAGCTTGTCATAATCCACGTCATACCCCTCAGTAAATGGGGTGATGATGGCAACATAGACGCCAGAAAACCTCACCATAGTGCACTCCTCCTTGGTTTAACCCTTTAAGTGTTTAAGGCGACGATTTCTGGGCAGACCGCGCGACATTGGCTAGCACATGCGCCCGCATCACTCGTCGCGCCAACCCCGCTATGCGCGCGCTTACCGCTTCGTAGATGGCACGCAGCTGATCTGCTTGCTGGCAGCGCCAATCCCCGTCGCTCCGGCTCAATGACAACGATGTTTGACGAAAGGCGTGGTGCACCGCCAGCATGACGGCGACGCGAATGGAATTTCCGGTCGCAACGGCCAGCTTCTCGTGGAATGATAGATCGAGTCCACGAAACGCTCCCAATCCAATGCCGGATTCAAGGCGACCCGAGCCGCTCCACAATCTCGCCC
>JAJZAN010000070.1 GCA_021799435.1 Bacillota bacterium | reverse complement strand
TGGCGGCTCAGGTCGAGCATTGGCCTGTTTCGGGCCGACCGGTGGCATGACTACCTTGCGAGGAGTCGTCTCAGGCCTATCGAGGAGGCAAACGGATGGATAGGCAAACAGAATTGCTCGACGATGATCCTCGGGTTTGGCGGACGCGCAACGTCTGGGCGTTTTCCCTCTCGTCGTTGTTTTCGGATTGGGGACATGAAATGTTCACGGCCCTTCTTCCGGGGTTTCTGATGGGATTGGGGGCTCCCGTGATCGCACTGGGATTGACGGAGGGCGTATCAAATTTCGCCCAGGCATGGGCGGCCCTGTGGGGTGGACGCCTCAACGACCGACGCGAGGGACGCCACTCCGCGCTCATTATCGGGTACGTTTTAACGGGTCTCAAAGCGCTCGCAGCGTGGGTGTTTTGGTGGCCCTGGTTGATCCTCATTCGGACGGTCGCCTGGGTCGGACGTGGAGCGCGCGGTCCGATTCGTGATGCCTACATCGCCGAGGAGGTGCCCCATCAACACTTAGGAAAGGCTTACGGCCTTCGGGAATCCTTCGATACTGCGGGGGCCCTGCTTGGCCCGTTGACCGCCGCCATTTTGGTAGCCTTTGTCCATGCTCGGACGCTGATTGCCTTAACCGCCATTCCCGCTGGCATAACGGTTCTGATGATTTTGAGGGTGAAAAAACTACCTCCACGCCAGCCGGTTCGCGACTCGCGTACTGCGGAGCCAATAGAATGGCCGGTCCAATTTCGACGCTATCGGGTTGCGGTCTTGCTCTTTGCCTCCGGCTATCTGGCCCCGACATTCTTTATTCTCCGTGTGTGGCGATCGGGCATTACACTGGGGCCTGTTTCTTCGCACACGCTGGCCCTTCTGTTGTACACCTTGCATAACGCTGTCTATGCGGCCGCCGCGTATCCTGTCGGACGGTTGGCGGATCGAATTCCCGGACGGACTATCGTGCTGGCGGGATATGCGGTCTGGACGGCAGCTGTGCTCGGATTTGCGCTGAACCCGGATTCTCTAAGTGTATGGGTTGGCTTGTTTGCCGCTACGGGTTTAGCCACGGCCATCATTGAGGTCGGCCAAAAAATGGTCACCGTGGGGGTGGCGCCTGAGCCGGCCCGAGGTCGCGGGCTTGGGCAGATCGCGGCCGTAACGGGTGTGGGGCAGCTCGTGGCCAGTGTGGTCATGGGGGGGGCTATGGAGCATTACGAACGCGCGCGGGGCGTTCGCCGTCGAGGCGGCGTTCACCTTCGTAGGACTTATGCTGATGGTCCACGCCCTGGGTTCAGAGCGTCGAGGGCGGTTGTCATAAGTTTCGCGGGCGATACTCCCTTGATAGTCTGGCCATCTTTGCAGCCGGTAGAGCCTACGCTGATCTATGCGGGCATGAAGGGCCACGTGTGCGCGGGTTGTCTCGTCCCTTTTTTCGCTCTCCACGGGGTGATGCGGGTGAGGTGACATTTGGCTTTGTGACAGGTGTGCCGTCATTGTCACTCAGTGAGATTGACCGCAGTTGTGCTCGGAAGGTTCGGCGAGGATGGCATACGGTGTTTGGCGCCCCCTAGCTAGATTCTGCTGAAACAGTCTCTCCGTACGGATACGCAAGGTTGGAACGCCGTCTATGCGATGGTTGGAGCGATTTGTCAGCCGACGGGATAGTCTATACAGTCTGCCGCTGGGCCCAGCGGCGGACATTGTGGGTGAAGATTCCAAGGCCAATCCCCGTAGCCACTGCGTCATATCCGCGGTAGCGGCTACGTCGGAGCCCGTACTTCCGTTTGAGCCGACTAATGGTGCCTTCACCGCCGGCCCGCCAACGCTGGGCTCGGCGGAAAGCGGGCTCGCGTTCCTGGGCGCGGCGGGCAGTCGATTTCTTACCACGCTTGGGGATGGCCACGGTTTTAATCCCCCGGCGCTGGCAATCCCGCTGATTGGCGGCACTGTCGTAGCCCCGGTCGGTGGCCACGATGGCCGGATCGCGCCCAAACTGGGCGCGATGCCGATCCAAGGCGGGACCGAGTGCCGCAGCGTCCGGTGGGTTCCCGGTGCTAACCGAGTAATCGGTCACAAACCCATTTTCCGCTTCGACGATCTGCACTTTGTAGCCAAATTGCACGGGATGTCCCAGTTTACCCTTCTTAATGGGCCGCCCATCGGGATCCGCTACGTTCACCAGCCGATCGGGGATCCGGTCGCCGGCGGTGGCGGACCGACTCTGGCGGATGATCGTGTGGAGATCGTGCAGAGCCTGTTCGACTTGGGCGACTCGGCGCGCGGCGGCCTGATTCAGCACGGGAATCTGCGCCTTCGCCGCGTCGATCAGCCTGGTTCGTCCTGAAGACGACCGGTTCATCGGTCCGTGTCGCCCTCATCTTGGCCGTGATTCCGCTCGCCCGGATGGCCACGAGTCCCTTTATCGGTCGATGGATGGACCGATTCCCCCGCCGCCGCCTCATGGTCGTGGATAATGTGAGTCAGGCGGTGCTGTATGGGTCCATCCCGGCGATGATCTGGGCGCACCTGCTGACGTTCCCCATTTTGGTGGGCGTGGTGACGGTCTTCGCGGCCCTGTCGCCGCTGTCCATGATCGGGCGGGGGCGTCCTGTTGCCCAATCTCGTCGACGGGGACGATCTCGAAGCGGCTAACGGCCTATCGCAATTACGCAGCGGTCTCGTCACGTTGTTAGGACCGGTGCTCGGGGGGCGTCTTGGTGGCGTCCGTGGGGGACCGCTGACCTTGCTCGTGACGGCCGTCTGTTACGCGGCCTATGTGCTGTCCTTGATGGCCATTCCGGCCGTCCGCTACCGGGCGCCCGACACTCCCGACACGCCGGACGTCGCGGAATCTCGCCCCAGCGCCTGGCGATTCTTACGGAACAGCCCGGTGCTCCTCCTCATTGGCTTGGTGACGCTGTTTTTTAATCTCACGTACGGCCCGCTGGAACCGGCCCTGCCCGTGATGGTGGATCGGGTCTATCACGCCGGGGCGGGCACGCTCGGCCTCATCTGGAGCAGTTTTGCCGTGGGTTCGCTTGTAGGCACGCTATTATGGAGTCACTTTCGACCCCCATGGGGGTTGCGATGGTTTTTGGCCGGTGTCATCCTCGGGTGGGGTCTCTTCAGTGGGTTGGCCGGGTTGACGACGCTTCCCTGGCACGTTGTTCTGCGGGGGCCTGGTGTACTCCCCATACAATATTGTGGCGGCGACCTGGCAACAGCGACTCATCCCCGACCCTCTGCGTGGGAGCGTGTTTGGCCTATTCCAGTCGGTGACAAGTTCCGGACTACCGATTGGCCAACTCATCGGGGGACTCCTGGTCAGTGCCGTGGGTGCCGGGGCGACGATGACCATTGGAGGGGCCGCCACTGTGCTACTCGGACTGATCGTCGTCTCGCTGCGCGCTCCTTGGGGGCGGGTGCCTGGCGCATCCGTGTCTCAATAGTGCAGCGTTCTCCCGTGTTGTTGCTCAATACAATAGTCCGTCATGCGGATAAGGTGCTAACGGGGGCGTTCGTATTATGAGGTCAGCCAGTATTTACTGGTTGACCCCATTGACTTTTCGGGGTGTACTGCGGTAGTCGGGGTCGAACGGACGGGGGCGTGGGTCTTAGAACCCGGGCGTTAAACTGTTCACCCCCCTACTTGTTTGCGCATGTTTGAAGCTGGTTGGGGCGTTGACCTCGTATCACAAGCGAAGCTATGCCGACAAGAAGGGTAAGGGGGGCTACCGACAGACGGACAACCGTAGAGGAGAGGGTTATCGTCGAGCCAGTCATTGGGATTGATATTGCCAAAGGGGTGAGCAAAGCCCAGATCTTCCTGGACAGAGGACGACCGCACGGCCGCGGTTTCGATATCGTTCATACGGCCGACGGATTGGCGGCACTGCAGGACCGTTTGCAAGAGGTGGAAACGTTGACGGGGGTCCGACCCGTACCGATCTTCGAATCCACCGGTCACTATCATCGAACCCTGAGCGACTATTTCGAAGACCAAGGCTATGCCTACGTGTTGCTCAATCCGCTCATTGCGCACCAAGCCCAGGGGACAAGCCTCCGGAAGGTCAAGACGGATGCGCAGGACGCCTATCGTCTGGGTGAATTGTTCTACAAGGAGACGCTGGAGCGCCACCAACCGCTCGGGGCCGAGACGCTCAATCTCCGCACCTTGACCCGGCAGCATGAAGCGGTGACCCGGGTGTATGTGCAAACCAAGCTCCAGTTTCAGACGGTGCTGGACCCAGTGTTTCCGGCGTATCGCGACGTGTTTGGGTCGCTCTACTCGCAGGTGGCACTCAAGGTGTTGCTCGATTTTCCGACTGCGGATGCCGTGTTGGCGGTGCCCCAAGGCGAATTGGCGGAGCGCATTGCCGCGCACTGTCCGAGCCGTTCGGCTCGGTGGGCCGCCGAGAAAGCGCACACACTGGTGGAGGCCGCCCAGCGGAATCCGTTTCGGCAGGCGCGGATATCGAGCTCGCATCTCGTGTTGACGATGTGGAGGATGGCACCGAAGAATATCGCGAAGTGAAGTACGCGAAGGACGTCGAACTGGCCCGATTGGACCCCACCTCCGCAGTCCATCGGCAACTGCGGGCTCAAGCTGCGTGGTGTGAGCAGCAGCGCGTGCCATATCACATCATCACGGATGAGGACATTCGAAAGGACCGCATCCGCCTGGTCAATTGGAAACGCCTTCTCCCGTACTTGACGCCCCTCATGCAACACGATACCGCGCCCGTGCAGGAAGCGGTGTTGGTGCTGGTCGCGAAGCAGCCGATGGCATGGACGGCCCTGCTCGACGTCCTCCGGACCCGGTTCGAGCCTGAGCGCGTGCGGGCCGCGCTTGCTGCCCTGCTCCATCAGGGACGCCTCGACGCACCCATGGGTCAGGTCGTGATCGGTCCGTCGCTGGTGGTCGAACAGGGGGTGCGGCGCCGTGCGACGCGATGACCTGTTGCCGGAATATCGGGACGTCCGGAATTGGCCCTCCGTGACGGTCGAGGCGCTATCCGACGCGGAACGGCCCCGGTTTGAACGGCGGGCGGCAGCCATCCGGGCGTATCTCGGCGGAGCGTCTATCAAGTTTTGCACCGAACAGTTCGAGATGAGCCGTCAGGAACTCTACCGACTGCTCGATCGATGTTTAGCGCCTCATCCCGATGGGCGGCCCTGGGGTTTTCGCGCGCTCATTGACCACCAGCACGTGGTGGGCTATCGTCGCGTGAAGCCCGTGAGCCTGGCCGGAGAGACTACCGCGGGCGCATCGGGGGCCTTGGGTCGGCTATTTGCCCAACACCCCACCATTCAAGAACAGATCGATGCCCTATACTTGCGCAAGAAAACCAAGAAGCACAGGGTCCACGAGCCGCGCATCACCCGTCAGTCCCTGCATCGCCAGTTTCTTCGGCTATGTCGGGAGGCTGGGGTGCCCGACACCGCATGGCCGTTCAATACAGCCCACCGGGGGATCCGCAGTCTGGGCCAGTATTGCAAAAGATTGGACGAGCAGCATGTCATCCAATCCACCCGGGCGCGGCATGGGGACGTCGCGGCACGCCAACTCGGAACCGGCGATGCGGCGGTCAGCGAGCCCGTCGCGCGCCCCTTCCAACGGGTGCAGTTCGATGGCCATCGGATCGATACGCTCATGACGATCACCATGCCTTCCCCCTTGGGGGGCGTCGTGACCCGAACGCTCGAGCGTATCTGGCTCTTGACCATTCAGGAGATGGTCTCTCGCGCCATCCTCGGGTACGCCATCAGCCTGTCCCCCGAATACACGGCGGACGATGTGCTGCGGTGTGTCGAGCAAGCTCTGAAGCCGTGGACCCCAGGAACGCTGAGTATTCCGGGTCTAGAATACCCCGGGGATGCCGGGCTGCCGTCGGGCGTCATCCCCGTCATGGCCTGGGCTTGTTGGGATGAACTATCCTACGACAATGGCAAGGCCAACCGGGCGCACTTGGTTCGGGAACGGTTGACCAAGGTTGTGGGGTGCGCCATCGTCGCCGGCCCGCCAGGAACGCCGGAACGGCGCGGTCAGTTGGAGCGGTTCTTCGGAATTTTCGAAGAGCACGGCTTTCACCGGTCGCCATCAACCGTGGGGAATGGACCCGACGATCCCCGCCGACGCGATCCTGAACAAGCCGCCCTCGGACTTCAAATTGCCTTGGAGGAAATCGTGCAGTTGATGGACGTGATGATCGCCCGGTACAACATCACACCGCAAGAGGGGATCGGATTTGCCACTCCCCTCGAAGCGCTGCGGCACTATGCGGACGACCGAGAGACCTGGATCCGCACCTTACCGCTGGTCGCACGGGAACCCGGCTACCTCCGGCGTCTGACCGTGACGCGGAAGGTGACGGGGAATGTGAAGAACGGTCACCGCCCGTACATCCACTACGAACATGCGCGCTACCACAATCCGGTCCTGGCCCGGAGCCCGGGGCTCATTGGCCAAAGGCTCCATCTGACGGTGAATCCCGATGACATACGCGTGATTCAAGCTGCCTTACCAGACGGAAGCGCCTTGGGCCCGCTCACCGCTCATGGGATCTGGGGGCGCACGCCACATTCGCTGGCCGTACGCCGGGCGATTTTCCGCTTGCGCAACCGTCGGGAAATTTTTTGGAGCGACGCCGAGGACCCTATGGACAAGTATCTCGAATATTTAGCCACCAAGAGCCAGACGCAAAAACGCGCCCGCAATCAGTGGCAGCGGGCAAAGGACGCGACCCGGCCCGCAACCGCTGAGCCGACCCAGGGTTCCGACCTGATGTCCGAGGAGCCAGCGACCCTACGTCCCGTGGACCCGCCGCGACGGGTCGTGGGGCTCAAGACCATTCTGTATTGACCGGAAAGGAGCATGTTCCCAGATATGAGTGCCACTGCGGCACAGCCGCCGTTGATTCCCGCGGGTCGCCACCCCATTGAAACCCAGCGCTATGTGCTGCCGACCCCCGCGATTGTTGCCTTGCACGACGCCGTCGACCAATGGACAGCGAATCGGGTGCCCGGGGCGGTGATCGTCGGGCGGCCCCGTCTCGGCAAAACGCGCGCAATCTTCTATGTCACCCAATGGCTGGCGCAGGCGGCATCGCCGCTGCCGGTTGTTCATTGGCGGTGCTATGAGCATAAGAGTCCAGCCGAAGGGGTGTTCTTTGAAGACCTGTTGCGAGCGTCCGGCCATGCCCTTGTGCGGTCGGGCACGCCCTCGGCGAAGCGCGATCGACTCGTTCAGTGGCTTTGGGAAAAGGCGCATCGGGCGGGGGACAACCGTCTACTCTTGTTCGCTGATGATGCCCAACGCCTTGCCGGGCAACACTATCAGTGGCTGATGGACATCTACAACGACCTCGACGCTGAAGGCGTGAGTCTGATTACGCTCTTAGTGGGCCAGCAAGAACTGAAGCACCAACGATCGGCGTTCTTGACGGCGGGCCAACGTCAGATTGTGGGCCGGTTTATGACCCATATCCATCAGTTCTATGGCGTGCGCACTGAGGACGATTTGACGGAATGCTTGGAGAGTTACGACACGGCGACGGAATTTCCCGTCGGGAGCGGGTGGTCCTTTCCCCAATATTTCTGTCCAGTCCGGTTTGCGGCCGGGTGGCGCCTCAAGGAGGAGGCCGGCACTCTGTGGGAGGTGTTCGCGCGCCTGCGGCGCGCACATGCCATTCCCAGCGACCTGGACATTCCCATGCAGTACGTCACTTGGACGGTCGAATATTTACTTAAGCAGGAGCGGTCGTTGGAGCCCATGGCAACATGGAACGAGGGTCTCATGGAAGCCGCCATCCGCCACTCGGGCTACCTCGACGCCGAAGCGCTCTGGACATCACCCCCGACAGATGCACGAGACAAGTGACGGCGTCATCGTACCCCCGTATCGCCCGTACGAGTCGGCGTGGTCCTGGCTGCACAAGTTCAGTGATCGAAACGCCGCGAGCGCCGCAGAGATTCGACGGATTGTGGGCGAGCCGGAGCCCCACGTCTGGTCGGGCGGGGCTCGCGACTTGCGCACCTCGGGTCATTGGGATCTGAATCGCCTAGCGCAGTGGTGGGGACGACCCGCCGAGGAGGGGTTTGTGGGCGCCTATTTGGGTGCCACACCGACGCACCTCTGGGATGTCATGACGTGGGATGTGGTCCGCTATTGCCCTGACTGCATAGCAAAGGGGTACCATACGCCGCTCTTTCAAGTGCGGGGCATGGAGCGTTGTCCCATGCACGGCGTGATGCTGCACGCGGGGTGCCCCGCGTGCCAAGCTCCTATCCCGTACCGCTGGACCAGCGCATGCGTGAAGGCGACCTACGGATGCCCAACCTGTGGCCACAGTCTCTGGCCGGATCAAAGGACGGCCCGGTGTCGAATAGCGCCTGAGACCAACAGCGATGACACGGCTGTAAGAATCCATGCCGTATGGCAGTGGATCCAACTGTCCCGGACGCACTGGGTGGGGGAGTGGGGAGGCCTTCAGCCCAATCCCGAGACTGAGATGCATCCCGCGGACGAGAGAGGCCTGATGACTTTCTGGAGCGCCGTGATCCCTCCGCCGGACGATTTTCTATCGGCTCGGTCGCACCCTTTGCGGCGGTCCGAGTGGGGCGCCGCGCATACCGCCCACTGGCCATTTGAGGATGGATACCAGGAACGCCGAGACGCCCTTCGGGCTCTCTACAAAGCCTTCGCGCGCCAATGGCGTCGGCGCATCCTACGGCATCACCGGGATTGCATCCGAGCGGCCACACGCCTTCAGATTATGCCCGCGTCGGACACCGAGTGGTATAACACCCCCCCGACATGCCCCTGGGCATTTGCCTATATCCTCTGGCGCATGTATTGGGATGCCACCGATGATGCTCGTGATGTAGATCGATACCCACTGCGTCGCCGGAATCCTCCTGGATGCCCGGGGCCCGGCTCTGTTTTCTGGCAATACTGGGAGCCTTGGGTTGGGGACCGTCCGCAGGACCGCGTAGCCCGGTGGTGGGCCCTACACGAAGCCAGTCTCATGTTTTGGAGCACGTGGCGTGAATGTCTCGCCTTGGCCCGCATCTACCAAGACGCGAATTGCATGGTGTGGGATCCGGTGTGGGTGGAGGGGCGTCTCGTGCCCCGGTATTGGAAAGCGCGCACCACACAGTCGGTCAACTTTTATTGGTGGTCCTCGGCAGAGGCGGAGGTGGCGCCCACACTTTCCAGCGCCAATGAGCACCGAAAGGAGAGCCTCCGGCAGATCGAAAGAATTCATCGCACTTGGGGCGATCGAGTGCGTTCCCACAACCTGTTCGGAGACCTCATAAAGCGGGACTCATCATCGTGATATGACAACAGTTTTACTTCCAAAAAAAGACTCCGTATGGCCTATGTCAACAGTTTTACTTCCAAGTTGGCAGCGGAAGCCAATTGTAAAGAGTTTTACTTCCGAAATGTCAACAGTTTTACTTCCCCGGACACCTGTACATGCGATGAAAAGGGTCTGGTGCTCTTTTTCGGTCGTACCCTCTTAAGTTGACATAATCCTGCTTATCGGACGTACAACATTGCAATCAGGGGGTGTCCCTGCCGCTCCGCCTGAGTCTAAGCTGGTGCGCGGCTGGACCATGCTGCAGCGCTCTTTCTATACGCACACACGAGTCGCTTCCGTCACTTAACCCAGTGCGTAATCCAACTGATGCATTCCAGCATCAAGTACGTCACGCCAGCTGCTGTCAGCGGCCCCACCGGCATACCGCCCCAAAGCACGATGCCCAGAATGGAGCCCGCAATCAGATTTATCATCAGGTGACTTTGGGTGTTCATCAGCGTGATGCCATGCCCGTTAAGGTGGGTCGCCACAGCACTGCCCACAACCGCGACGATACCGGGCAAGGTGGTGAAACCTTGCCCCAACTTTTTCAGACTTACCTTGCCCAGCGCAAACGGCGTCAGCATCGCCACGGTAAGAAACAAGAGTCCTGCAAAGAGCGCAGGCTCATAAAATCGCGGCATGAGAAAAGCCAGCCCGGTTAGGCGTATGGCTAGTAAAACTGTGGCCGCTGCGGCCAAGAGATTTGATCTCGCCGCCAGACCTAAGAGCAGGAATGCGATGAGCCACACATTGGCGGTGGAAAGCATGCGCGCACCCTCCGGTATTGGTGAGACAACGGATTATTATGCGAACAACCTCGAAAAGAGACTCCGGGTGGTGAGTGCTTACACCACACGAGCCGGGAGTGGCCCGGGGCGCTGATGGTGCACGCAAATCAGTAGGCTGTCCACGAGGCCGCAGCGCAGGCTAGAAGAAGCCACTAGCAAAGGGCGTTGTCCCCCCCGGCCCCCGCACGCACCTCCGAGCGTTACCTGGATGGTGCGGACGTCGTTTTCACTGTCAACGAGGAGTGGTGGTGATGCGGAAGTGGTGGGTTTTTGCTGGTGTGGCGGCCATGCTGGCGTCAGTGGCGGCGTGCGGATATGCGCCCCGGGATGCTGCGTCCCCCGTTTCACACGCTGGCCCTATTCGGATGGTCCGAACGGTACAGGCTCGGATTCGCAGTGCGGCCCCAATCCGGGAGACCCCCATCGCCATTGATGCGCTGTCGCAACGACGCGCGGTGGTGTTGACCGTGCATGGGACGACCCTGCGTACCATGACCACGCGCGACGCCGGGCATCGTTGGACTGCGGGCGGTCGCCTTCCCAACGCTAACCAGATGCAGTTCCCCCATCTCGACTTTATTAACCCCCATGATGGCTTTGCTTGGGATAACCTAGGGGTCTGGTCTACAACAGATGGCGGCGCCCACTGGTCCTTGCAGGCGAGAAGCAACTTTAGTTCGCTAGTCTTCACGTCCCCATCGGAAGGCCTGGCGGTCGCAAATGGTCACGTCGTTGCCACCACCAACGGCGGTCGGCAATGGACCACGGTACTCGATCCGAAGGGCGTCAACATGTTGGACCTCTCGCATGCAGGACATGCTCTCTGGTACGCAGCCGGGGTTTCCGCCTCCGGACCGTTGCTGTATGGCAGCCACGACGGCGGCCATCACTGGTCTATCGTCCTGTCCGGTCTCACGTCAACCCGTATAGCGTCCGCGTTCCGCCACTATGCCCAGGCCACGAATCTGAATGGCGCCTTCCGCCCCAAATTCCGGTCCAACAATATCGTCACCTTTACCAGCCCTCGTACTGGGTGGCTTGAACTCTTCAGCGGCGGTGCTCTCGCCACGGTTCTGTTTCACACGGCCGATGGCGGTGCAAGTTGGTCCTATGCCTGGGGCAATGTTGGCTGTGCCATGGGGTGCAACGCTATGGGCGGCGGCCTCTACCCTGCCGCCTATTATGGGTCGTCCACAGTGTGGCGATTCAATAGAGACTATCTCCAACGGTCCGTCAATGCCGGCTCGTCGTGGACCTCCAGCAATCCGATGCCGTTTGGCCAGGCGGCCAGCCAGCAAACCAGGCAAATTCAATTCATCAATGCCCAAGACGGATGGCTTGTCTCCATCAGCGCAGTCTACCGCACCGTCGATGGCGGCATGCATTGGACGCGAGCGTGGCCGCTCATGCCCCAAACCGCGGCGTCTGCGGCCTTTGTCCACGGCTATGGATGGGTCGTGACGTCGGCTGAGCCCGGCACTCTTTGGGAAACCAGCGATGGAGGGCGAAGCTGGCAGATTGGCAGCAAACACTTTCAACACATTACTGCCTTCAAATTGTGGGCTCCTGAGCGTGGCTGGATCGCGTCCAGCGATGGTTCGTTTTGGATCACCCCAAACGGCGGGCACACATGGCACGCCACACAAATTCCGGGCCGCTTCCGGACAGGCCCGGACCAAGCGGACTCTATTGAATTCATCAACCCGCGCCAGGGCTGGCTTTCCACCTATCAAGGCCTGTGGCAGACCACCAACGGTGGCCACGCCTGGCACAAGGTATTTACGCTCCTGCCCGGTCCATACGCCGGGGACTTCCTCTCATCCCACGTAGGATGGGCCCTGAATGGCGCGAAACGCGGCCCAGTCAAGTCATGGGCTATGACAGTGATGGAGACGAACAATGGCGGACGGACATGGACCTCCGTCGGCACGATCCCGATGCTGGACGTCCCATCAAGCATTTATTTCGCAACACCAGACCAGGGATGGGTGTTAGACCGTCAGGGCCTATTGTCCACCGCCGATGCGGGCCGGACCTGGACGCTGATTCGGTTCAAACAGCCGTTGCAATCCCTCACCGGACATGGCAGGACGCTCGTCGTCGTGACCGAGACGGGTCGCCTCCTGCAAAGCAGGGATGGCGGGCGACGCTGGACAGAGCTGACTCCATAATGGCCGTGGCTGCGCGGACCGAACCTGTCACACCAACAGCCCCACGGAAAATGGGGTGCGGCCATGGCCTGGTGGCGGCACCCCAATTACGATCCCTTAACCCGACACGGTCACCCCGATCGCATTAGTGGACGGTGTCAACTGGCTTAAAGTCACCACCCCGCTGCTCGAGCTAGCCACCGAAAAATCGGCCGTAAACGGGGGGGTATTCAACGCAGCGGCGATCGCCCCAGCCACATCCCCAGCGCTTTCTCCAGCCGTCACCGGCACAGTGGTCGTGCCTACCGCCGTCCGGCCCAAGGTTACCGTGATGGCCAGAGTCCCGCTATAGGTCGCTCCACTCTGCACGCTCAGTGTGTCGACCCCGCCGACTCCCGGAATTCCGCCCGCGAAGGTTCCGGCACCCGCCACGGTTGGTTTCGCAGTCCCCGATGCACCGTTTACCAAAATGGTCCTCACGCCTGTCATGGAATCTCGGTGCAAGGCCTCGCGGACTTGCTGCAGTAACTGGACGTTGTTGACAGCCAACGAGCTCCCGCGGCTGTTGGTGCCAATGGTAATGCGGATCGCGCCGCCCGAGAACGCGGCACGCGACGCTTGGGCAAGCCCTCTACCCTGCGTGATGGTCACAATATCCCCATTTGCCACCTTACTTGTGGGCGACGTCGCAAATAGAATCTCATTTACCTTCGCGGTCGGACCCGTTCCAGCGCGACCTGGAGTAAACGCCGTCGTCACCGGCAGGTCCGCCTGCGACACCACCGGCATAGGACTTATAGTCCCACCTTGGACTATCCCGATTAGCTGCTGAGGCGACAAGTCGGCAGTGAGAAACACCGGTTGGCCGTCCAGAGGTATCGTCAACGCGGCACCCGTTGGCGCGATGGGATTGCCCATCCAATCGACGGCGTTCACCGCCCCGCTATTGAGCGTGAGATTGTCTTGAGCTGTGGGCGACCACAAGGCGACCATCGATTCGGAACCGTTCTGGAAGACATAAGCACGGACATCGGCACCCATGCTGACCGGATTCAATCCCGGGACCGGCGTATACCCGTTCAGCTCGTGCGCAACGGCTGCGATAGCCGGAAAAGCGGGCAACGGCAGCAAAGCACGACTCAGTTCGCCGTAGCCCGCCACGGGATCGCTCCATTCGAACATGAAGAACTTGTTCAGCGATGCGGCCAAGCTTTGGATGGCAGCCCGCTGCAAATATTCAGCCTGTTGTGTTCTCGTCACGTGGTGCGTGCTCCAACCCGTTTCGGTCATCCAGATCGGATCGTTGCCGATGCCGTTTTGGACTAGAAACTGACGCAGATCGGCGATGGTCTGATAAAAAGCAGGTTGACTGGGCAGACCCGGGTATACGTGAATGGACACGCCTGTAAAGCTGCCAAGTCCGTCCGTTTGCACCAGTGTCGGCTCCTGCCAATTGTAGGCTAGGACCGTGGCAGACGGATCAACCGCCTTGACGGCGGCAGATGCCGATTGCACCAGTTCTGCATATTGGGCGGGGTTTTGAGACCCCCAATATTGCGGATTGGACGGTTCATTCCAAATTTCCCAAGCTGTGATGCCATAATTCTTCCAGCCCATTTCTTGGGCCAGTGTGCCGCCGGGCATATAGCGCTGGACCAGAGCCTGAATATACTGATCGTATTCTTGAACAAACGTCGAGAAACTCACCTGAGCGCCCGTCCCGAAGGGATTGGCATAGGGCGCCGCGTAATCGACCAACCCAAGCAGATTCTCATGGGCGGCGTGGGCGGCCTGCACCAAACCGTCGGCGGTGTTCCATGCATAGGTGCCGGGCGAAGGCTGCACGTCGCCCCATAGGAATTGGGTGCGCACCCACTGAATGCCTTGCTCTTTCAGGAGGTTGTACACCGTGCTCCAGCGCTGCTCAAGCCGCGGTGTGATGGGTGCGGCCTGGGTGCCGGGGCCGTTGATCCCAAAGCGGGAACTCGCGTCGAGGGCAGACGGAGACGCCGCCGTGGGCACGACCGCCATGCCAGTGGTACTAGTCTGCAGAGTGGCTGGGGCTATGAGTCGGTCCGGACCCGAACTGTCCTGGCTCACACTGAATGTGGCCTCATAGTATCCGTTCTGCTGAGCCGGCAGAGATATCGTGGTCTTAGTGCTGCCGCCGTATGGCAAATGCAACGGTACCGATCCCTGGTCGACGGTGGTGCCTCCGAGATTTCGAATCACGTAGTTGACGTGATACAGTCCTCCCTCGGCGGCCGCATTGGCCGCGAGCTTAGCCTGGTACGTCACCGCTTGACCCGAATCATACACGGCGCCGCTCTGCATAGGGCTGACCGAGAGCGTCGGCGGTGCTTCATAGACCGAAAAGGTGTGGAATGTCACGTCAGCATTGCCAGCCGCAACTCCGACACCTGTAAAGTTGCCGGTCGGGGCAAACGTCCCCTGAATGGTCCACTGGCTGGGTTGCGACGTCCCCTGCAGCCACACTTGGGCACCGACCCAGGTTCCGTCAATCACGGCCACCATGTTGTACGATTGACCGGCCTGCACAGGAAAAGGAAGCGCAGATGGGATCGCCACCCCCTGGTTAATTAAACTAAGTTGTCCGTCGCGAAGCACGATGTCCCATTGCGACGAGCCCGTCGTGGGATCGCTGCCGCGCCCGAATACGCCAATCCGATACGGTTGTCCGGTGTTCAACTGGTTGATGGTGAAGGACGTCGTTACGACCACGTTTTTTCCCGTATTCGGCACCGATGCAATTTGATTCGGCAAATGACTTGTCAGCCCGTAGTCTGCGGCCACCAACCCCCCATTGGCGACCGACCAGTCCCCTCCCGGATTCATGCCGTTATTGGCCAGAAAAGGTGCCAACGTTCCCGAAGTAAACGTGTCGGACAATACCGGGCTTGACGGATAGACTATCGTGGCGGCACGCCCCGTTCCAGAGGCCGCCACCCAAAAGAGCAGAGAACAAGCCAACCCAATAGCCCAGTGCTGTCTCTTCGTCACAAAGCTTCCCTCCTGCGTTGAACATCCGTGGCTTGTGCTGTTTCATTAGTGCAGTTGTTCCGGAACTCCTCAGGGGCATGTGGTGCGTGTCAGCGTGCGTCCGAATGCGACATCGCGTCACTACCGGCGCTGCCCCCATTCCCCGACATAGAGGGATGTTTCATCCGGTAATCGCGCGACCACACATTAGCTCACGAACCCCAAAAAATTATTAAGCCCGTCCCAGAGGGCGGTCTTCCGGACCAGCAGAACTCTTAGCCCGTTACCGTCACGCCGATGGCGTTAGGCGACGGTGTCAGCTGCGTCAGGGTCACCACGCCGCTGCTCGGATTGGCCACGGAGAACTCCGCGGTAAAAGGTGCGCGATTGAGGGCCGTGTCGATGGCCGTCGCTACCGCTGCGGCAGTTTCTCCAGCGGTCAAGGGCACGACGGTACTTCCCACCGTGTTGCTGCCCGAAGTCACGGCGACAGTGAGTGTGCCGTCATAGGCGACACCACTCCCAACTGTCAGGGTGTCTACCCCGTCCAGCCCGTTGCTTCCGCCAGCGAAAGTTCCCGCGCCTGACACGGCTGGCGTCGCAGACCCTAACGCACCGCTCTCCAGAGATACGGTGATGGTCGAGATAGACCCCGCACTCAATGCCTCCTGGATTTGGCTTACCAGGGCCGTATTGCTGGTGGCCAGCGATTGGCCAGTGCTGTCCGTGCCGATGGTAATGTCGAGCGCCCCGCCCGAGAACGTCGCGGTCGACGGGGTGTTGACCCCGGATCCTTGCGCAATGGTTACGGTGTCCCCGTTATCCCCGGTACCCCCTGTCACGGCTGAATAGACGACATCATTCACAATGGCCGCAGAATCGGAGCCCGTGTTGCCTAACACGGCAGATATGGTGACAGCCAGGCCCGCCTGTCCCACCTTCGGAACTCTGACTGGAGCCGATGGCACGGCCTTGGACCACTGCTTGTGGATGACTTGATTCTTTGTGAGCGCATAGGCTTCCACCGCCGCCACCGCACTGTGGTAGGGCAGAACAAAGGTTCGGCTGGCATTGAACTTCTGCGCAATAAACCACCGCCCATGCCTTTCCTCGCGGAACTGGTACTCGAGGTGCAAACCAGCCGGCTTGCTGGACGCCTTCGCCATAAAGGTCAGACCGTTCGCTGTCAAAGCCACACCAGTAACATATGCATTGGTGGCGCTCGTTTTGGTCGCCGCCTGGGCGTCAGCGGCAGGCATCACACTCACACCGAGCATGGCCGCGCCCAGAGCAAATCCCATCATCAGTTTCAGCCTGTGCGTGTGCATCGTTCGACCTCCTAAGCATCCCAAAGTATGCACGGCAAGGCATTCCGTCGAGCCCGCCACGGGCTCGTGCGACGCGGAGGGCGGACAGCCCTCCCCCATCAAGTTGATAGCCTCCACGCTGCGGTTGCAGCGCCAAAAGCCAAATCTTACCTGCTGGTATGGTACCGCGGAATGCCCGGTTTGGCAAAAACATGTAGACATAAGGGCTATTCGTTATTTGAATTCCGCTCTAAACAGCGCGTGGCCGGGTACCCGCTCGCGGGCAACCAGCCGTCTAGGCCGCCGACGCGAGCATAACGGTCCTTCCTGCCAACTCCTCTTTCGCAAAAAAGAAAACGGCGACCTCTCCACACCGAGATCACCATTTTTCACAGGGTTCACGACAGCGCGCTCGCCTCCCCTCGCCCCGGTGCTGGACGCGCCCCGTTTGGCGGGGCCTTCCAGGAGGGTCCGCCTTCAGCCCGCGCTCGTCTAAGTGGAGGATACCGCATATGGCCGCGCGGCCGCTCTCATGCCGGCCGCCGGTCCCGGCTGCTGCTATCGGGTCCTTGTGTCCTTTAGGGTCGACCACCCCAATAAGTCGTACAGCGGTCAGTAACCGTTAATAGCGGTAATGATT
>JAJZAN010000069.1 GCA_021799435.1 Bacillota bacterium | reverse complement strand
TTCTGTTTATATGTTTGCACGCACACCAGAATTCGAGCCATGTGGGCCCGCTGATGGAATGCGGCAATCGGTGTACGGGCCACAAGGCCATATATGGTGACAAGGAGGGATTTCTGGTGATTCATCCAGGTGTGAATAGTTTTGACTTTCGTGTGGAGCATTGGATCAACGGCATGGCGGGGCACAATGCAGCGCTTGACCTGTTGGGGGTCGTTTTGGCCAAATTTGCCCCGGAACTTTGGGCCGTTATCTTTTTGATTATGTGGTTTTGGCCGCCGTATCGGCGGACGCGGGCGCGGCGGGCGGTTATCTATGCAGTGGCCGCGGGCATTCTGGCGTTGGTGCTGAACGTGGCTATTTCCCATATTGCGCCCTATCGTCCGCGCCCCTTCGTATTGGAGCCGCATCAGGTGCATTTGTTGCTGCACCATCCGCGTAATAGCTCGTTCCCTAGTGACCATACGGCGGGAAGCTTCGGGTTTGCGGTGGGCCTCTTGTTTGCGGGGGTATCGGATGGTGTGTGGGCGCTCCTTTTGGCGCTAGGTGTTGCTTGGGGGCGGGTGGTTACCGGTCTCCATTGGCCAACGGATGTCCTGATGGCAGCGGCAGTGGGGATCGTGGCGGGACTCAGTGTTCTGGCGTTACGCCGACACTTGGAGGGACTGGTCCGGTTGCTATTCCGGATTTTGCGCGTGCCCGATTCTGCTCCGCGTCGCCGAGGGGTTTGACCCAGGTGGCACTGTAACACCCCGGCTGTCCAAGTGGGAAGGATTGCCGACCAATGTCCTCGTAACGCTACGCACCGGCGGAGGCGCGGGAAGGGCCGGGGGTGTGAAGCCACACTGGTGTGGGAATAGGCTTCGGTTTTCTACGAACTGGTCTGGACGGGTTGTTGGCGGTGGCCACACAAGGTGACGCGTTTATAGCGTGGATCCTTGAGTGGATGCAGTATACTGAAAGCGGGATGAAGCTCCTGTAATGCCGACGTTGGCTGATGGCTTCTACAAGACCGTGAAGCCGTTGGCCATTTTTCTATGCGTTGACGGCTCGGGGCGAGAATTGGCCTTTTGTCGACACCGACTGGTCATTGACCACCGCGTGGAATCTTCGCAGGGCTATAGGAGGCAAACGGATGGATAGGAAAATGGAATTTCTCGAAGACAGTCCTCGGGTGTGGGGGACGCGCAATGTCTGGGCGTTTTCGCTCTCGTCGTTATTTTCGGATTGGGGACATGAAATGTTTACGGCTCTCCTTCCGGGATTTCTGATGGGACTGGGGGCTCCCGTGATCGCTCTGGGATTGACGGAAGGTGTATCAAATTTCGCCCAGGCGTGGGCGGCCCTGTGGGGTGGGCGCCTCAACGACCGACGCGAGGGCCGCCACCCCGCGCTCATTATCGGGTATGTTTTGACGGGTCTCAAAGCCCTCGCCGCGTTGGTGTTTTGGTGGCCTTGGCTGGTCCTCATTCGGACAGTGGCATGGATCGGACGTGGAGCTCGTGGTCCAATTCGTGATGCCTACATCGCCGAGGAGGTGCCCCATCAACATTTAGGAAAGGCCTACGGCCTACGGGAATCCTTCGATACAGCGGGAGCCTTGCTAGGCCCGTTAACCGCTGCCATTTTGGTGGCCTTTGTCCACCCTCGGATGCTGATTGCCTTAACCGCCATTCCTGCTGGCATAACGGTTCTGATGATTTTGCGGGTGAAAAAACTACCGCCGCGCCAGCCGGTTCGCGACTCGCGTACTGCGGATCCGATAGAATGGCCGGTGCGATTTCGACGATATCGGGTTGCAGTCTTGCTCTTCGCGTCTGGCTATGTGGCTCCGACGTTCTTTATTCTCCGGGTGTGGCGATCGGGCATTACACTGGGACCTGTTTCTTCACACACGCTAGCCCTTTTGTTGTACACCCTGCATAACGCTATCTATGCAGCCGCCGCGTATCCGGTCGGGCGGCTGGCGGATCGAATTCCCGGGCGCACTATTTTGCTGATAGGATATGCCGTCTGGACGGGAGCCGTGCTCGGATTTGCTCTGAATCCGAATTCCCTAGGGGTATGGGTTGCCTTGTTTGCCGCAACGGGTTTAGCCACAGCCATCATTGAGGTCGGCCAAAAAATGGTCACGGTGGGGGTTGCGCTGGAACCTGCCCGGGGTCGCGGGTTGGGGCAGATCGCAGCCGTCACGGGATTGGGGCAGCTCGTGGGCAGCGTACTCATGGGGGGACTCTGGAGCATTACGAATGTGCAGGGAGCGTTTGCCGTTGAGGCGGCGCTTGCCTTCGTAGGATTCTTGTTGATGAACTGGGCACTGAGTTCACGACCTCCGGCACCGGTGTCCTGAGTTTGGCCATAGGTGTACGCTCTACTGTGAAATCCTGCCGTGTGGGCGCCATGCCCCCGACCTAGTTGCATAGTCGATACCCAAACCTGCATGAAGGATTTGGTACGAACGGCCGGGACAGCTTATCATCCTATATGAGGGAACGGGAGATTGTTTCCGATAGCAGGTACGCTAGGCGACGCCAGCCTCATTGCGCGAAATCACACCTTACGCTACGATACAGTTAGAGGTCATGGTGTTGGCCCGCTTCGTCGAACGCTCGGCTTCCACGCTGGGATGATGACACCTACCGCAATGGTGGGTGCTTTTTTATGCCGACGATCCCCCGTAAGCACGAACGTGGAGGTGATACCATGACTGTACGCGCCATTATCGAAACCCCTCAAGGCTCCCAAAACAAGTATGAGTTTGATGGACGAACCGGTCGGATTCGACTAGACCGCATCTTGTCTGAGGCCATTCGCTATCCCGCAAACTATGGATTCGTGCCAGAAACATGGGGTAAGGACAACGCTCCTTTAGACATTTTGGTATATGGCTCGACAGCAATTTACCCGGGGGTGGAGGTAACCGCCCGCGTTGTGGGTGTATTGCTAATGCAGGATGAGTATGGTCCTGACGCCAAACTTATCAGTATGGTGGATGGCGACCCGCGTATGAGCCACATTTCGACGCTCGACGGACTGGGCCGACGTCGGTTGGAGGAACTCCGCCGCTTTTTTCAGGAATACAACGCAGTGGAAGGGGTGGGCGCTGCCCTCGGCCACTACCAGAATGCGTCTGTGGCGGAGCGCCTCGTTAAGGAAGCCCTTCACCGATGGCACGCGCTACAGAGGGATCGCGTTCCCCAGAATTAATTTTCAGCGAGTAGTCGCTCCTCCGCCCAGTGGTAATGATAGGGAGGCCTTATGGACTTCGTTAGTATCCTGTCTTCGGATGGCAGAAACCTGGACACGGCAGTGGCGCCCGCGTATTTTGCAGACTTGAATCTGGATCAAGTGGTTCGCGCCATTGTCGGACCCAAGGCATCGTATAGCTTATCACCGTTCTTCTACACCCCGCTGCAGACTGTCGGGGCGGTGCGCTTTCGTCAGGCTATCATGCAGGATGTGGAACAGCCCGACATCCTCGCCGCACTCAATGACTTTGCATCCCAGATGCGGTCTGTTCGCGTCCATCTCCACGGCTCCGAGGAGGCGTCCCAAGCCCCTGCGAAACGTGCGTGGTTTCTGGATGCCGCGGGCTTTTATTGCGGTGCCCTGCAGGGGCTTGCTCGTGCATTGTCAGAGGCCACGATAACGTCGACCGGACTACAGGAATTTCGGGACTACATGGCACAGCACGTCGATTCTCTATGGTTCCAGGATTTTCATGCGGAGCTGTTACGACTCCGCACCGAACTCGCGTCGGTCCGGTATTGTCTCTTCATTCGAGGAAGCGCTGTCACCGTCCGTAAGTACGTCGGGGAGGTCGACTACGCCGTAGAAGTTGTCGACACGTTCGAGCGATTTCGGCAAGGTGACGTGAAAGACTACACGGTGCAGTTCCCCGAGGGGCTAGGGATGAATCATATTGAAGGGCAGATTGCTACCTTCGTGGCCAAGTTATATCCGGAACTGTTCACGCGGCTCGAGAACTTTTACCAGCAGTACCAGAATTTCATGGAACCGGCGATCGAGCGTTTTGACCGGGAAGTCCAGTTTTACGTGGCCTACGTCGACTACATGACGCAGTTCAAGAAGGCAGGCCTGACATTTTGTTATCCTGCGGTATCGCACGAAAGGCAGAACGTTCAGGCTACCGCGGCCTTTGACGTGGCTCTGGCCCGTAAGTTGATCCGAGAGGGCCAGTCTATTACGTGCAACGACTTCCACCTTAAAGATCCGGAACGTGTTTTTGTCGTTTCCGGGCCGAACCAGGGAGGAAAAACAACATTCGCCCGTATGTTTGGACAACTCCACTATCTGGCGAGCCTCGGTTGCCCCGTGCCCGGGCGTGATGCGCAACTGTCTTTGTTCGATCAGATCTTCACTCACTTTGAACGAGAAGAACACGTGGAGGACCTCGTCGGAAAATTGCAGGACGACCTCATGCGGGTACGCGATATTCTCGAGCGCGCTACGTCGAACAGCATTATCCTGTTAAACGAGATTTTCAGTTCCACGTCCCTGGAGGATGCCGAATTCTTGGCGAAGCAGGTGTTGGAGACGATCCGCCATAGGGGCTCCTTATGCGTGGTGGTGACCTTCATCGATGACCTTGCGTCTTTGGGCGGAGACGTCGTGAGCCTCGTCGGAACGGTGTTGCCCAATCGCCCGGAGGTTCGTACCTACCAGATCGTGCGTCGTCCCGCCGACGGGCTGGCCTATGTCCTTGCGTTGGCAGCAAAATACCATCTGACCAAAGACCAGCTAAAGGAGCGTATCCTGTCATGAAGGTTCATCTGATGTATCGCGATCAGGACTTCAGTCCGGACGAGCCCCTGCCGGTTAACTACCTGGACCTCGAGCAGGACCTGGGGCTGGGCACCTTGTTTGCCGCCATGGCTCAAGAAGACCCGTTCGTGCATGACGTCGTCCGCAAGGGGCTCCTACGCAGCATGACAAACGTCGAAGCGGTGCTGTACCGGCAACATGCGGTAGCTGACTGCCTCGGATCTCCTGACGTGGTGCGTGAGATGTATCGTCTAGTCGTGGAGACTTTGGACACGCGCCGTAAAAATTGGCTGGGACTTTTCCCGAGCCATCCGTCGGCTATCGTCCATTCAGCGGTTGAGGTGCTACGGCTGTTCACCCAGTCGCTCATGAATCTTAGGACATTCGCGGACACAGACGGCCATCGATTTCGATCGGAGGGTTTTACGCGCTTCTTTACCATGCTTCAGCAGGAACTTGATGACGCCTACTTTGCCCGGATCCAGGAACAGCTGAACCATCTTGCCGGTCCCGGTGTTTTGGTGCGCGCCCAGTTGGGGTGTGGTCATCGGGGCACCAACTATACTTTGGTAATCGACCCGCCAAGCGATCGACACGTCCTCGGACGATTGTTTTCGCGTAAGGTCCCGGGCTATACATTTCATGTGGACGCTCGGGATGAGGGTGGTCATCGGACCTTAACAGCTATGGAAGACGCGGGGCTCAATGAGGCAGCCAATGCCTTGGCTCAGTCGTCCGACCATATCCTGGCCTTTTTCCACCGACTCAAAACGGAACTGGCCTTCTTCGTGGGGTGCGTCAATTTGCATGATCAACTGGTGGCGAAAGGTGAACCTTGGTGCATGCCGGAGCCGTTAATTTCGGACCAGCGGCAGCGGTATTGTCGCGGCCTGTACGACATGAGCTTGTCGCTGCGATTGGATGGTCAGGTTGTGGGGAATGACGTCGAGGCGGATGGGGCTGACCTTCTGATCGTGACGGGGGCGAATCAGGGCGGCAAGTCCACCTTTCTCCGAAGCATTGGCGTGTCGCAGCTTATGATGCAAGCCGGGATGTTTGTCCCTGCGGATGCATTCACCGCTAATCTCTGCGAAGGGCTCTTTACGCATTTTCGTCGAGAGGAAGATGCGACCATGAACAGTGGCAAACTCGACGATGAACTGCGCCGGATGAGTTCCATGGCTGACCACATAACGCCCAACAACCTCATCCTGTTTAATGAATCCTTTGCGTCCACCAACGAGCGGGAAGGGGCTGAACTCTTTCGGCAAATCACTGACGCACTGCTTGAATGCCATGTCCAGGTCGTTGCGGTTTCCCACATGTACGCGTACGCTAATGCGTACTACATGCAAGCCTTGTCAAATGTTGTGTTTTTGAGGGCGGATCGTTCACGTACGTTTAGGCTGGCTCCAGGACGACCGTTGGCTACGAGTTTCGGTCAGGACCTGTATGAGCGAATTTTCCACGGCGGCGACCGGGGTGAGAAGCTAATATGGTGTGAGCGGTGTTCCGCGTTACGGATTGCGCGACCACGTACTTAGGGTCGCGTTGATTGTGCCGCCCCCTGCACGATAAGGATTGGGATGATAAATTCACGCAGTCTCGAGGTTGTCGTGCGAGTGTCGGGTTAGAGGGGCTCCCTGGGAATTTACCGTGTAGGTTTGCTGCCAGCAACAACCAGATGATTGCCCCTTATGAGCACCTGTGATACCCTAAACCATGGGTCATGGTGTTGGCCCAGCGCACACGGCAAACGGCCTGGGCTTCCAGGATGATGACACCTACCAGCGGTGGGTGTTTTTTTGTTGACGGGACGCCCCCGCCCTAATTTTGCGGAGGTGAGACTCCTTGATCGTGAAAGCTATTATCGAAATACCGCAAGGTTCCGCGAATAAATACGAGGTGAACCCAGTCACTGGCCAGATTCGCTTGGATCGCGTCCTATACTCTGCCACCTACTATCCCGTCAATTACGGATTCATACCCGCGTCGTGGGGAGAAGACAATGACCCACTAGACATACTGGTCCTGGCTTCCACTTCGATTCACCCCGGGGTGGAGGTCGACGTGCGGGTCATCGGCACTCTCTTGATGACCGACGAACATGGGCCGGATGCCAAAATTGTGGGCGTGGCGGATGCTGATCCTCGCTGGGGGCACGTTACTGTTCTTGATGATGTGGGTGTTCACCGACTGCGTGAAATTCGCCACTTCTTTTCCACGTATAAGGAACTTCAAGGACTTCCCGTGACCATGGGCGACTATGAAGGGATGGACACCGCGCAGCGATTAATCGGCGAAGCTTTCCAGCGATACCAAAATCGGCAAGCAGAGAGGGGAGAGCTTGGTGACCGAAGCGATTATTGACGATTTGCGGGGGTTCCAAGTATACGACTCCCGGGGATGGCCGACATTGGCCGTGGAGCTATCATTGGTCTCGGGTCAGGCTGCGTTGGCGATAGTCCCGGCCGGTGCTTCTACAGGTTCGCGGGAGGCGCGTGAACTACGAGACGGTGGGGTGGTGCACTCAGGCCGCGGCGTCACACGGGCTGTCGAGGCCATTCGGGATACGATCCGCCCTCGGTTGCTCGGCTTAGACGCTTCCCAACAGGAGCGGGTGGACCACACACTGCTTGCCCTAGATGGAACAGACAACAAGTCGCGCTTGGGATCGAACACAATTCTTGGCGTGTCGTTGGCAGCTGCGAGGGCTGCGGCGCAGGAGCATCATAGGCCTCTCTATCGTTATTGGAGTGATGGGGCGGACTTGCTGCTGCCCACGCCGCAATTCAACGTCATCAATGGGGGCTTGCATTCCGATAGCGCGATTCCCGTACAAGAATTCCTGATCATTCCGGGTGGCGCCTCGTCGTTCGCTGAGGCCATGCGGATGGGCACCGAGGTTTATCATGCTTTGGGCAGCCGATTGGCGCGTGCGGGACATCGAACAGCGGTTGGAGACGAAGGCGGATACGCGCCTCGGATTGAGGATGAGACCCAGGTCTTTGACCTCATCCTCTCCAGTATGGAGGACGCAGGGCTCAGTGCAGGACAAGACATAGCGATTGGCGTGGATGTGGCAGCCAACTCCATTCGTGAGCGTAATGGGTACCGCTGGCGCCGTGAGTACCTCACGGCTGATGCGCTCATTGACCGATATATCGGGTGGATTCGGCAATATCCCATCGTCTCGATCGAGGATGGGTTGGCGGAAGACGATTGGGCCGGTTGGCAACTGCTGACGGCTCTTTTGGGAGAACGTTGCCAGATCGTGGGAGACGACATCTTCGTAACTCAAATGCCATATGTGGGTCGGGGCATCGCGGAACGATCCGCCAACGCCGTCCTTGTTAAGCTCAACCAAGTGGGTACGGTGACGGAAACACGGGAAGTGATTCGCGCGGCCCGGAACGCCGGCTGGAATATGGTGGTTTCTCATCGGTCGGGCGAAACCACGGACACGTCGATCGCAGACTTTGCGATCGCCGTTGGTGCGTCCCAGATCAAAGCCGGGGCCCCAGCTCGAGGCGAGCGGCTGGCGAAATATAATCGTCTCCTTCTCATAGAGGCCCATGATAAGGGACTGGGCTTTGCAGGATGGTCATGGCGTCACTCTACCACGCCGTCTACCGATTAACGAATCCGCTTGGGAGTTGCTGGGTATGAAGGAGCCCGTGTCGAACGTCTGGACTCTGGACCTCCGCTCGGTCGTCCCTGTTTTCGGATTGGGGCCATGAACTAGTTTGAGCTGTCTGTGGCATGGGTTGATATCGCGCTGGCAGGGCGTGGATTGACCGAGTGTGCGGGCCAAGCTTGGGGGCGCTAACCGGGATTAGGGACGTGGGACAGAAGATGATGACGGTGCACGTGGCTCTGCAGTCCGCACGAGGACAAGGTCTTGGCCAGATTGCAGCGATTCGGGGTGTGGGTGTGTTAATCGCCAGCATTGCCATGGAATCCTATGGACGTAGGCCCATCCACAATTGGGATTCGGAGTGGATGCCGTTTTCGCATTGGTGGGCCTCTAGCTCGTGATGGCGACGGTGAAGGTGGGGCCGGCTTCCGCCTAGGAGGGACGGATATGGACAACGTGCAGCCGGTGCCGGTGGTCGGCACCGACGATTGGTTCCGATGGGTGTGGTTGGTTAGCCGGGGCGGCCGCGCCTCGGCAGACACCTTGGAGACTCTTGCAACAACGGTCTTTAGTGCTGGTGGCACTTCGTCAGTGCGATTGGCGGCTCTGAACGCTTTGTGGAGTGTTGCTCCCGTAGCGGTGGTGATTGATGTCGAACGACGTCTCTTAGACGGTGACACAGTTGACCTGGCATTGGCCGGACTCGCGCACCCACGATGGTGGAAGGACCCATCATGGCTCACCGCTTGTAAGGGGTGGATAGGGCGAAACGAAGTCGTCGATGCAACCCTGGCACGCGTCTTGAGTTGGACAGACCGACCGGTGCCGTGGGTGCGTGTTCCCGCGGAGGTATGGGAGCGGACCGGGATTTCAGGACACAGCCAGATAGCATGGACAGACGTTCTAGAAACCGGAATGGCCCGCGTGGAGGAACCACCACAGTCCCCCTTTGAGACCTTTTGGCGGCGCCACATCCAGGATTGGGCGCATGGATGGTTGCAGTGGGAGGAAAATCTCTTCCTCTACCGATGGCGGCTTGGTGAGGAAGCGGATCTGGTGGCATGGACGGGTTCCCAGCCATACCCGGCGTCCGTGCCCGAAGCTCCGGCCGTGGAATGGATTACAGGAGCTCCAGAACGACCGGGGGCGGAGACGCTGTTTTTGACGATGCTAGGCCTCGGCTACACGTTGGGATACGACCACAGCGTAGCGGCAGCCGCACAATGGGATGCGGTCTGGTCCAGTTGGGCATCGAGTCTTCATTACATGACGTTTGAGATAC
Source organism: Bacillota bacterium (assembly GCA_021799435.1). Classification (GTDB taxonomy): domain Bacteria; phylum Bacillota; class Sulfobacillia; order Sulfobacillales; family Sulfobacillaceae; genus Sulfobacillus_B. The sequence goes on along the minus strand of JAJZAN010000069.1, from coordinate 7,632 downwards.
TGGCCAACGTACAAACCACAGAGTGGCATATTGGTGGTCTCACAGGAGCCCTGCGCGATCACTACGCGCTCCAAAGGTGGGGACTCTCGCTCAACTAATTGATACGGAGGAGGTGGGCAGACCATGGATGTGCATATTCCCAATCGAGGAACGGTGAGCATTCATCACGTGATACTGGATTTCAATGGCACGTTGGCCGTTGATGGTGTGGTAGAAGACTCGACCGTCCAGCTTGTCCAGACGCTGTGCAAGCAATACCGCGTCATCTTGGCCACGGCGGATACCTTCGGGACTGCCGGTCCATTTGCCGAGCAACTAGGGGTGGAATGGCAACGGGTGCAAACGGGGGAAGACAAGAAGGCCATTGTTCAGAGTCTCGGGGGGGCAGTAGCCGCCATTGGTAATGGTGCCAACGATGTGCCCATGTTTCGCGCAGCAGACTTGGCGATCGCCGTTTTGGGATCCGAGGGTTTAGATGTGCGGGCAATGAAGGAGGCGGACGTTGTAGCATCGTCCATTGGTCGGGCATTGGAACTACTGGTGTACCCCCAGCGGTTAGTTGCGACTTTGAGAGGTTAGTCAGAAAATTTAGGATTGCATGTTCTGACCTATTCGGAATATAATCGCCCCAAGCAATGGAGTCTGCTTCTCCGCCAGCATCGAGAGTGCCGGAGGAACCGTCACTGAGGGACTAATGACTCCTACCGCGTTTATGTAGGTCGTGCACGGGACCGGGTAAACGGCGGTAGGAGTTTTTAGTTTGTGCTTCTCCCCGTTTTCCGGTCGATCGCGTCCACGCAGCCTTGTAGTTGGCGAAAGGATGAGATGGATGGGAATCAAAATGGCTGACGGCACCGGTTGGGCCGTCACCGCATTTTCGACTACGTCGTTCATGCTTGGCTTGTATAATGCAGGGCTGGTCGATCCCAAGGGGCTGGCCATTGTCCTGCCAGTGGCCTTCATCTTCGGCGGCCTCATGCAGATACTGGTGGCTATCTTGGAAACCTTTTCGGGGAATCCGCTGGGCGCGACCGTGTTCGGCAGTTACGGCCCGTTCTGGATTATCCTTGGAGCGATCAACGTATGGTTTGTACACAACATTCCCGCATCGGCAATGGGATCGGCCATGGCCGTATTTTTAGCGCTGTGGGCTGTCATTAGCTTCTATTTCACCATCGCGTCGTTGCCGACAAACCGAGTACTTACGGTAATCTTAGGACTTATTACGGTTGCTTTAATCCTTCTGAGTCTGGGATCAGGTCTCCCTAGCGTCCTGCTCACCCGCATTGGCGGTTGGGTGACCCTGGGATTTGCCACCTTAGGCTGGTATTACGCGTTTGCCCACTTGTTGCAGTTTACCTATGGACGGCATGTTTTGCCCTTGGGGGTGGTGGTACGCAAGGCGGAAGGAACAACCGTCGGAGGCCCGTCCAAGAGCGTCCGCTAAGCAAGAAGGGTGTGCACTCGGTTCGCTTAGGCCTGCTGGCCATTCCCTTAGCCGTGAACGCCGGCATGGCAGGATTTATGTTGTGGAATGCCGCCAAGGCTTCCAGTACCGGGTATTGGATTGGGTTTGCCGTCCTAGTGGCTTGGGGTGTTGTACCGTTGGTTGTCGTGCTATGGATAACGCACTCCGTAGGCAAAAATACCAGGCGACTATGGAATCGAAGAAAAGTTCATCTGGTGATCCCGGGCCAGCGCCGGAGAGAATAACAGTAGGGTGGGCCACGTATTTCCGTGGCCCACACCATGGTGAGATCTGAGTGCACTTAACGTATCTCTGGCCGTTATTCGGTATTGGGGAGTGTTGGATGGGGAATCATTCACAAGGAGGGGCGTTTGTCAAAGAAGGGGGCGACAGGATGTCACCGAAAATTACTGGTCAAGCCTACCGATTGCGGATATACGTTGGGGAATCGGCGCATTATCACCATCAGTCATTGTATCACGCGATTCTCTTAGAAGCCCGAAAGATGGGATTGGCAGGGGCCACCGTCGTCCGTGCCATGGAGGGCTATGGACCATCGAATCGGATTCACACGGCAAATTTAATCGATTTGTCGGCCGATTTGCCGATCGTGATCGAAATCATTGATTCGGAAGAATATCTCACGCAGTTCATGACGATTCTGGATGGCATGGTAGTCGGCGGGCTGGTGACGTTAGATCCGGTCCATGTGGTGCAGTATGGCAAGGTTCGCCGCAACATAACGGAAGGGATTAGTTAGATTCTACAAACTCAGTGTGATGAAAGCGATGCCGTTGACAGCTGCTAGTGTGTTCCTCTATGCTGTTCGACGGTAATGGAAGTCTACCGCCCCATCCGACGGGGAAACCGCTCACAGCAGCTGATGACTCCTACAATTTCGGTCGCTCGATCGTTTGGAATTGTGGGGGCTGTCAGTTATTTTTTGCATCGAAGTCTTTAAGCGAGGTGAGTGACCTGTTCGTCAATATTGGGGCAGTATTCATAGGGGGGGCTCTCGGAGCCGTGGCCCGGTTTCTTTTGGGATTCGTAGTGAACCAGCGAAACGTGGGGAAATTCCCGCTGGGAACGCTGGTAGTGAATCTGACAGGAACCGTGATTATTGGTTTTCTCGCGCAGACGACCACGCGCTTGGACCCCCGTGTGTTGCTTTTAGCGGATGTGGGCTTTGTCGGTGCCTTCACTACGTTCTCCAGCTTTTCCTATGAGACATTGATTTTGTTGGAGCAGGGACTCTACCGCGAGGCTTTGCTCAATCCGTCCTTGAGCCTCGTCTTGGGGTTCGTAGGGGTATCGGCCGGCATGCTGATAGGATCGGTTGTATGAACAATCTACTGTGGATCGCTCTGGGCGGCGGATTGGGGGCCCTAACGCGGTACGGGTTGTCGGGAATTCTGCCATCGACGCCCATCCCGTATAGTATATGGGGAATCAATGCCTCGGGGAGCTTTTTGATTGGGATTGTGATGACGTTAGCGCTGGAATATGGATGGCTGGGAGAACGCGGTCGACTATTTGTTGCGGTCGGGGTTTTGGGCGGATACACAACCTTTTCCACGTATATGTTGGGCGTTCACCAACTGCTGATGGACGGCGCGCCATTGGCGGGAATTTTCTACGCGATGGGAAGTCTCATCGTAGGATTGGCGGCTTGCTGGGCGGCAGTGATTGGCACTCGACTGCTGGTTCAAGCGCGACTCAATGCGAAAGCGAACGCTAATGACATCGAGGAGTTTGACATGACGGAAGGGGAGTCATAAACCATGCCATCGGAACATACCAAGGCAAGCCGCTTGCGGATTTATGTTGGCGAATCCAGTCGTTACCATCATCGGGCGCTGTATGAGGCGGTTGTCGTAAAAGCGCGGGAGATGGGCTTGGCGGGGGCGACCGTGATGCGTGGATTAGAAGGATACGGGTATACCCATCGCATTCACTCGGCCAATCTGCTCACGCTGTCGGGCGACCTGCCTCTGGTGATTGAGGTGATTGATCGGCCCGATCGCGTGGACCAGTTCGCTGCCGTTGTGGCCGGCATGCTGGATCACGGACTCATGACGGTGGATGCGGTGGAGGTGCATCATTATGGGAAATCGACCACCCTGCCGGAATAACGGCGGAAGACTTCCCATGGTGGCTATCAAGCGTTAGAATAAAGGTAAATCAAGATGGCGGATGTGGAGATGAAGCTCTCCCAACAAGTGCCGGAAATCGGCTGATGGCTTCTATCAGAAGTCTTCGGTCGTTTTTTGTTGCAATGAAGGAGGGCGATTTTGGTGCCCAGCATCCTTTTCTTGGATAGAGAGACCATTTTCGATGAACCAGGTTTTTTTCGGGATTTAAACTTGGACCAAGTGACCAACCGTGTATTTGCGGGCATGGATCAATGGAAGGCGCTCTTCTACACAGCCCTCACGACCCCCGAGGCCGTCATGCAACGACAGCGCGTAATGCGCGATATCGAACGCGCTGATGTTCAGGCGATTCTTCAAAAATTCACGACCGTTATGAGGGACATGGAGTCCTTGCGCCATCGGGTCGAGACGACTTATTATCCCTTGCAGCGGCACTTATGGTTTCTCGACGCGGCGTACACTTACTGTCAGATGGTCGAGAGGTTGGTGGTCGAACTAGCCGACAGAGGACGGTTGGAGTCTGATGGCATGCGGGCGGTGTTGCACTATGCCATGGAGTACGTGGCGTCTGACGGCTTTCGGACCTTTGTGCGGGAAACCGCCACACGCCGTGAAGAGCTTGGGGCTATTCATTATGCCCTGCATATCCGGGGAAACATGGTCACGGTGGGTTCGGATCAAGACACCACCGACTATCGTCGGGACATTGAGGAAACGTTTGACAGGTTTCGCCACCAAACGGTGGTTCATAAGGCCAAAGCCCTCAGCGATGCCCCGGACATGAATCACGTGGAGGCCCAGATTCTGGATCGCGTGGCCCGGCTCAATCCGGATCCGTTTAAGAATTTGGCATCTTACGTTGAGAAATATCATGAGCGTTTTGTCGACCCAGGAATCGCCCAGTTTCACTTTGAGGTGCAATTCTTTCTTAAGTATTGGGAGTTCATGCAGGCACTGGCCTCGCATGGATTGGCATTTTGTTACCCGGAGATCGCGACGGATGGCGCCGACATCTATGTCTATAACGGATTTGATATGGCCCTTGCCGACAAGCTGTCGCAGGCTGGCCGCACCCCGATCGGAAATGATTTCGTTCTGCGCGACTTGGAACAAATGGCGGTGGTGACCGGTCCCAATCAAGGCGGCAAGAGCACGTTTGCCCGTATGGTGGGGCAGGTGCACCATATCGCTCGGCTGGGGCTCCCGGTACCCGGCAGACGCGCTCGTCTGCCCGTCTGTGATCATATTTTTACGCACTTCGAGAGTGGCGAGCCGTCTCCGCATGTGGACGGAAAACTGGCTGACGACTTGCGCCGCATCCGCGCAATTCTGGACGACACGACGTCTCAAAGCCTGGTCATCCTCAACGAAATTTTTTCGTCCACTACTCTCAAAGACGCCAAATTCTTAGGGGAGCAAATTTTGGCCCGTATCGCGGCGAAGGGTGCCCGGGCCGTGGTTGTCACGTTCATTGAGGAGTGGGCCGTTTTCAATGACAGGACCGTGAGCCTCGTGAGTGAAGTTCTCCCAGACAATCCCTCGCGGCGAACATTTAAGATTCTCAGGAAGCCAGCCAGCGGTCGATCCTATGCTATGACGTTGGCCCAGCAGCACGGACTGACCAACGAAGAGATAAAGGAGCGAATCGGAAGTGCGAGTGAGCCTGATGCATCCAGAGCAAGCATTTGACTGGCGCCAGCCGTTGCCCGATGGAACCCGTGATTTAGCAAAAGACATGGCCCTGCAAGGGGTGATTGGCGTGATGGCCGCCGACGATCCGTTTGTCACCCAGGTGATGGAACGCGCTCTGTTGTGCAGCCTGCAAGACCCCGCGGTCATTCGGTATCGTCAGGCCGTGCTCGCGGATGTTCTTGCCCATCCCCAAGTTATTCAAGCAATGTATGACTTGGTGGTCGAAACGTTGGAACAGCGCCGACACCACTTCTGGGGCGGATTAGCCAGCAGCCCCTCGTCCAAGCTGCATGCCGCTGTCGACCTCATTGGGCTGATGGGGGAGAATTTGGTCCATCTGCGCGATGTAGCGCGGGATTCCCGTGCCCTGTTTCGTTCGGAGGGCCTATGCGCCTTCACCCTAAGGTTGGACCAGGATTTGTCTGATGACTACCTGAACCACGTGAAAAATCGGTTGCGCGATCTTAAATTCAAGAACGGCTTCCACATGGGTATGCGCTTAGGGCGCGGTGGAAAAGGTGCCGGGTATGTGTTAAAGGGGCCTGAGCCCCGGAGGGTTGGGTGGCCACGCCTCGCTCGCCGCGAACCGTCTTATAGCTTTCACATCGCGGATCGCGATGAGGCCGGTTACCGCGCGCTCGGCGATATTCGAAACCGCGGGCTTCACGATGTTTCGGCCACGGTCGTGCAGGCAGCGGAACATATAGCTGGATTCTTTCTGCAATTGAAGGCGGAGTTGGCGTTTTATTTGGGGTGTGCGCGTTTGGTTAACCACTTGAGGGATTTAGAGCTACCTTTGTGCGTGCCCGATCCGGCCGAGGTGGATTCCTCGGTCATGCGGTTTGATGGGCTGTATGATGTGGGATTGGCCCTCAACGTGGGAAGGCGGGTGGTGAGCAACAGTTTGGATGCCGACGACGTTTCCCTCATCGTCGTGACCGGAGCCAATCAAGGCGGCAAATCCACGTTCCTCCGCAGCATAGGGTTGGCACAACTGTTTATGCAGTGTGGGATGTACGTGCCGGCGACGGCGTATCAGATGAGCGTCGCGACGGGGGTGTATTCACACTTTTCTCGGATGGAGGATGCGGGCATGGACCGGGGGAAGTTAGACGACGAACTCGCCCGAATGAGTCAAATCGTGGAGGCTATCAGCCCCGGCAGCCTTCTGCTCATGAATGAGTCCTTTGCCGCCACAAATGAGCGTGAAGGCGCAGAGATTGCACGTGGGGTGGTGGATGCCTTGGTGGAATCCGGGGTCAAAGTGATTTTTGTAACGCATCTGTGGACCTTAGCGGAGGAGTGGTATCGCGCATCATCCCCGGAGACCTTGTTTCTACGAGCTGAGCGGTTTCGTGACGGTCAGCGATCATTCAAGATGATTGCTGGCCCTCCGTTGGAGACGAGCTTCGGGGCCGACCTGTATCGGCAAATCTTTACCCAAGGCTAGGAACCAGGTCGAGTCGAGGGCGTTGCCGTGTTTGGGAGAGGCGGAACCTGAGATGACAGATCCTCCCGTCATGGCATGCTATACTCTAGGTATAGCTAAATATTAGGAAATAGGCGATGGATTCCGCCGCGGATGCCGTATCCGAAACCACCCTTTGGGGTTGATGATTCCTGACACTCACTAGCGGGGGGTTACTTCCGTTCTTGAGATTCAGCGTCGGAGGTGGTTCTGTGAACCTTTACATCGCGCAGGGCTGTCAGGTTCTCTTCGTACTAGGCTTTTCCCCCTTGCTCAAAGGCATCTTGGAACGTTACCGTGCTCGACTAGCAGCCCGCCACGGTCCGCCGATTTGGCAACCCTACCGTGATGTATGGAAGTGGATCCACAAAGAGACGGTGCGCAGCGAGCACACCAGTGCCGTTTCTGAATGGGCACCTGTTGTGTATTTCGTCGCCCCCATTTTAGTGGCCATGCTGATCCCCGTGCTCACCAGCTTTCCTCTGCCCTTCGCGTGGATGGGCGATATGTTAGGCGGAGGTATGGTGTTGGCCGGGGGTGGATTGGCTCTCCTGCTTGCCGCACTCGACAGCGGCAGCGTATACCCGGCGTTGGGGGTCAGTCGCATTCGCTTAATCGCCACGTTTACGGAGCCCCTGTCCCTCTTGCTGGTTTTCGTAGCCGCCTCTGCAGCAGGGGCCACGATTCCCTTTGTGGTGAATCAGACCTTCGCGTCGCAGACATGGCTTGCAAGCCCCGCGCACCTTCTCATTGTCGTGGGATGGTTTCTGCTTTTGATTGCGGAAGCCGGCCGTATTCCCATTGACAACCCCTCGACTTCTCAAGAACTGTCGATGATTGATCCCTCACGC
>JAJZAN010000068.1 GCA_021799435.1 Bacillota bacterium | reverse complement strand
TGAAACCTTCGCAACACAGCTCATTACGCTGACCGCGTCGGGATTCGCCAGACTGAAACTCAGCAGAACGTGGATTGACGCTTTGGAACTGTGCCGCGACGCTAAATGGACTAATTATGTCACCGCCTCCGCGGCGGTGGACAAAGCTTATCACCAGCAAAACCTGCTGGCAGTCGCTCAAGCCTGCCGGGCCTGGTGGCATGCCGCCCAGGCTCTGCAGCACGCAGAAGCAGAAAGGCCGGTGAGCGCATGAGTGGATATGTGTTCCCAGCAGAATGCGATCTCAAGCGCTTCCGTGATACGTTACCGCCGGTACGCGATTGGGTAATCGAAGGCATGGAGCCCGGCGACGTGGGCATTGTGAGTGCCCCCGGCGGCACCGGCAAGAGCATGCTGTGCCTGTCAATCGGATTGGCCGTAGCCTCCGCTCAGCCTCTGTTCGGCCAGTGGAAAGTGGGATCCATACCGGGTGATGTGGTGTATATCTTCGAGGAAGATTCGGAAACCACGCTGCACCACCGGATGCATGCACTGTCCCGCTTTGCGCACCCCACTGACGATGAATTGGGCCGACTGCACGCGATCTGCGTCCGCAGTCGCCCCCCGAAACTGATGCTGCAAGGCACGCAAGGACTCGCGCAGCGACAAAAAGATGAAGTCGGCGCACTCCTCGCGCTGCTGGATTCTTTGCCTAACCCCCGGCTGCTGATCCTCGATCCTCTCCTGAAATTTCACACTCTCGATGAAAATTCCAACAATGAGATGAACCAACTCATGGAATTGATGGGTCAAATCGCGGAAAGGGCCGGCGTGGCGGTAATTCTGGTCCACCACACCGCGAAGGGGAAGTCTAACGGAAACACCGACAGCGAGCACCAGGAAGCCGCCAGGGGGGCCTCGGCGATCATCAACGAAGCCCGCTGGCAAGCCAGTTTGCGCGGCATCGGCGCGAAAACCGCGAAGAAGTGGGGGTTGGACGAAGACCAGGCCCGCAGATACCTCTGGCTCACTTTGCCTAAGAGGAACAATGTTGGGCACCTTGATGACATTCTGCTGGAACGGGGATTCGGCGGGGTGCTGATGGGGGTGGGGCAAAGTACACCGTCGAATGAAAGTTCCCACTTAGACGACGCGGCCAAAAAACGCTTTCAGCATCAGGAGGACAACGATGATGACCAACAAGAAACCCAGGAGGATCAGGATGGCCAAAACCAAAAAGTACCGAGTTGGCTCTAGCAGGCCGGTTGGACCCGTGATTGCCCCGGCGATCATTTCCCGCGTTCCGGTGTTCCAGCCGCGCTTCAAGAACCTGCAAAACACCACGATTACCGCGGAGACGGCTTGGGGCTCGGTACGAATCGTGGGCAAACTCGGAGGGATTCACCGGAAGGTGCTCGATGCTCTTTTTGCAACCGCTTTGGACACCTTTCGCCATTCCACGGATATCCCTCAACAAAGCGGAGCCCTGTCCTTGCTGGTCGATCCCTACCAAGTCGCCAAAGTCGCGGGTGTCGCAACGAGGCACCCGCAATGGCTGTATGGCATTCTCGAAGATATGCGAGTGGCCCGGGTCGAATTGCACGATAAAACCACCGGTGGCAGACATTGGGCGGGCATTGTGTCTGAGGTCAACACCCAATCCTCAACCCGTGTACCCTTACCGGGAGGGTGCAAACACGGCGACCGCCCGCTGTGGCGCGTGACAATTAGCAGTGCCTGGATGCGGATCTACGATACCAGTTTGGTCTTGCGTTATCGTAACGCTTTGCCTGTCTTAGGGCAGATAACCTCAGGCGCGACCCATGCGCTAGCGCTGCATATTCTCACCCATACCGGCGGAAGTTATGATGTGCCAACCGGGTTGAAAACCGTAGGCGTTCCGTGGAATCGGCTCACACAGCGGCGGCAGCATCAACTAATGCAGGAAATCATCCGCGAAAAGGACCATCTGTTCCACTTAGGCATGGAACTTTATCGCCACCACGATACCAACCACCTGATGATTAGCTATCACCCCACCGGAGATGTCCATGCCCAGAATCCCGTCGAAACCACCGCACCGGGGCAGTCGGAAGCCATATGTGCGGGGAAGGAAGCCATATGTGCGGGGAAGGAAGCCATATGTGCGGGTTCGCAGTAATATCTAGTAATAACTAGATCCGTCTCCGGCTCCTGAAGTCGCCGGAGACGGGGAGGTCCAGGAACCCCCTGCAAGGGAAGAAGAACATTTGTTTCCCCTTAGAGGAGCTGTAACCAGGGTCGCTGGAGGACCAGGATCCCCAAAAGGGGAAGAAGAAGTGTGCCTAGCTACTTTCCTTCCCTTATAGGTATGGTTTGGTTGGCCGATGGGGTGTCACCCTGAGGTGTCATGAGGTCACTCTAGGGTGACACAAGGCAACCGCACCCCGACTGGTATCAGGCTACGGAGAACGAGCCAATGAGCCCAGACCGGGAAGCCGAGAGACCGTGATGGTCAGACGTGTCGGGGATACTCCGCTTAGATGGTCTCATCGTACGATAGGATCTCTAGAGAGCCTGCCCATTAAGGACGAAGATGCTACCTGTTGGACACCGATCCCGGGCGGCGGCACTATCGGTCACCCCTTTGTTCCCCTTTGAGGGCCCCCAAACCTGTCTGCCGGATCTGTAGCAGAGACCCTTGCGCATTATGCGTATTATGCTCGGAACCCTCGATGCTGTCAGCGTTTCAGGGTATCGGGCCGCTTGCGCCTTATTGCGCATTCTGCGCCGTGGGGATATTGTCCCGGTCGGGTTGCGGTCAAGCACGGGCGAGTCCCGCTCCACCGGAAACCCGCATGGCTGTAAGTCTCGGTCGAGCGGGCGGGTAAAATCGCTTTTCTCGCCAATGTTTTGCAAGTTTGCCCCACATGGCGACTAGCGCGAATTGTCCGACGATGTCCGAACGCGGATTGTGGCGGAGCTGTGCATCTGGAGGACGACGCGAGGGGGAACCAGGAACCACCCTGTAAGGGAAGGAAGACTATAAATTGTCGCAATTATCATCATGTGGGGTGAATGACCAAAAAGTTTGGCAGAAAAGGAAAAATACCCGCCCGCTCGACCGAGCCCTGACGCAGAGCCATGTTCAGACGATCGCCACGTGCCCGCAACCCGACCGGACAGGGGCGTTTCTGGGGTTGGGGACACCACAAAGGAGACCAATCACTGTGTGGGCCTTCGATGCCTGCGTGCATAATCTTCCTTGTGGAAGAATAATCATGCAAATGGTGTCCAAGGGTCTTTGCCCCCGCGTCCCGCGGAGGTCTCCTAAAGGGCATTGCACTGAACTTTCCTATCCCCTTTTGGCACTCACGATCCTGACATTTTCTGCGCCGCCCTGTTGGCCGATAGGGACCTCTGCCCTGTCACCCTGAGATGTCATGATGTCACCGTGGGGTGACATCCGACCGGAGAAGTCCATCTCCAATCCCCCACACAAGATTAACGCGGACCCCATATTCGCGGGTTTGCAGTATTGATGCTGAGCTATGTGCCAATCACTAGTGGGGTCTATTTCCAGAATCGTAAGACACCGCAGTAGGGCGTGTGCTATTTTCACGGGCACGCGCACTATTTTCACGGGCGCGTGGGCTATTTTCACGGGGCTGTAGTACTATACTAGTACTCTACTAGTAGCACTTGCGGCTCCTAAAGTCGCCGCAAGCGCAAAAACCAGGATCCCCAAAAGGGGAAGAAGAAATGTGGCCTGCTACTTTCCTTCTTCCTATAGGTATGGTTTGCCAAGACGAAAAAACCTGGCGATTGCGAGATTTTTTTCTGCCCTGTTGGCCGATGGGGCATCTCTGCCCTGTCACCCTGAGATGTCATGCTGTCACTCCACGATGACACAAGGCAGGATGCGGCGGGTGTTATGATAAGGCATGAGACAGGGTGTAGAACCTCGCCTTGGTAGGGATGCCCAGCCCTATCAAGAACGCGATGGGCAGAACGTATGAGTCCCAGGGAAAGGACGGGAACGGGACAATGAATACGAGCGATAATTTGCGGTACTCGCTGTGGATCCGGTGGTCCGACGAGGATCAGCTGTACATTGTTGAGGTTCCGGAATTGCCGGGATGTAAAACGCACGGCAAAACTTACGCCGCAGCCGTCATCCAGGCACAAGATGGACACCAACGAATAGATTCTTATCCCCTTGGAGGAGGTCTTTTATGTTCGGAAACCACGATGTCGTCAGGGTTTCAGGGCGCGCCGTGGGTTGCGTATTCTTGCGCATTATGCGCAGGATGCCCAATGGTCTGATGCCTGTCTAATCAACCGAGCCCTGACGATTTGTTGTTATTGAACACCGCGTCCCGCGAGGGCATCACAAGAAGAACAGGACGGCCGATACCTCTTATCCCCCTGACATAGAGGGGGCTGCTCTATGTGTGAGCCGGGGTGGGGGTGCCGGACGTTTGACTCTGCACCTTTTAGGTTGTATACTACTGCTATGGACGGCAAAGCGATGGTCAAATACTTGCAAGAGCGGGGATGGGTCGTTGATCGGATTCACGGCTCACATTATATCATGGTCAAAGCTGGGCGACGGCCCATTCCGGTACCTGTCCATGGATCTCGCGATTTGCCGCGCGGGTTAGTCCGGGGCATTATGCGGGAAGCAAAGGAGGAATGATGGATGGTGGAACGGGTGCCTTTTCGATGCTGGGTCGACGAGAATGTCTGGTTTGTGCAAGGTCTGCCACCCTGGGATAATGTGCTGACGTATGGTTCCGATCAGAAGGACGCCATCCATCAGGCACAAGACGCCTTAAGTGGGGTATTGGCGGCCTTGTTGGATCACGGTGACCCCATTCCCGAGGTGCCCACTCCTGCGGTAGGAGACGACATTATTTGGGTGGCCCCGGATCTGCGGGTGATGGTCCCGCTTTGGCTCCGACAGACGCGGGAAACAACGGGTTTGACGCAGGGGGAACTGGCGACACGCCTGGGAGTGACATACCAGGCCGTCCAAAAATGGGAGCGGGCGGGCGCCAATCCGACCATAGGCACGCTGCAACGGGTGGCTCGAGCCCTGGGTCATGAGGCCATGATTTCCTTCCGCTAGGATTGCGGCCCAGCGGACAAGGAGCACACATGGCACGTACGGCCTCAGGACAAGGGTTTCGGCCAGGACGGATCCCGGGACGAATCCGGGGACGAGTGAATCCTGGGACGGACCCCCAAAAGGGGAAGGAAACAGCGTCCTCGCCCTCCTCTTCCCCTTTTGGGAAAGCGGTCAGGACAGAAAAACCTGGCGATTGCGAGATTTTTTTGCGCCGTGCGGTTGGCCGATGGGGTGTCACCCTGAGGTGTCACACTGATGTCACCCCACGGTGACACAAGGCAGGATGCGGCGGGTGTTATGATGACGGTATGATTAATACCAAGTCCTGTTGGCCTATGGCCGTGCCTAGCTGGGGTTACGAACCTCTGTGGTCTTAGGCAGAAGTCCCCGCGTGTTCTGAAACGTCAGTAGAGGTTATGGTGTCGGCGATGACGGACCGAAAGAGTCCACAATACTCTGCAAAATTCGTTGGATAGCGGGGTCGTTTTCGAGCAGGATTTGCAATGTCTCAGGGCGCATGCAACGAATGGGTTCTTCGGCTCCCAGATCCAGTAGATCCTTATCGGTGGTGACGAGGAATGAGCATTCTTCCGCGAGAGCATCCGCTAAAACGGGCCAGTCGTTCTGATCACGACAATAACGCGCCATGGCTTGCACTTGCGCGGGGTCAGGCTCTGGCAAGTGGACATGCCATCCGGATTGGGACAATCCCATCGACAAGCCCTTCACGACGGCAATCCGTGCCTTAGGCGGCACGTTTTTTTCCGCTAACGCGGCTAATGTCTCGCTCAGCGTATAGGATGACAGCACAACCTGGATAGGACAGCCCAATATCGGCCAAACTAGTAAATAAGAGAGTTTTTCATTGCCCAAGGTCAGGACGCGCAACACGCTCGAATCGAGAAACACCTTAATCGGCTTATCGGTCCCCATCATCTCCATAACGTTCCCGGAAAAATCGGGATGCAATCCGGCGGGCGGCTCGGTGTATTTGTTCTTCGTCCTCAGGAGTCAAGCACATCTCCTCATACTGTTGCCTCAGGTTGGGGGGGATTTCCTGGGGGAGGCTGATCCGTACAGGACCACTTTGGCGGAGGCTGCGATAGATTACCACGTCTTCCAATTGTTGGGGACGAATGATTTTGTCCATCGTGTCTTCGGCTTTATCGACTGGTACCGTGTTATCATCGGATTTTTTGTTCGGTTGGGACATTGTTCTCCTCCTCTTGCCCGTACTGACGCGACTATTGGCCGGACCCTCATGAACCATAATGACACCCCAGCTACACTATAGTATACCTTAACAGAGGCGTCTTGACGCCTTGAGGTTTTCGCGAGATTAACGGAATTTAAAGCCTGATCTCATTCCCGGCTTCCTGTCCGTAGTACTACGCAGGGTTAGTGTTTTGGCCCTCTCCACAAGATTCTTGTCCCCTTGCAGGAGGTCTGCGTTCTGTGAGATCAGCATCCAATCACTGCTCAGTCTCCTCTTCGACATCCGACAAAGGCACTATGCCAAGACAAGGCATCCTCGAAGGGAAGACAGAAGGTGGGTAGGTGCCGGGTTCTTACGAACAGCAAAAGTGCCTTATGGATTGGAGCCCCATATTCCCGGCAATTTTTCGATTTCGCCTATGGTTTTTTGCGCCAGGGATACGGTGCCAGCGGCCGCGGCCGCTGTAATCCGTTTTGAATCGTGGTAGTCAGCATGGACTCGCCTGGTCTTGAGCGTGGCGAGAGATTGACCGATGGTATTGACCGGGGGTTGGGTCTTCGTTTGGTACCAATCAATTACCGCTTGATGCTGGCTTTTTGTAGGTTTGAATGAGGGGTCCAGTTGCTTAGCTATTTTGAACGCCACATGATAGGTGGCATAATAAGCCCGACTGATGGCCGTTCTGTAGGTGCTTTCCATAGAAACACCCTGGATGGTGAGCGCTTGGTTGATCATTTTATCGGCCAGGTTGAGAAACTCATTCCAGTCAAACTTCGGCATTAGAAGGATACTCCAGCATTAAGATTATGGGTAGAGACGAGACGTCTTGCGGCTGCTCTGTGCTCCGCCAAGTCATTAACTCCCACAACAAGTCCGTATCTCTTTCCGGATTGTCCGTGCTGGGAATACTGAGGATAAGCGTCATCTGATCGTCCTCGTTTTCTGCGGTGATTCTGAGAGGCAAGGCGTTGCAGCCGGTTTTGGCCCACAGTTGTTGGGCTTGTCGCGCAATCTCTTCGATGACACGAGGCAGGCGCGGATGGTCCTCAAACCATTGCGACACAACTGAGCGGGATTCCGAATCGATGGTATACAACTGGTGAGGGCTCTTCATCGATATCCCTTCTTTCTCTCCAGGCATCCTTAATGCATTATGATATGCGACAATGGTGCGATTTGACATGTGACGAATCATCTCAAGCCAGTAAGCCACTGGACCATTCGCCAGCTTCTCGGAATTGGGTGATCCTGTGCTTAGTATGGCTCCAGACTCCGGAAACGATACCGTTTCGGTCGTTTGTGTCATCCACACCACCGCGGTGTTATTCTCAGAATTAAGAGTCTGTTGCGGCATGATTTGAGTCCTCCTGGGGCAAAATACGTACCGGGATCTCTTGAGAAGCAACGCGCTCGCCATCAATAGTGACCGTGAGGCGATAGTGACCTTGAACCGGTAGCCGGACATTTTGAATGTTGGCACCCACAATAGCATTGGCTTCTTCCGGAGGAAGCGGGGGACTGTTGGGCGGGGGTGAGGTCATCTTCAAGGAGACCGGTGGGGCCCGAAATACCACCTCGCCCTCGGGTGAGGTGAGGGTCCACGCTAATGCCGGCGGGGTGTCCCGAAACAAGTCAAGTCCCCGAATACCGATGACCACAGAGAAACTAAATTCCGTAGGAACCTGACGAGGGCGCAACAATAGCGTCGGGCCCAGAATAGCCATGGGATTAGGGCTGCTCAAAATAGCCGAATTATTATTAGAGGGCAAAGAAATGGCTTGCATGCACGGAACAATAAAGGCCACCTCGAACATAATAATCCCTCATTTCGATGTATCATCCAGGACGATCAACACCTTAATTGTATAGATAGTATAACTGAAGGCAAAAGCCTGCGGTAACCTTTTCGTTGAGTTTTCCCCCAAATTTTTTGGTAAGAACATTAGTCACGATATGATGAAACAAACCCTCATCACGAAATCTCCCGCTTGCGGGATCTCGGAATGTCTACTTGTTCTTTGATGATGAATTTACATTCCCTGGTGTTTTGACAGGTCCGCCACAATCGCCACGACGTGTTCCTGCTGCTCTCTGGACAGGGACTCCCAGACTGCGGCAATGCGGGACAAACGCTGAGCAGACGTTTCGATGGCGGCCGATTCGCGCATGGCTTGGGCGACACGCACGGCGACGGCAAAATATTTGGCGTCGTCGAACCCTTCGGGATTCTTGGTGTAGCTTAGACGGTAGGCGTCCAGTAATTGATCCCAAGCGGCCTTTTCATCCATTTTCTGGGCGCTGGCGATCACAGCTTCACCTGTTACTACAGCCAGTCCGGGGACCAAGTAAAAGGCTGTCGCACTGTCGCCGGCAGCGGCATCCAAGAGGGCCCACCACCAAGCACCGTCGAGCTTGCCGAGATTGCGTGCCGGAGTGGCTTGGAATGCGGTCGGAGGGGCAGGAAGCGGGGGGACCACTCCCTCAGACTCTATGATTCGCCAAGCTACGACCGATCCCAAAGCCGGGATGGCAGGCCAACGCTCTTGCCATCGCTTTACGACAGATTCGTAATCTCGTTCGGCGGATTTGCGAACGAGGCGGATGAAAGCCCCGGCCCGCAGGTTCCACCATGGTGCTTGGGGGAGGCGATCCGTAATTAATCCGCCGATCTGGCTGAGAGTTGATCCTCTGACGGCAGCGATGATGGCTAACGGCCAGGGCCGGATGCCGAGTACGCGGGCAATGGCGTGGAGTTTTGCGGCTGAGGGCCGGGGAAATCGGCCGCTTTCCAAGGAAGCCCAACTGGTGGCCGGAAATCCGGCGGCAATGGACGCTTTTTGGACGCTGTAGTCGGACGTTTCAATACGCGTGAGACGCACAAAGGATGCAAAACTGGGATAGTCATGGACTCGAATGGCGCTAGGCATGGTAACCATTCCCCCCTCTCAATTTCTAGTGAATCTCTATGAGCCCATCATAGCAGGTTGGCCTTAAACGCAACAGAGGCAACGATAAAATATCCAGTAACATTCCTATAAATTATTAATAAGATGTATACGCATAAAAAACTTTCATGACGAGGTGGAAGAAAACATAGGGATTCTCTATGTATCCATGCTATAATGTTCTTAGAACGGGACCTTGAAAACTTAGAGCTGCGATCAAATCGTAAATCCTTGCCGGCCGGCCATCGTGTCGATGTCGGAGGTGATCGGAGTATACATACGAAGCTGAGGTAGGGCTTCGGTGTCGGTGGGGTAACCACTGTAACCACTGTAACCACCAAACGGGGGGACACTAAAACATGCGCATGTCCACGTTGCGGGAATTGGTACAAAATTACCGAAAAGTCGGGACAACAGACAAAATTCAAATCATTTTGAAAGTGTGGCAAAGCGATGGCATCGACGGGATAGAAACGCTGGCGTTTCTAGTACACGAACCCGTGGATCAATTGGCCGCGCGGGCGGCAATCAGTGCGAAGGTGGCCCGGGGACGAGCCCGGCGGGATCAGGCCGAAAAACGGCGTGGGCGGCAGCCCGTCCCCAAAGGGTTTCGCCGACAGGTGCGAGATGAAGCCACCCGAGCTGGGCACGGCCGGGGGTTCCTTCCGAAGCGTCGTTGGGATCCGTTGCATTAATTAGGAGACATTACCCTGGCTTTCGAGCCGGGGTTTTTTTATTTATGTCTTTATGGCTTGCAAGCCGGAAAGGGGATTAATATGTCAAATCAAGATGAGATGTATTTTCCTACGGACTTTAGCGCAGCAGAGCTCGATCAGCTGAGCCGGAACGATGCCGTCGGTATTGTGATCGGCGAATTGGAACGGATTGCCAGTCGTCCCGCGAGCGAAAATGCGGCGAATCTGAGTCTGCTGGCCGCATCGCCGGTGGTGAAAAAAGCGGCGGTGACCGGCGCGTGGCTGCGGGAAATGTGCGCTACGCTACGCCACCAGGCTGAGAAAAAAGCCCGCGAACAAGCGATTGTGGCCGTCAGCCAAAACGGCACGCTGTCCGTGTCCAACCAATTATGGGCGAAGCAAGCGATAGGTGCACAGTATGCGCTGCCGGAGGGAATTATGTTCGAGGAATACGGCGAGGGGTACCGGTTTACGGATGTTGTCTTTGGCCCAATTGGGCCGGCGATTTATCCCACTGAAGAAATGGAAAATGGTACCATTCGATTCCGGGGGTGGGATCGATGGGGTCGAATTGTCGAAAATTTGACGTTGTCTTTCGCGAATTTGACGAAACCGACCAAATGCGACACCAAACTGCAACACAGCGGATGCCGGATGGATGCACCGGGACTGTGGTGTGCGCTGGTGAATGAAATCCTGGCAGCGAACGATCTCCGGGTTCCGGATCCTGAGCCAACCGAAACCGAAGAAGAAGAGAGGGAACGGATCCGTGACGCATTAAAACGATCGGATTGGTTCTTGAATCGAGATCAATGTCCATGCACCGATCCAACCCAATTTGAACGCGAGTTCGGCAAACTTGAACTGGCGGTCAAGCGCAGATGGGTAGAAAACGGTTGGTTATTACGAGGGGATGACAAGCACTTCACTCAAACCCAGCGTCGTGGGCGGGTTCGACGGGTGTATGTGTTTGCTCCTGAAATCGTTGCGCCGCCACCAGAGCAAGAACGAAGCGACGTCCAGGCCGGCTTAGATGCCCTCACCGAAGCGGAGTCGGAGGTAATTCACGATCTGAACGGGAAGTCACATGCTCCCCTGCCGAATTGAAAATGTAGCTGTCGATGCCCCGGACAAAACGGCCGGGGCTGTCTTTATTCTTTATGGGAGGTATTAGCACATGATTAACACAGAAATCCCCGCAATCACCGAAGCTGAATGGGAACAGTTGGCGGACGCATGGCCGCCGGTGGTCGAACGCGAAGATGGATCGTTGTTGGTAATTGCCGGCATTTGGAGCAATGGGCATCGATCTTATGCTTACGCCAGCGCGGAAATTGCACAGAAATGGCCAGAAGAGGCAGCAGGGATGGGTTTGGTTAAAATAATCGATCGCGCCCGCGGCAAAGATGTCGAGGATTATCGCCGGGATGCCGACACTGACTTTGACGGTAACGGCTATCATCTTTCAGGGAAAACGAGCCGCATCAGCGTTTTGTGGATTCCATCAAGCGTGCCGATCCGGGTAAAGATCGGCTCTACGTATCATTCTTCGCAGGGGACTCCGCGCGGACAGTCGACTGTGCATTTTTATGGTGGTGCCAGGACCGCAGCAGCTTACCGCACGAAAAGCCAAACGTTTCAGCGGGATCATGAGGATGAATACGAACCTGGGGAATGAGCGCTATGCGCTCGCCCCCTTTCTTTCCTTACTATATAGGAGGTGCTACAAAAATGACAATGACGGAACTCGAACAATTAATGCCGCAGGTGGATGTGCGTGTGAACCAATTAGCTCGCACCCCATTTTGGAACGAGGAACTAAACGATCCCGATCAATATGCCGACACCAGTTTTGAAATCGAATGTGTCGCACTGAGCCAGATCGCGCAAATCGACATCAATACCGCATACTCTCTTTTGTGCCAATACTACGAAAACGAAACGTTATGAATTTGCCCGCAAACCCGGAACATTTCCCGGAAGCCTCAAAGCCAAGCGTCATGCGGCTTTGAGGTCATTTTTATCGGGTCGAACTGGAACATTTCCCGGAAGAGTACTGCCGGTGACGGCAAAATGACCCATCTTCCGGCAAATGTTCCGGGAAGACAACCTCAAAAAGGCCTTAAAGTCGTGCGCCGTAAGCCCTGAGGCATTCCGGCAATTGTTCCGGGAATGATGCAGAATTCCGGCAAAAATTCCGGAGTCTGAAAGCCACTCGGCGGGCGGGTTTGAGGGCAAAAAAGCCGGTCAATTCCGGCAAAAATTCCGGAATTGCCTATTTTTATCGGTCGAATCCACCGAATTCCGGAATTTTTGCCGGAATTCCGCCGCAAAAATGGCCTCTAAGCCTTATGCCGCGGGGGTTTGCCCCTCCGGAATTTTTGCCGGAATTCGGGGCCTCGACGATGACGAGTCGGACCCCATTCCCCCCGACCGAACCGGGAAACCCGGTCCCGTCTCCCCCCCTTTCCCCGTAGACCGGGGAACGGGCGTGGACTCACGAAATCAAGGAGGTCAGTACCATGCGGCATCTATGAGATGGATCGCGCAACTGGCCGGGGTTGACACCGGACCGGACGGACAACTGCTACCCCATGGCATTTCGTGGGACACCGTGGGGGAAGACGGCTTCATGGGTCTGTTCACGCTGCCCGTTGATTACACCGATCCACCACCCTCCTAAAAACTACACAGGATAAGGGGAAAGTGCCGTCACACCCGCGGCAGTGCCGCGGGGAAAACCGCATAACCATGCGGGATCCCGAGCCGGAGTCAAGTCCCCACCCCTGGGGTCATCGGGGCGATTACCAGTCCCGCAGTGGGGGCTTCGTTCGGTGCGCTATCGCGCAACCACGCCATTTGTTGGAGTCCCCACAGCGGTCCCGAAGACCCCACATTACCCAAAGGAGGTACCAGTTATGGAAGAAAATGGGAGCGACAGGCATGACGGGGTGCAAATCAAAGTGTGGATTCCCCAAGATTTTTATGACCTGTTGCGAGCCCGAGCCGCCCGGTTTCACACGTCGGTCGCGGAAGAATCGCGGAAGTTAATGCAAATGGGACTCAGTGGATTGCAGGGGTTCGAATCGTTAAATGGGCGGATGATCCAGATGGATCGGTTTCTGCATGAGCACCTGGAGCCCTTGGCGTTTATCGCCGCCATGGATTCGGCGTTTAACGCCGAAAATTGGCAGCAAAATGCCTGGGTGCAATCCGAACGGCAACACAACGGGGATAAGGAGAAAGCCGCGAAACCCTACCAAGAATACCAGCGGATGCTGCGGGAACGCGCGACGAAACGCCTGCAACGGAAGTTGCGGGATCTCGATCGGGATGACGAGGCCGCAGAGGAGGAGTAAGAAGAATGGCAGACGACGAGAAATGGACCGTACGGATCGGACCGGACTTAGCAGATATGGTGCGTACGTTCGCGAAACAAAAAGGCCAGAGTTTGAATCAATATATGCAGCGAGCCCTGACGAATCAAATTCAAGTGGATGCGGTCGATTGGCCGACCGGGCACCTTCGGCACATGGTCGAGCAAGGCACGGAAAAAACGACGGTCGCAGCCAACTTCGCGGCCATCCAAGCCCAAGCCGTGCTGATTCTGCTCAAGGAATGGCGGAAAGAGGATATGAAACGCCAGGAAGGCTTGCCGGAAGAGTTAGCCCGTCAAACAGTGCAATGCGACGTGGACGATGCGATTGCAGAATCGATCCGGACTTTCGAAGATCCCCGGGTTCGGCAGCATTATGCCTGGGTGGAGCGGCCACAAAGTGCGGACGATTTACCGGATTGGTTCACGAATTCGGGTGAGAGCGAAGAGTATGACGATCTTACCGACGACGAGGTCGACGAATAACAACTCTTCTCCCCTTCAAGGGGAACAGAAAGGAGGCAACCGGAGATGCCCCAAAAACCGTTCGTGATGCGGGTGCATTTCTACACCGCCCAAGGCACGGGCGACCACACTTTGGGCTCGGGCGCGCACCACATCGAATATATGGGCTCACCGACAAAAGGCGAACTGTTAGTTGATCCAATGGCTTCCGAACGGACGACACTCGAAAGCGCCGCCATTCACGCACAATACGCCGGCGAGCGGGAAGGGTCTTTGGGCTACTTCGGCAATATGGCGGATCGGCCTCAAGCCGCCCAACAATCCATCTTACAGGCCCAAGGCCCGGTGTGGCGGGTGATTGCCTCTGTGGGCGAAGAAGACGCCCTCAAGATGGGTGGAGCTCTCATCACCAAAGCGGGATGGGACCAAGCGATGCAGCCCGTGGTCGCGAAGATGATCACGGAATTAGGCCTAGACCCCGCCAAGGTCCAATGGATCGCCGCGGTCCACCGTCATCAGCATCATGAAAACAATCCCCACGTTCATTTGCTTTTATGGGAACACGGGGAGCCTCACCGCAAAACCGGGGAATGGAATAAACAGGAACTCAAGAACATCAAACAGCAGTGGGTGTCGCAATTGTACCAACCGGAACGGGCGCAACTGGGACAAGCAAAAACTACAGTCCGGGCTGAGATTCGCGAGACCGTCCAAACCTTAGTGACCCGGGGCAACACACAGCAAGGTTTCCAACAAGAACTGGTCCAACGCCTGCAAACCCTGGGCCAAATGCTGCCGGGAAAAGGCCGACTGGCTTACGCCTATATGCCCGAACCCGTGAAAGCCCAGGTCCAAGACACGATTCGGTGGCTGTGGACCCAGGATGCGGCCTTAAAAACTCAGCATGACCGGTATTTGGACGCGGCGGAAAAAATGGCGACGTTTTATTGGCATGTGGATCCGGACAAGTCGCAAGATGCCAAAGGCCGGGAAGCGGCCCTCGCCACAGCGCGGCAGAATGCCGAGAGGGATCTGATCCAACGGCTTGCCGGTCCCGTCTTGAAAGCTGCGCATACGGAAGCCTGGCGCGCCCAATGGCAGACGGAGCATGAGGCCATTCATAGAGTGTTGTCGGATGACAGGATTCGCCAGGTTATGCAGGGGAAATTGTCCTTAGCAGAATTGGTGGCGTCAACGCCGGCCTTGCTGAAAATGCGGCAGGAAGCGGCATTCCGGATCTTTGAGCCTTTCTCGGAGCCTGCAAATCGCAGTCAGTTTGCGGGTACGATCTATCAGCCCCCGGAACCGTTATCGTCTCGGTTGACGTTTTCCTTTGTCCGGACGGAGCGGCCTGAGAAACCGCCGAGGGTGTCCGCTTCTGCGGCGCTGTCCGCTACCACCTGGACGCCCCACGATGGATCTCATTCCTTGACATGGACTTTTCCCCTGGACACCAAATCTTCGTCAAAAGTGCCCCAGTCAGCACTCTCCGCCACCATTTGGACTCCGCCTCAACCCCGAACCTGGACATTCCAGGGACCGCAGGAGACCATTGCCGCAGCCGCACAGCACAAGACAGTTGGTGATCACATCTTAGCGACCCCCTTTGATCCGGCGGCATTCGCAAAGCGTCAGGACCAGGCCACAGATCGCTTTATGCAACGGCTCGACAAACATGTGCGAAATTTGGCTTGGGAACGCGGTTTGATGTCTTCCCGCCACGCTCTCACCCCCAATCTGCATGCGGCGTTGATGCGCGCGATGCATCAAGCCGAACGGGATGCCCATCGGACAGCTACGTGGTTAGCGGAGAGTCAATATCAGCGCCAGCAGGCCGAAATGGCGATAGCCCGGAACACCGGCCAAGACATTGCTTTGTAGCCCTGTCTATATATAAAGGAAGTGAAATCTCATGCGCGATCCTCAAAAAACGGGCCGGATCCTGACAGCGGGCCTCTTCGGCGCGATGCCTGGTTGGCTGATCGGGTTAGAAGGGGCGGACCTGACCGCCGGGGTGTTGGAACCGCTGTGGGCGCAACTCCAACAAGCCCGACTCCACCACACGCCCGGATCCATCCATCCCGGGCCTTTGTGGCATCAATGGGTGAGTCACCAGGCTTACCTGCCCACCCATTGGCTGTCTTTGCTCCATCAGCCCGATCTCTTGCTGGGAGCCGCCGGACTAGGCCTGTTGACCGGCGGGTTTCTGGCTTATCAAGCGAATAAAGCGAGTCGCATGACGGATTGGGGCGGGCCGAAGGCCGCCGGGAAAGGTCAGCATGGGACGGCCCACTGGCGGAATGCCGGGAGTTTGGGCCAGAGTTATACTCACTGGCAGGCCCCTTTAGTCAAAGACGGCAAACAACAACGCCTGAAAACGATTGCTCAAATTCGCCAAGACGCCCAAGACATTGCGCGGAAGTGGGAGCAACAGAAAAAGGCGAAGCCGGCCGACCCAAAAGCCCCGATTCGGTTCCCGCCGGTCGGCCTGCTGGTGGGAACAGATACCCCCCGGAATCCTAAAGGGGGATGGATTTTAGAGCGGGATGAACACGCCTTGATTTTGGGATCGACCCGATCCGGGAAGTCCCGGCGGCTGATCATCCCCAGTATCGGGATTATCGGGAGTACGGCCCAGGAAAGCCTGCTTATTTCCGACCCCAAAGGGGAAATTTACGACCACACCGCGGATTGGCTCCACAGCCGGGGGTATGCCGTGATCCGGTTGGATCTCATTGACGCGAAACCGGGGCAGAGTCGGCGCTATAACCCGATTGCGCCGGTGTGGGACGCCTTGCACCCGGACCCGGACAGAGAACCGGATTGGGCTCTGGCGGCCAAAATCGCCCGGCAAGTGGCCCACCTCATCACCTATGGCAGTGGCGGCAGCTTTGTTTCGACCGATCCGCTGTGGATCAATGGGCAGATTTCCCTCACCAGTGCCGTCATTCTGCTGGTGGCGGACGGGAGCCACCATCTTCGCGATTGCCATCTCCATGCCGTCTATCGGGTGTTGGTCGAAAAGGGTAGTGAAAACGACGGGAAGGCCCTGGATGCCCTGTTCGGCCTGTTGCCCATCGACCATCCCGCCCGGATGGCGTACGCCACCTATCAGTTGGCTCAAGGCAAAACCCGCGCCAGCATTATCACCACCACCGCCGCCGGCTTGCAGCTCTGGGGGGATCCGGATATCGCCTGGCTGACCAGCGTCCAAGATCATGACCTAACTCAAATCGGGCGACAGCCGACCGCGGTGTTTCTGGTCATTCCCCATGATGACGCCAGCCGCTACACCGCGGCGGCCCTCTACGTCCACATGGTCTTCCGGGCGATGACGGATGTGGCCCGGCAGCACCAAGGCCGGCTGCCGATCCGGGTGAACGCGTTGCTCGACGAATTCGGCAACCTGCCCGCCTTTCCCGATTTTGACCAGTTCGTCACGGTCAGCGCCGGGATGGGGATTCGGCTGGTGCTGGCGCTGCAAAATATCGAACAGCTCAAAAAGCATTATGAGCGCACCGAACGGACGATCCGGGGCAATTTGGGCACCTGGCTCTTCTTGCGGACCTCGGACTTGCAAACGGCCAAGGAACTCAGTGAGATGATCGGACGGTATACGACCCATTCCGAGTCGACGCAAATGCCGAAAGTGTCGCTCATGA
>JAJZAN010000067.1 GCA_021799435.1 Bacillota bacterium | reverse complement strand
GGGACGGAGCAACCGGGCTACGGGATCCCCGCGCCATTGAAAATAACGCACTGCCGCGGGTTCGATGACGCGTCGCATCAGGTGATCTTTGACGCTCAACCGAACATTGCGGGGACTAGTTTCGGCTTCCATGCCTGCAGGGGCGTTGTTCTCCATCATATTTCCTCCTGGTTGATGCATATGCTCTCCTGGCCGTCGGGTTTATGTCATTTATGCTACCGGCGGGAGCGTTCGGAGCCTAGTCACCAAGGTCATGGGATGAGATGACGAAAGTCACGAGTATCCGACCAGTATCCGGCCTTGTATCAGATCGGCATTACCGTCTTGGGCGAATGGCCATCCAGCCCCGGACGTCCCCCTCCACAGGATTTCAAGAGAGAACCGTCGAATGCCAAGAGGTAGCCGAGGTGTCGGGTAATGGGTTTGATATCTCAGTTGGCGATCCGAACGACGGGGGGGGGACAATGACGGAGCTTGAGTGGCGGGAACTTTATAATCGGCAACTCCGATATGCGGCCCGCATGCCCGGGTATCGCCGGGAAGAAACGCCGTTTCTGGTGCGCTACGTTTCATTGCATGGGGACAAAGGGTACGTTTTGTGGTCGAATTTGGCGACCAGTCACGATGCCTTCCGACTCATCCAAAATGAAGCAACATACTTTCATGGACTGGGACAGCCGTTCGAATGGAAACTGTTTGACTACGACCAGCCCGGCCATTTGGGCCATATCCTGAAACGGCTGGGCTTTAGCCCTTCCGAACCCGAGACCGTCATGGTTGTTGACTGGCGGACCGTTCCGGCGTCTCAGGGTACGGCTCGACATGCCAGGGAAATCACCGACGATGCCGGGATCAGGGACCTGATGGGTCTGGAAGAAGCCGTGTGGAGCCGGCCCTTTGGCGGCTTAGAATCCAAGTTGCGGCGTGACCAAGAGTGCGTCCCTCAGAATTTGGTGATTTATGGGGTGTATGACGGGGATTCTCTGGTCAGCGGCGCTTGGATGTATCTGGAGCCCGGATCGTTGTTCGCCAGTCTTTGGGGAGGGGCCACTCTGCCGGCGTACCGTGGGCAAGGCTGCTACACGGCCCTGCTGCACGCCCGGGGCCGTCGAGCCTCTTTAGAGGGACATCCCTTTCTCACAGTTGATGCGAGTGCTATGAGTCGAGCGATTCTCGAGAAATGGGGTTTCATCTGCCTGGGCACTGCGACTGGGTACCAGTCTCAAGAATAACAGGGCAAACACGACCGCCAATCAAAAAAGAGGCTGCCCCGCTATTCAGAGCAGCCCCTTTTGCTGTCAGCCAGCTATTTCAGGTATTGGCCGAACCAGTCTGTGAAGGTGTTCAGACGATAGATCCGGTGCCATGGCTTGCCATTCCGGCTCATGCCATGGAACTCGTCGGGGTATCGAATGAACTTCACGGGCGCCTTGTCGTAGAATTTCATGGCGGTGAACAACAGTTCGCCCTGCTCCAAGGGACACCGCAGATCGCCTTCCTGATGTTCGATCAGAAGCGGGGTCACGATGTTTTCGACGTAGGTAATGGGGCTCTGCTGGCGGTACCAGGCATCGTCTTCGTCCCACGGCCAGACGTTGTCGGCGCGGCGAATCCAGCTCCAGCCCAGGTCCCCCGTTCCCACCATGGTCTTCCAATCCACCACCGATCGCATGGTGATGGCGGCCTTGAACCGGTCTGTGTGGCCCACAATCCAGTTGGTCATGTAGCCGCCGTAGGAGCCGCCCAACACCCCGAGACGGGAGGTGTCAATCCACGAAGCCCGAGCGATGGCTCCATCGAGAGCCGCCATGATGTCCTGGTAGTCGAGGTTGCCCCATTCTTTCTGAATGGCAACGCAGAAATCCTTGCCGTAGCCCTGTGAGCCGCGCGGGTTGCTGTAGACGACCCCATATCCGTTGGCGGCCAACCATTGGAACTCGAAGAAGAAACTTTGCGAGTACATCATCATCGGTCCGCCGTGAATTTCGAGGGCCGTGGGTGCCTTCTCGCCGTCCTTGAGTCCCACCGGTTTCATAAGCCAAGCGTCCACCTCCGGACCGCCTTCAGCATGCACTTGGAAGCGCTCCGGCTCTGACAATTCGAGTTCGGAGAGCAGGTCGTGGTTGGGGTCGGCTAGGGTTTCCAACTGGCCATTGGCCAAATCCAGCCACAAGACCTGACCGGGATTGAGCGGCGTGCTGGTGCACAGGGCCGCATACCGGCGGTCATGAGTCAAGTCGTAGCTGTAGAACACTTGGTCGCGCGTGGTGATGAGCTCGACCTGGTTGCTCTGGAGTCCCACCTTAGCCAACTCCGTGGTGCCGTTCCGGGAGGTCAACAGGAACATGTGGTTTCCATCTTGGTCAAACAACATGGGGCTCGTTGCGGGTGCCGGCATGTCCGAGATGGAGACGTCGGAGAAGGGGCGGTCCCACTCGGCAGCGATGCGCTGTGCGGGCTGGCCGTCTACTGTCGTGCGGTAGAGTCCGATATTGTCGTACCCCATGTCGTACCAGTTGCTAGCCAGGTAGTACACCGAGTGGCCGTCCGGTCCAAACACCGCCGAGCCGGCACTGAGCGGATCCGCACTCAAGGCGCGGGGCTTTTCCTGACCTGTCAAGTCAACCAGATAGATGTGGTGACGGCTGGCGTTCTTGTCGTAATCTTCGCCATAGCGGGTGCTGGTGAGAGCCCAGCGTCCGTCGGCGCTGACGGACAGACCGCTGTGGCGCATGGGTCCTTCCGTAATTTGGCGGGGCTCACTGCCCTCGGCCAGTGCTTGCACCACAATGTGCGGCCGCCGCTCGTTGAAGTATCCGGTGCCGTCGAGTTTGTGGAATCTTTCCGTGATGACTTTAACGTCCCGATTGAACTTGACGGACGGATCATCTGAATCCTTGTCGTCTTCCGACTGCAGCCCTTCCGGGCCTACCAGCGCGATGTAGACCAGGCTGTTTGAGTCCGGGTGCCACTCAAAATCGGTCACACCGCCTTTGACGCGGGTGACTTGGCGGGCTTCGCCACCATCCGTGGGCATGACCCAGACTTGTCGTGTGCCGCTGCGGCGGGACAGGAAACCGAGCAGTTCGCCGTTAGGCGAAAAGCGGGGTTGAGCGTCACTAGGCCCGGCGGTAAACCGACGCGGTGTCTCTCCGGGAGTGACGGTCATCAACCAGCTGTCGGTACGGTTCTCCTCTCGGTTGGCCTGTTGCTGCTGATAGACGACCTGCTGGCGGGTTGGATGAACCGTGACTTCGCCCACCAGTTGGAAGCGGAACAGGTCTTCCGGCGTGATTTTGCGCATGCTGCACCTCCGTTATGTTACGATTCTCCTATACCTTCGATGGTGATGGTGGACTATCCTCTCAGGAAGGGACGGTGGGAACAATTTTCTCCGAGCTTTCCCAACGTCTGGCTTCTGCCGAACCGCCCTATGCGGAGTGGGCCAAACCGGCCGCCGTCATGATGCTTATTGCCCGCCTCCCTGAACCGGCTGTTCTCCTCATTCGCCGCCCTGACACGCTGACTCATCATGCCGGTCAAATTGCCTGCCCCGGCGGGTCATTGGATCCCGGGCTGGATCAGTGCTTATGGGACGCCGCGCAGCGCGAAGCCGAGGAAGAAGTGGGCATTCGCGTGGCCCCGGAGGCAGTGGCGGGGTTTCTCGATCCCATTCATATCCATGTCACCGGATTTACGCTCTTACCGGTGGTGGCCGTGGTGGACCGGCGGCCGCCCGTCGTCCCGTTGGCCGATGAGGTGGCGGAATATCGGTGGGTGAATCTCGACACCCTCCGCCGCATCCGTCGCACCGCGCCCATGGACATCAACGGCGGGCGCTATCAGATGGCGGAGTTTCCTCTCGAGTGGGGACGGCTTTGGGGTGCGACGGCACGCGCGGTCGACCAGCTGCTTCATGTCCTTGAAGGAGACATCGTGTGAGAAGGAGGTCGCCCAAACCGTGCATATCCGGCGACTAGCAACACAACAGGAACTCCAGGATGCGACCAATTTGGAGGCGGAAATTTGGGGAGCGGGGGACCCGACTCCTCGATCATTGCTGGTGGTGTTTAGCCATCACGGCGGGGTCGTCACCGGTGCTTATGACGGAGATAGGCTGGTGGGCGTATCCTTGGGATTTCCCGGCATCGACGCCGCCGGGGTGACCTACCTCCACTCCCACCTTCTGGGTGTGCGGCCCGAATATCGCCGGCACCGTCTGGGGGAGTCTCTCAAGCGTGCTCAGTGGCAGTTTGCCGAAGAAAAGGGACTGCCCTATATTGGTTGGACTTACGATCCACTCATGGCCCCTAACGCCTGGTTTAACCTGGCGGTTTTGGGGGCCGAAGTCCGGGACGTGTGGGAAAACGTGTATGGAACTCTAGACGACGCGATTAACGGAACCATGCCTACGCATCGATTCTGGGTGGTGTGGAATGCCAAGGCGCCCCCGCGCTCGCCGCAAGGCGGGGGGGAGCACTGGCGCATGGATATCCCCTCCAACGTAGCCGCGTTGCGCCGCGACAATCCCGAGGCGGCGCGCCGGCAAGCCGAGCAGTTTTTTCAGGACAGTCGCCGCTTGTGGGAGGGCGGATGGCGAATTGCCGGTGCCGGACGCGACGCCTCAGGGGTTTGGTATGATTGGGTCCAAGAGCCCGGGAAGGACGATGACGCATGAAGATTGAGGCCATTCACTTAGACTTCATTGAGATCCCCTTAAAGGCCCCGTTTCAGACATCCTTTGGCACGGACAGTCTGAAAACCACATGGATTTTGACGGTGCTTTCCGGCGGAATTGCCGGATACGCTGAGTCCGTGGCAGATGTCGAGCCGTTGTACAACGAAGAGACTCACGCCACGGTCTACTTTGCACTCAAGAACGACTTGCTGCCACGCCTGGCGGGCTTGGACCTTCAGCGCCCCGAGGACGTGGATCGTCTCTTAGCTCCCGTGCGGGGAAACCGCATGGCCAAGGCGGCGTTGGAAATGGCCATTTGGGACTGGTTTGCGAAGAGCCAGGGCGTTCCGCTGTGGCAACTCATTGGGGGCGACGCCGCGCGCATGCGGATTCCGGTCGGGGTGTCGATCGGCATTCAGCCTTCGCCGGAGGCGCTCATCGATGCGGCGCAGGGCTATTTGGCGCAAGGCTATCGACGGTTGAAAGTCAAAATTAAGCCGGGTACAGACCGTGTGCCGTTGGAGGCGCTGCGCCGGGCAGTGGGCCCGGATGTGCTGATTATGGCGGACGCTAACTCGGCTTACCGGCTGGACGATATCGACATTTTGAAAGCGCTCGATCCCCTGAATCTCATGATGCTCGAGCAGCCTCTGGCGGAAGACGATATCATTGACCACCGCTTCCTTAGAGAGGCCCTGCAGACGCCGATTTGTCTCGATGAGGCGGTACGCAGCGACGAGGACGCCCGCAAGGCCATCGAATTGGGGTCCTGCGACATCATCAACATTAAAGTGGGCCGAGTGGGCGGACATGCTGTGGCCCGGCGTGTTCATGACACAGCGATGGCGGGCGGGGTCCCGGTCTGGTGTGGAGGCATGCTGGAGACGGGTATTGGCCGGGCGCACAATCTGCACCTCAGCACATTGCCCAACTTCCGGCTGCCGGGAGACACCTCGGCTAGTGATCGCTATTTCCATGAGGACATCATTGATCCGCCGTTTCGGCTGAATGCTGATGGGACCCTCACCGTACCGGACGGACCAGGAATTGGCGTGGCACCAGATCCGGACCGTATCCGTCGGTTCCGCACGCACCACGAGGAATGGCCGATGGGCGGAGGTCAGTGGAAAGGAGGCGGAAAGCCCCATGGCAACCCGACGAGCTTCTAACGACATGCGACAGTGGCTGGAAACCATGGTCGCGATTGAGTCGCCATCTGGCGATGCCGAGGGCATCGGCCAGGTGATGGATGTGGTTGCTGAGGTTCTAGGAGATAAGGGCGCGGTGTCTCGCACGCCGACGTCCGCTGGTCCCATGCTGGAAGTGTCGCGGGGGCAGGGGGGAGCCCTGATTTTGGCTCACGCGGATACCGTATGGTCGCGGGGCACACTCGCGGAGATGCCTTGGCGGGAGCAGGGGGACTGGGTGTATGGTCCGGGTTGCCTGGATATGAAGGGCGGCATCGCCATCGCTATGGCCGCCATCCGGAACCTTCCGGACAATGTGCCCTATACGTTGCTCATTACACCCGACGAAGAGGTTGGCAGCGACGCCAGCAGGGAGGCCATTGAAGAGGCGGCCCGCCGATCCCGGCTGGTGCTGGTGCTGGAGTCGGGAATGCCGGGCGGGGCGGTTAAGGTCGGGCGCGCCGGCGTGGGTGACTATACGCTGCATATCCGCGGCGTTGAGAGCCACGCTGGGCTGGAGCCGGAGAAGGGTGCCAGCGCCATCAAGGAACTCGCCCACCACATTCAATGGATCGAAGGCTTGGAAAACAAAGTGCTGGGCACCACTCTCAACATGGGTGTGGTGCAGGGCGGTACGCGCAGCAATGTGGTGGCGGGGAAGGCCTGGGCGCACATTGACATTCGGGTTACCACGCGATCCGAAATGGAGCGGATTGAAGCCATCCTGTCGGCTCCGCCTCGATTCGACGCGCGATGTGAAGTGGTCTATGAAGGCGGGTTCAACCGCCCTCCGATGGAACCCAACGCCCAAAGCCAGACATGGTTTCGGGAGGCTTCGGACATTTGGCGGCAAGTGACGGGTGAGGACCTGGCCGGTGTTCGGGTTGGCGGTGCCAGCGATGGGAACTTTACGGCGCCCCTCGCCCCGACTCTGGACGGACTAGGACCGGTGGGACAAGGCGCCCACGCCCGCAATGAAGGGGTAGACTGGCGTTATATGGAGCCGCGTCGGCAGTTGGTTCAGGAACTTTTGGTACGGGCGGGGCGATCTTGATGGAGATTGCCACCTGCGGCATTGGCAGCCGTCACGAGGAGTTGGTGCAGGCGCTCGGGCAAGTTGGGATACAAGAACCCATTGGCCGCTTAGAGCATCTGGATACCGAAGCCCGGCGGGACATCAAGGTGTTGTTTGGATGGGGCATCACCCAAGAAGTCATCGACAGTTGTCCGAGTCTCGCATGGATTCAGGGGGCTGGCGCCGGGGTTGACTGGCTTCTGCCGGTAAGGATCCCCGAATCTGTGGTGGTGACCCGCATTGTGGATCACTTTGGACCCGATATGGGCGAGTACGCTTTAATGGCGGCACTGGCTTGGGTAAAGGATTGGCGTCGGATTACACAGGGACAGGCAGAGCGCCAATGGTCGCCCTACTTGGTGAGGCAGTTGGCTGTGTTGAGTGTGGGTATCTTGGGGGCTGGGTCGATCGGCTCTCACATAGCGGAGATGTTTCGCCCCCTGGTGCGGGAGGTACGGGCACTAGGCCGAAAGAGGCCGCAACTGTCGGGAATCCGAGGATTTTCGGCCGAGGAATGGGAAACCTTTTATGATCAGTTGGATGTGTTGGTGATGGTGCTGCCGCACACCCCGGAGACCTATCATGCGGTGGGGGCCCAACAGATTGACCGTATGAAGCGGGGCGGCTATCTCATCAATGTCGGTCGCGGAGCGGTCCTGGATGAAGCGGCATTGATAGCCGCCATTCAGGATGGGCAATTGTCGGGAGCGGCTCTGGATGTGGTGGAGACGGAGCCATTGCCGTCCGATTCGCCCCTCTGGACGTTGCCTGGGGTGACAATTAGCCCTCACATTTCCGGCCCCAGTCGCCCTGACGGAATGGTGGCCGTGTTTTCGGAGAATCTATCTCGGTTTCGCGCCGGCCGGCCGATGCTCGGTGTTGTCGACTGGGAGCGGGGATACTAGGGTGGCAATCGCAATTTACGCATTGATTGGGTCGAGTGGAACCGGCAAGAGTCACCGCGCCTCATTGGTGGCCGTGGACAAAGGGATTGACACCATTATCGACGATGGGCTCTTGATTCATCGCGGGCGCATTGTGGCCGGGCGATCGGCCAAGCGGGAGGCCACCCGGGTGGCCGCTGTCAAACGAGCCATCTTCGAGGATCCGATCCACCGGGATGAGGTGGTGCAGGCGATCGAGACGCTGAATCCTGAGGCGCTTTTGGTGCTGGGCACTTCGAAGCACATGGTCTCTCGCATTTTAGATACGCTGGGTTTGTCGGACGCAGCGGTGGACTGGGTGCGGATTGAGGACATTTCGACGCCCGAAGAGCGCCGCACGGCGCGATATGTGCGGCAGGCAGAAGGCAAGCATGTGATTCCAGCGCCGACGGTCGAGGTGCAGAAGTCGTTTTCGGGCTACCTGGTTGACCCCTTGCGGTTCATCTTCCGCCGCAAAGGGGGACATCAGGTGGAGGTTGAGAAGTCCATTGTGCGGCCCACCTATTCCAGTCTGGGGCGATTCTATATTAGCGATACGGTACTGAGCGGCATTGTGGTTCATGCGGCCTACCAGGTGCCTGAAATCGCGCGTGTATCAAGGGTCGTGGTACAATCGAGCCCAGATGGGGTTGTTGTCCAAATGGATGTCACCCCCCAGACCGCCCGGCATCTCTTTTCGATCCTGCGTCAAGTGCAGGATCAGGTCCGACGGCACCTCGAGCATATGACTTCGTTGAATGTGCTCGCCGTGCGGGTGGACGCGCGGCGGATTCGGCTCGAGGAGTAATTCATGATTTGCGAAGGGGGCAAGGCCGAGCCATGCAGCGGGTGCTGGTGGTGGACGACGAGACCGCGATTCTAGAACTGGTGTCCTACCACTTATCACGTGAAGGGTATCACGTCGCAACGGAGGAGAATGGGCAGACGGCCGTGCAGCGAGTCGCCAAGGAACCCTTCGACCTGGTGATCTTAGACGTCATGCTGCCCGGTCAGTCGGGCCTGGAAGCGTGCCGCGCGATTCGTCAATCCACCGATATCCCCATCATCATGCTGACGGCCCGCAAGGACGAAGTCGACCGGGTGCTGGGGTTGGAATTGGGTGCTGATGACTATGTCACCAAACCGTTTTCCCCGCGGGAGCTGATTGCCCGTGTCAAAGCGATTCTGCGCCGCAGCCAGAAGGGCCGGGAAGAGACCGGCGACATCAAGTTTTCGGGTTTGGAAGTCGACGTCGAACGCCGCAGCGTTGAAGTGGACGGCCACCCGGTCAATTTAACCTTCACAGAGTTTGAGCTGCTGACCATTATGGCACGGAACCCGGGTCGCGCCTTTACGCGCGACGAGCTCTTGGTGCGTGTCTGGGGCGAGGACTTTTACGGCGACTCCCGAACCGTCGACGTCCACGTCCGCCACTTGCGCGAGAAGCTCAAGGAGGATCCCCAGAACCCCCGATTCATTGAAACGGTTCGAGGGGTGGGATATCGGTTTTCCGGACAATGAATCGAGGACAGGCGAATGTGTGGCTGATTCCCGCCGCTCTGGGCCTAGCCACTGTGGCGGTCTTGCTCTTGAGAGTGCCGCGTGGACCGCTGTGGGCGGCGTTGTTGCTGTTAATCAGCTGGGTCTGGGCGGCGAGGTATTTGTTGGCTTGGCGCCGGGATGAGCGACTTCTATCCGAGTCGGTTGTCCAGTTGGAGGATACAGTGGATCGCTGGGCCTCGGGTGATTTGCAGGCCCGTGTATATCTAGACCAGGACGACCCCCTCGACTCCCTTGCCCATGGCATGAACCGCGTTGCCGAAGTGCTCATGGAGCGCACACATGACCTCGAGCAGGACAAAAAGCAGTTGGAAGCCATCCTGACCAGCATGGCCAACGGCATTATCATCTTGAACCACGGTCTTACGATTACCCTGATAAATCGGGCGGCTATGGAAATGTTTCGGATCCAGGAACCGACCGTGACGGGCCGCCACCTTTTGGAAGTGATTCGTGATGTGAAGATTGATGATGCAGTGCATCGGGTCACCCGTCAGCTCGGAACGGAAACCGTGCATTGGAGCCCACCCGACAATGAGTCGCTGGTGGTGGAGGTGACCATTGCGTCGCTGCCCGAGCCGGTGGGCGGATTGGGGGCCGTGATGGTGTCCCGGGATGTATCCTTGCAGAGCCAACTCGACCGCATGCGGCAGGACTTCGTAGCCAACGTCAGTCATGAGCTGCAGACTCCGCTCACCATTATCCGGGGATTTACCGAGACACTTTTGGAAGAGGATATCGATCGCGAGACGCGGGAGCGGTTTACCCGCCTGATTCATGAAGAAGGTCGGCGTATGAGCCGCCTGGTCGACGATCTGCTGACTCTCTCGCGCATGGAGCACCATTCCCTGCCTTTCCAGGTCGAAGGGGTGGACTTATCGGTTTTGCTGGAATCGGTGGTGTCGCGCATGGTGCCACGGGCGGAAGAGGCAGGCCTGACGCTGGTGAGCCGCATCACCACCGCTTTGCCTATGGTATCCGGCGATGCCGACCGGCTGCAGGAAGTGTTCTTGAATCTAATCCAGAATGCGGTCCAATATACTCCCTCTGGCGGAACGGTCACCGTGTCTCTGCCTGAGCAAATTCCACAGAACGCTCTCGGCATGGTGGGCGTGTCGGTGGAGGATACCGGCATTGGGATTCCCGCAACCGACCTTCCGCGCATTTTCGAGCGCTTCTACCGCGTCGACAAAGCCCGCTCTCGAGCATCTGGAGGGACGGGACTGGGACTGGCTATCGTCAAACACATTGTTGAATTGCATCAAGGCCGCATAGATGTAAGTAGTACGGTGGGACAGGGCACGCGATTTACAGTCTGGCTGCCTAGGCACGAGTCTGGAGGAGGTGGGCATGGTGACAGCCTGGATTAAGGGCCTTCTGTTTACCCTGCTGGCCTTGGCGTCTGCTGTCGCGCCCACGTCCCGCCACCTGACCATCGCCGGGGCCACCAGCACTCTGGCCTATCTCCGCGATACCGTAGGGGGCTTTGAAAGAAGCCATCCCGGGTACACGGTTTCATTGGCCGGCGGGGGGTCTGTAGCTGGACTGGTTGAGGTGAGTCGTGGACGCGCCGACGTGGGGGTGTCTGATATTCCTCCGCGAGCTGAATGGACGAGCGGGGTCCATCTGCAGGTGATGCCATTGGGGCGGCTGCCGATTTTGTTTGTGGCGCATCCGGGAACCGGTGTGCATAACTTGACCACGACAGAGCTTCGGGCGGTGTTGGATGGGCGGACACGGTCATGGAAGAGCGTGGGAGGGCGTCCGGTACCGATTGTGGTCATGACCCGTCCGCTGGCCTCGGGAGCTTTATCGGTGGTAGACCGCGAAATGATGGGCGGTCGTCGCATTACGTCGCAAGCCATTGTCCAACTCTCCAACGGGGCGACGCTGGCCGGGGTCCGCGAGACGCCGGGCGCGGTGGGATTCGTCGAGTCGGGCGTCGTCCCCCGCGGGGTCACCGTCCTGGGGGTGGGCGGTCGGCATTTTTCTCCCAAGCGGGGGGCAGAGTGGCCTTGGTATGCAGAGCCCAGCCTGTATGTGCGGCCGGAGGCCCCAAGCATCGTCCATGATTTGGTTCGCTACTTGGGATCTCACCCCAATCGGACACGATATGGGATATACGGGAGTGCATCATGAGCACACCTTCTGTCACGGATCGGATGCCGCGCCGCACGGCAGGCCTAGCCGCCGGATTGTTTGCCCTGGTGGGCATCATTCTGGTGGCGTCCTTGGCGGCTGGGGCATGGCCCATGTTGGGCGCGCCGAGGGCTGCCGCCAACCTGATCGGCGCGGTGTGGGATCCCCTCCGGGGCCGTTATGGCGTGGCACCGTTTGTCGTGGGTACCGCCGCCGTAACGCTGACAGCGCTAGTCATCGCCGTCCCGATTGCCCTGGGGGTTGCCGTGAGTATCGTGCACCAAGTGGGAGCCTTGGGGCGCGGAGGGATTCTGCGCGTCTTGACGGTACTGACGGCTGTGCCGTCGGTGATATTCGGGTGGTGGGGTCTGCAGATGGTCGTCCCCTGGGTGCGCGCGCACGTGGGCGGGCCCGGATTTAGTCTCCTGGCGGCCGGCATCGTGTTGGCGCTGATGATTTTGCCGACATTGAGCCTCTTCTTTGCCCAAGCCTTAAGCAAGGTGCCGAACACCCTGAAGGAAGGGTCGGCGGCCTTGGGGGCCACGCCGGATCAGACCCTTCTGCGGGTCGAATTGCCTTTTGCCATGCCCGCGTTGGTTAACGGATTGGTGGTAGGCCTGGCGCGTGCCTTAGGCGAAACCATGGCGGTTCAGATGGTGGTCGGGGGCCAGACGGCCATTCCTGCCGGCTTGGCGGCCCCGGGAGCGACGCTGACCACGCAAATTTTCACCGACATGACCGCTTTTCCGCCGGGAACGGCCGGTCACGCGGTTTTAGACATCATGGCACTGTTGCTGCTGGCCGCCATGTACGTACTGGTGCGCACCGCCGAACGGTGGGGGAGCCGCTGATGGTTCGGGGACGGCGGCTTTTCGGCCTCTCCGCAGTGTTGGCGGTACTGGGTATGGCGGGATTTGTACTCGTACTCGGGTCCTTGCTGAAAAGCGGCCTTCCTCTCCTGACGTGGCGTTTCTTGACCAGCTCTGGCAACGTCGGAATCGGCCCAGAAATACTAAACACCGTCGTGCTGTGCTCGATCACGATGATTGTGACGGTGCCGCTGGGACTCCTGGTGGCGGTCTATCAAGGGGAATATCTTCGCCGCCAGAGCCGCCGGGTCCGCGAACTGGACCACCTGCGTGCGACGCTGATGAGTGCCCCGACGATTGTGCTCGCGCTGGCGGTCTATCGCGTGGCGGTGGGATGGTGGCACTGGCCGGTGTCTTTGTTGACGGGAGCGTTGGCTCTCTCCGTGATAAACTGGCCGTTCATGGTGACGGTGTGCCGGGCGGCCCTTTCGGCAGTTCCAGACAGCTACCGAGAGGCCTCATTAGCCTTGGGGGCGAGCCGATTCGAGACGGTGGTCAGAGTGGTCATACCGGCCGCCCTGGGGACCCTCATCGAAGGCATCGGCATGGCGTTGGCTCGGTTGGCTGGCGAGTCGGCTGCTTTAATCGTGACAACGGGTGTCAACGTGTCGCAGCACTGGAGTTTATGGGGACCCGGCGAGACGCTGGCCGTCCATATTTGGTACATCCGCACGGAAGGCGTGGTGTCGGGCCGTGATGCCGAGGCGGCGGCTACGGGGGTTACGTTGATGATTGGCATCAGTGTGGTACTGTGGCTGTCCAACAGGGTGGCGCAGCTGTTCGGGCGTTCAGAGGGGGGATACGATGGAACCTAAACTCCGGGTCGAAAATCTTTCGGTGTGGTATCAGCGCCAGCCTGCCTTAAAGCATGTGACGCTGTCCGTGGAGGAGGGCGAAGTGCTGGCCCTGATTGGCCCCTCTGGGTGCGGCAAGTCGACCTTTCTCCGGACGCTGAACCGCCTCTCTGAAGAGCAGGTTGGCGTACGGGTCAGCGGGAGCATTATGTTGGGAGACTTGGACATCCAGGAGTCCCACGTGGACGTGACTCAGATTCGGCGCCGGGTGGGGATGGTGTTTCAAGCACCCAACCCGTTTCCGTTCAGCATTTTCGACAATGTCGCCTACGGGCCTCGGCTGCAGGGTGTGGCCGACCCGGGAACTCTGCGGAAAATTGTCGAGCAAAGCCTGAGACAAGCAGCCTTATGGGACGAAGTGCGCGGCAAGCTGCGCCGCCCCGCGTTAGCCTTGTCGGGTGGTCAGCAGCAGCGCCTTTGCATCGCTCGGGCGCTCGCGGTCAATCCTGAAGTGTTGCTGATGGACGAGCCAACCGCCTCCTTAGACCCCCTGTCTACCGCGAAAATCGAGGAGTTGGTGGGCGCCTTGCGCGGTCAGTACACGATCGTGATGGTTACCCATAATCTGCGCCAAGCTGCCCGAATCTCCGACCGCACAGCGTTTTTTCTCGACGGAGCGCTCGTTGAAGTAGGGCCTACCCGCCAAATTTTTACCGCCCCGCAAGACAACCGTACGGAGCAGTATTTAACGGGACGCTTCGAGTCCTGACCCATTGGCGTGGTTTGCGTACAATAGGGAGTGAACTGGACAGGAGGCGGCCCGGGCATGATTCGGCAGTATTTGAGCGACCAATTGGTAGAACTGGAACAGGAGCTGCTCCGTATGGGGGCGGTGGTGGAAGACCAGTTGCGGGCAGCGGTGCGGGCTCTTACCGAGAAAAACAGTGCCCTGGCGCGCGAAGTGATTCAGGAAGATGACCGAGTGGACCAGATGGAGATGGACATCGAGCGCCGTTGTCTCACCCTGCTGGCCCTGCAGCAGCCACTGGCGAGTGATCTGCGCATTATCTCGACGGCTTTAAAAATTATCACCGATTTGGAGCGAATGGCGGACCATGCCGCCGACATTGCCAAAGTGACCCTGCGTCTGGAGAATGAGGCGTTCATCAAACCCCTCGTGGATATTCCGGAAATGGCTCGGCTGGCCAGCTCCATGGTGCGATTGGCACTTAATGCGTATGTGCATCGGAGCATCGACGAGGCCTACACCATGATTCGGCTTGACGATGACGTGGACCACCTCTACTCCGCGATCTTCCGCGACCTGATTGAGCTCATCCGGGACCGACCCGACGCGGCTGGTCAGGGCACCCACCTGCTGTTTGTGGCCAATTATATCGAACGAGTCGCGGACCACGCGACCAACATCGGGGAGTGGGTTATTTTCATGGTGACGGGCGAGCGGAAGGAAATGAACGACTGACCGGAGACCACGACTGGAATGTCTTTGGCATCATGGCAAGTTTCGGTACAATGAAACTAACTCTGGGGATGGGGGGAACAACGTGGTACGAGTGGGAATCAACGGATTTGGCAGTATTGGTCGCCGATTTTTCCGGGCGGCGGAAGACCAAAAAGATTTTGTGATTGTGGCCATCAACAGCATCGGAGACGTCAAAGCGCAAGCGCATTTGCTTAAGTATGACAGCAATTATGGGCGTTTCAACGGCACCATTGCCACCAAAGACGACAAGCTGGTGGTCAATGGGCGGGAGATTCAATTCTTTGCCGAAAAGGATCCGTCTCAAATTCCTTGGAGCAAAGTTGGCGTTGATATTGTCATTGAGTCCACCGGGGCCTTCACTAAAGCCGAGAAGGCCCGAGCCCACATAGACGGCGGTGGAGCTCGGCGGGTCCTCATCTCCGCACCTGCTCAGGGCGAGGACATCACGATTGTGCTGGGCGTCAATGACCACCTCTATGACCCGGCCAAACACCACATCATTTCCAACGCTTCGTGCACGACCAACTGTTTGGCGCCGGTGGCGAAGGTGCTGCTCGAAAACTTCGGCATTGAGAGTGGGCTCATGACTACGGTTCACTCCTATACCAACGACCAGCGGCTCTTGGATTTGGAACATAGTGACATGCGACGCGCTCGTGCGGCGGCCACTAACATTATTCCCAGCAGCACGGGTGCGGCTAAAGCTTTGCACCTGGTCATTCCGGAGCTGAAAGGCAAGCTGAATGGAATGTCTTTGCGTGTGCCGACTCCGGTCGTGTCCGTGGTGGACTTGGTTGTCAACACGGAACAGGACGTGTCCAAAGAGGCGGTCAATCAGGCCTTCAAAGCGGCCGCAGAGGGACCATTGAAAGGAATCCTGGAATACGTCGACGAGCCCCTGGTATCCGGGGACTTCAAAGGCGACCCCCATTCCAGCATCGTGGATGGCTTGGAGACCATGACTTTGGGAGACCGCATGGTCAAGGTATTAGCTTGGTATGACAACGAGTGGGGCTATGCCAACCGGTTGGTGGGGCTCACGCAACTGGTGGCGAAGCGGGATGCCTAACGTTCCATTTCGCACGCTGGATGACATGCCTCCGCTCCAGGGGCGTCGAGTGCTGGTGCGGGTGGACTTCAATGTGCCCGTGGATGACCAGGGGCGAATAACCGACGATACCCGTATTCGGGGGGCGCTGGATACGCTCCGGGAACTATCGAATCGTGGCGCCCGCGTGGTGGTGGCAAGCCACCGTGGACGTCCCAAAGAGTGGGGGGGCGCGTCTCTGGACATTGCGGCTGAGCGTCTCGAAAAGCTCATGAACCGATCGGTCGCGTTTGTGGACGATGTGGTGGGCTTAGAGGCTGAAGCGGCAGTGGAACGCCTCAGGGACGGCGACGTACTGGTGTTGCAGAACTTGCGCTACGAACCGGGCGAGAAGAAGGCCGACCCAGCATTCGCCGAGAAGCTGGCCAGATGGGCTGACCTGTATGTCAACGATGCCTTTGGCACCGCACATCGCGGGGATGCCTCGGTGGCGCTGCTGCCCGCCCTGCGACCCGGCTACGCCGGGCGGCTCTTGGCGCGGGAGCTCACCGCCCTCCAAGGACTGGTTGACGGTGCGCGCCGCCCCTATTGGGCGGTTGTGGGCGGTTCCAAAGTGAGTGACAAGGTAGGGTTGATTGGGGCGCTCTTGGACCGTGTCGATGGACTGGCGGTAGGCGGCGGCATGGCCAATACCTTCTTGGTTGCTCAAGGATATGACATGGGTGCTTCCAAGGTGGAGACAGAAGCGGTGGCAACCGCGGCCGAAATCTTAGCCCGTGCAGAAAAGTCCAACATCCCCATCCTGTTGCCGCAGCGCGTGGTGGCAGCACGAGGCTTTGCCCAGGACGCGCCCAGCCGTGAGGCCGCCCCCGGTGACCTCACCGCCGATGAGATGGCCCTGGATGTGTCGCCGGCTGCCGTCGACGTCATGCTGGAAGCCATGACGGACGCTGCCACGGTCTTGTGGAACGGGCCAATGGGCGTGTTCGAGTGGGAGCGCTTTCAGGCGGGGACCATGCGCATGGCCGAAGGCTTGGCCGCGTTGGGGGCTCAGGTTGTAGTGGGCGGAGGCGATTCCGTTGCGGCGGTGACCCAAGCCGGAATTGCCGATCGACTGGCCCATGTCTCGACCGGCGGCGGCGCAGCATTGGAATTATTGGAGGGAAAGACCTTGCCCGGGGTGCGGGCACTTATCAATTCCCCAAGGGGGTAGCCAAATGCCCGAACGTTCCCTGATGGCGGCCAACTGGAAGATGTACAAGACCGTTGGCGAATCGGCCGCCTATGCTAAGGAGCTCGCCCGGCGCATGGAGTCGTTGTCGCAGGAAGGGCCGGAGCAGGTGATCTGCCCGACATTGCCTGCGCTCTACACGGTGGGCCGTGCTTTGTCGCAATCGTCGGTGAAGGTTGGCGCCCAGTCTTTAGACTTAGGGCTGGAGGGGGCCAATACCGGTGCGGTATCGGGCTATCTAATCCGCGAAGCCGGCGCTTCCTATGTTATCGTCGGTCATTCCGAGCGCCGTCAGTTGTACGGGGAGGATGACGCCCTGGTGGCGCACAAGGCGGCGGCTGCGGCCGAGTCTCACCTGATCCCGATAATTTGTGTGGGCGAGACCGAGCTTCAGCGGAAGGCTGAGGAGACAGATCAGGTGGTTAGGCGCCAGGTGACCCGTGCTTTGGAGAACTTGGCCGATTCCACGGCGGTCGTGGTGGCGTATGAACCGCTGTGGGCTATTGGAACGGGTGTGGTTCCCGATCCGGTCGAAGCCAATCGTGTGGCGGAATTGATTCGCGATGCGGCAGAGAAACTTCTCCCTGAAACGACCAATAGTTTGCGAATCTTATATGGCGGATCGGTCAACCGGGGCAATATCCGCGATTTTGCCCGCCAGCCGCACTTGGATGGTGCGCTGGTGGGCGGGGCGTCGCTGGATGTTGGTCACTGGCTAGACCTCATTCAGGGCTGGCAGGAGGTGCGCCGATGAAGGGACCCGTGGTGTTGATGGTTCTGGACGGGTGGGGTATCGGCCCTGAGGGGCCTGGCAATGCCATCTTGGGAGCCCCCGAAAATCGGTATGCGAAGCTCCGAGAGCAGTATCTCAGCACTGAAGTCCAGGCTCATGGCCGGGCGGTCGGACTCATGCCCGACCAAATGGGGGAT
>JAJZAN010000066.1 GCA_021799435.1 Bacillota bacterium | reverse complement strand
AATGGCGGAGCGTGATGGATAGGGGGATTACGCTTCGAGACCGACTTCCAGATTGCCACTATCGTCTTTGGTGGGAACCAACAGACTGACGCCGCTTAAAAAGGCGGGTATGGCAATCAAAATAAAAAGAATGTGCAATGGGATGTGAATCATGAGGTATCCATAGAGAGCCATGCCGAGCGGAGCGGTCAGTGTACTGGCGGCCGACAGCGTGCCAAACACGCGGCCGCGCACGTGGGACGGCACGACTTGATAGGCGAAGGCGCCCAGCGCTCCATTCATCAGCGATACACCGATGCCCACCAGAAAGAGTATGGGCATCGCCCACCACAAGAGACTCTTTAACCCAACTAGGCCGGTCAGCCCTGCCACGAAGAACAAGCCGCCAACCAGAATGGTCCGCAGGTTCAGGACCTTGCTAATCGGCCCGAGCGCTACGCCTCCAGCCAGCACTCCAGAGAAGAACGAGGCGCCCACCAGGGCCAAATCGATGGCGTTGCCGTGCATGGGGCCTTTCACCCATGCGGTCAAACTGATGTCAAAGGCGGCAAACCCAAAATTGGCGGCCATGGCTGCCAACGTGATGAGGAGAATGAATCGGGATTTTAGGGTAATGCTAAACCCTTCCAGCCACTCCCGCACAAAGGAAGGCGGTTCGGTGGGCTGGGCAATCGGTTCGGATACTTTCAGAAACCCCAGACTTAAGACCGACACACCATAGGTAATGGCATTGGCTAAAAACAAGAATGGCGCACCCAGCCCTTGGATTAAGGGTCCGCCGGCGATGGTGCCGACCAACTGTGCAATACCGCCGCCGGATTGCTCTAATCCAGAGGCCTCTGCCAAATCCTCAGAGCTCACAATGATGGGGATGATGCTCGTGGCCGCCGGACCGAAAAACCGGCCCGCGGTTTCCAGCAGCAATACCGTCACGACAATGGTATAGATGTTGGCATGATGCACGGCCAACAGGAAGAGTGCGACACACAAGACCACGCGAATCACATCAACGGTGAGCATGACCTTGCGCTTTTGCCACCGGTCCACGAAGACACCGGAAAATAGGCCCGCGATGGCCGGCAGTGATTGCGCCAGCCCAGTGACCGCCAACAACAATTTTGACCCGGTGGTTACATAGACATACCACGGCAGCGCGATCATGTAGAGGTTATTGCCCAGCTTGGATACCAACTGCCCCGACATCAGCAAGGAAAAGCTGCGATTTCTTAAAGTTCGCACTCCTGACCTCCCGATTTAACCGACCGCGGAGCATGGTTCGGTACGACCGCCGCTTTTTCCTGCGGGTAGCGCATCCTCTCGCAAATGGGCGGTATCCATCGCCGCGCTGAGAAAACGGGA
The DNA here is from genome assembly GCA_021799435.1 of Bacillota bacterium. Taxonomy (GTDB): domain Bacteria; phylum Bacillota; class Sulfobacillia; order Sulfobacillales; family Sulfobacillaceae; genus Sulfobacillus_B. The sequence continues at coordinate 17,034 of JAJZAN010000066.1, read as the reverse complement.
GGCGTCGGGTTTCAAGCCGCGGCCGCTAACGCCAAAACTGAAGGGACATCAACAATGCTGCCCACAAGTTGAATCCCATGTGAATGCCGATATTGCCACTCATCGAGTCGGTCCGCACCCGCACAATGCCGAGCACCACCGCCAAAGGAAGAATGGGCGCCCACAGCCAGGGATGGGCCAAGGGCTGCGGCGAGTCCAGTTCATGAACCAAGGCGAAGATGACGGATACAATGCCAATGGCGACGGGGGCACCGACCGCCCGGGCGAGACTAGTCTGAAGCGTTCCCCGAAACAGCCATTCTTCCATCACCGGGGCCAGTAGAGCGATCACAACCAGCATGGCGATGAGAGGACCGGCGTGATGGCCCACCGGTCCCACCAGGTCTTTAGCATCGGATGGCAGCGAGCGGCCCAGCCACTCCTGCATTGCTACACCGATCAGGGTAACAGCCGCGCCCAAGGCCATCCCTCCCGCCAGTCCCTTGGCCCATAAGCGCCAGCGCCAAGGGCCGCCAAACCAGTAACGACGGGTCGCAACCACCCAGGCTACCAAGGCTGCCGCTCCAAATGCCAACTCCGATTCCGCTGAATACGCTACCGCGGGCCAACCGTGTGTTACTTGGCTCACGGTGGCCAGATGCGCGAATTTCAGGATGGCAATGACGATGACGGGAAGTACCAATCCGAGCGCCAGGACCAATAGAATGCCGAGGCCCCACGCCATTCCCCATGTCGCCCAGGCCCGTGGTGTCTCCGACGTGTTCAAGGGACCCCCTCCTTATCTGCAAAGAGCATAGCGAAATGACAGGATCGCGGCAATTGCTTGTCGGACATTGCCCAAGCACTCTGAGCGGGCTGAGTTTGGCGTAAGAACCCATGATTTGGTTCAACGCAATGCGGTTCAATTCTCTCAAAGCCGTGCCGGTATATGGGATAATTCAGATTAGAGCCCGCTCAGCAGCGCGGCTCGTCAACAATAATGTTGCATGGAAAGAGGCGACCAAATGTTATCAGAAGGTTTGCGCGTCTGGAGCGCGGCCATTAAAAAGGGTGCCGTCTGGAGTACGCTCATCTGGTCCATTGTCTTTATTCTTCTGATGATTGTGATTCTCGCGGCCGTCGGCGCGGGTACCCTGGCATCCTCAATTTATCATCCCACATTGCCCGGGACCACACCGCTGGCTACCACCGTCCAACCGGGGAGGGCACTAGCGGGCGTCGGGATTATGTATCTCTTCATTTTGGCCGCAGGCCCCTTTTTGGTAGCGGGCATGTACGGCATATTCGGGCAGGCGGTGGCCGCGGTTCCCGTGACGTGGCGATCGTTTTGGCCGTCCGCGGCTCGCTTTTATGGCCGCGCCTGGGGCCTGTATTTATTCGCGTTTCTATGGATTCTGGCGCTGTCCATTGTTGGCGGCGTGCTCATTGCGACGCTTCACGTGATCGGCGGGGTCATCACGGGCTTGGCGTTTGTCCTGTCGTTGCCCTGGGTGCTGCGTATGGCTGGCGGACTCTTTGTTGACCGGCTGTCTTGGGGCGAGAGCTTCCGACAGATGTTCCAGAGCCGTCATTACGGCGGGCTTCTAGGTGGACTGCTTCTGGCGGTGCTCGCCTACGCGGTCTTGGTGGGCCTGTCGCTTGTGTTAATCCATGCAGCGGCCATCGGCATCATCCTATATTTCGTGGTGGTGCTCTTTTTATCGGTTGCTGGACCGATTTGGGGATTCGCCCTCTATCGCGCGGCGAATTCGTAGCAGTGCTTAGGATTGGCGAAGAGCAGCCTCGCCGCCTAGGGTTCGATGCGGGAGAAAAAATGCGGTAACATTTCATCAGGAGGAAGGTCTTGTGCCTTCCAGGTTCGGCATGGATGAACCAGTCTCCGTTAAACACCCCCTGATAAGGAGTGATCCTGTGGACTACAAGTCCCAGCGAACGCTGGCTGGCCGGGTTAGTCTGTTGCGCATCGCCTTCGGGATTATTTGGGCTGTTGATGCGGCCTTTAAATGGTCGCCGTCTTTTCAGTCCAGCTACTTGGCTCAGGTGAAGGCTGCCGCCGTGGGTCAGCCGCACTGGCTTCTGTGGTTGTTTCATTCCGCGGAATCCGTCATCCAGATTGATCCTCGGGCGTTCGCGATTGCCACGGCTGTCGTGGAGAGTGTCACCGCTTTGGGATTAATCCTGGGATTCGCGCGGCGAGCCGGGTATCTGGTAGGTCTGGGCTTTAGTTTGGTGGTTTGGGCTTTGGCTGAAGGCTTCGGCGGACCTTACACGGCGGGAAGCACGGACATTGGCACCGGCATTATTTATGCGGTGGTTTTTGCGGCTCTGTACGGGTTGGATTCGGCCGTGGGACCGAGTCCATGGTCGCTGGATGCGGCGATTGAACGCCGTTGGAACCGGTGGTCGCGTCTGTCCGAGCCCAAGGCATAGGACGATGGAAGCCATTCGCGATATCCCGTATGAGCTGGCCCCCGAAGGCTTGCGCCGCGACATCGCCGTCCTGATGCATCAGGTGTGGCCCGAAGTAAGCCCCCTGCCCGACGATGCGGCCATTCCCAATCCCCACGAGGAGGGATGGAAGGTCCAGTCCTTCTACGTGTATGCGGATGGTCAGTTGGCGAGTTACGCCGGCATCGTACAAAAGCAGATCACGCATCGCGGGGCCGTGTTCAATATTGCGGGTCTGAGCTGTGTGGCCACCGATCCCGCATATCGGGGCCGCAGCCTGGGACATCAGACGGTTGCGGCCGCCACGCGGTGGTTGGAACGTCAGCCGGATGTGGATTTCGGCATTTTTACGTGCCATCCCTCGCTGGCCGAGTTCTATGATCGGGCTGGGGGATGGCGGGCGGTGCCGGACGTGCTGCTGATTGGAAGCGAGGAGGATGGAGCCTTGACCAGCGACTCCCTGCCGGTGGTGGTCCTGCAACGGCTGTTTTCCGAGAAGGCTAAGGCCCTTGGGTCGCAATTGCGCCACACCACGATTAATCTTGACGTGCCGGTGGGCCAATTCCTCTAGACGGTATAGAGAACGTTCTACACGGCTGCGAGATGTTCCCGTATCCAGCCCAGGAGCTGCGGATAGACGGCGGCGTCGGGGAGGCTGGTATCGACGTGGCGGAGGTGGTCCGTGACGCGGAGCGGCTCGTAAGGCTCCATGACACGGAGCGTCATCTCCATCAGCCGCTCGGCGTCATGGTGGCCGGGATGGCGGGTGCCGCCTGCGATCCGCCGCTGAAACCGGGTCGTGAGCACTGCCGGTGGCGCCTCTACAACGAGTTCCAAAGCTTGATAGCCATTGGCCTCAAGCAGGGCACGGACTTCTTCACGACCGGGCACCGGGCTTAAGTTGGCTTCGAGTATGACAGGCAGACGATGTCGCATCACCGCCAGGGCGGCGTGGCGGAGCAATTCCCAACTGGCGCCGCCTAGGCGTCTCGAGTCCTCCGGAGAGTGTGAGCCCAACGTATCAAAGAGGACTTCCTTGAATTCGTCCCGGTGCCAAACCGGCATGTTGAGGTCTTGGGACAGCCGATCCGCCAGAGTGGATTTGCCGCTGGCGGGATGACCGGTCACCAAAATTAGCCAGGACATGGACCTCAATCCTTTCAGACCACCGCTTTTTGGAATTGGCTCTGATACAGTTCGTAGTAGAAGCCGCGCTGCGCCAGCAGTTCCGCGTGGGATCCCTTTTCCACAATCCGGCCATGATCCATGACCAGAATGATGTCGGCCTCCCGAATCGTGGAGAGCCGATGGGCGATGACAAAACTGGTGCGTCCCTGCATCAGGTCGGCCATGGCCGTCTGTACGGCCACTTCGGTGCGCGTGTCGACGTTGGAGGTGGCCTCATCCAAGATTAAGATGGCGGGATCGGCCAAGAACGCCCGAGCGATCGTCAAGAGTTGGCGCTGACCTTGTGAGATGTTGGAGGCCTCTTCGTTTAGCACCGTATCGTAGCCGTCCGGCAGGGTACGGATGAAGTGATCGGCCCGAGCCAACACGGCCGCCCGCACGATCGCCGCTTCGGCGGCGTCTTCCCGTCCATAGCCGATATTGTCTCGGATGGTTCCGTGAAAGAGCCAGGTTTCTTGCAGGACCATGCCAAAAATGCGGCGAAGCTCGGCGCGGGGCAAATCTCTGATGTCTTGGCCATCCACACAGATTTGTCCTTGGTCCACATCATAAAACCGCATCAGGAGGTTTACCAACGTCGTCTTGCCGGCGCCTGTGGGGCCCACAATGGCCACCGTCGCCCCAGCCGGAACGTCCAAGGTGAAGTCCTCGATAAGCGGCTTTTGGGCTTCATAACTGAATGCCACATCTCGGAACTGCACGTGTCCCTGGCTGACTTTTGAAGGACTCGCGGGGGCATCGGCGCTTTCCTCCGGCTGATCCAAAATCTCGAATATCCGTTCTGTCGAAGCCAGCAGTGACTGAATGATATTGGAGATGCTGGCCATCTGTGTGATCGGCTGGGAGAACTGCCGGGTATATTGGATGAACGCTTGGATGTCTCCGATTTGAATGGCGCGGCGGGTCACCAAGATGCCGCCCAACACGCTCACGAACACATAGCCCAGATTGCCGATGACGTTCATCAAGGGAAAGATAATTCCGGTGATAAACTGGGACTTCCAGGATGACTCATAGAGTTCGGCGTTGATGCTGTCGAACTGTTCAATGGCGCGTTGCTCATGCCCGTATGCCTTGATAATGGCATGACCCGTGTAGCTTTCTTCGACGTGCCCGTTTAAGACGCCCAGTTGGCGCCGCTGGCTCCGGAAATAGCCTTGTGAGCGGCGCACCACGAATGCGGTCAAGCCGAAACTAAGCGGCAGGGTGACGAGAACCGCCACAGTCATCAGCGGACTGATGGTGAGCATCATCACCAGAACTCCGCCGAAGGTCACCACCGATGTAATGAGTTGTCCAAGGCTTTGCTGCAGCGTACTGCTGATATTGTCAAAGTCATTGACGAAGCGGCTCAACACGTCACCATGCGGATGGTTGTCGAAGAACTGAACCGGCAATTGGTTCAGTTTCTCCATGAGCCTCTCGCGCAGCTGGAAAGTGAGGCGTTGGGCCACCCCCGCCATAATGTACTGCTGCACATAGCTAAACGCTGCGCTTATCAGGTAAAGAACGGCCAAAAAGATTAAGTCGTGGCCGATGGCGCTGAAATTGACCGAAGCTCCGGGCACGTGGCGGAGTTTGGCGATAAAACCCTGAAACAGCACCGTCGTGGCGTTGCCAAGAATCTTCGGGCTCCAGATGGTGAAGATGGTGCTCAGAATCGCCGCCGCAATCACCACGCTCAGGCGCAGGCGATACGGCTTGAATTCCGACAGCAAACGGATTAGCGTGCCGCGAGGGTTCTTGGCCTTCTCGACCGCTCGTGCAAAACCTGGCCCGTGTCCAAACCCACCGGGTCCGCCTCGCTGGGCGGAGGATGCCCCGCGCTGGTTGTGACTCATGCGATTTCCTCCGGAGACAGCTGGGAGGCTGCGATTTCACGATAAACGGCCGATTTTTCCATCAGCTCCCGATGTGTGCCGCGGCTCACAATACGGCCTTCGTCCAACACCAGAATAAGATCCGCGTCGACGATGGTGGCCACCCGCTGGGCGACCAGCAGCACCACCGCGTCTTGCACCTGCTGGCGGAGAGCCAACCGGAGGGCGGCATCGGTCTTGTAGTCGAGGGCGGAAAAACTGTCGTCAAACAGCAGCAAGGCCGGCTGTCGGACCAGGGCCCGGGCGATGGCGAGCCGTTGCCGCTGGCCTCCCGAAAGATTCGCCCCGCCCTGCTCCAAAAAGCTCTCCATGCCGTCCGGCATCTTCTGAACAAATTCCCAGGCCTGGGCTGTCTCCAAGGCTTCCTGGACTTCTTCGGGCGAGGCGTCCTGATTGCCGTAGCGGACGTTCGCAAGAACGGTCCCGCTAAAGAGCAAGGGGCGCTGCGGCACGAGGCCCAGCCACTGGCGCAAATCCGCCGCCGCCATATCCCGAACGTCAACTCCGTCCAGCAGGACAGCGCCGTCCTTGACGTCATAGAAGCGTGGAATAAGGTTCAAGAGGGTTGACTTGCCGGACCCGGTGCCGCCGATGATGGCTATGGTTTGACCGGCATGTGCCTCGAACGTGATATCGGCCAAGGCGGGTTCCTCAGCCCCGGGATAGTAGAAAGTCACATGGTCGAATGTGAGTTGACGGGGACGTCCGGCGAGGTGTCGAGGCTCCAGCGGGTCGTGAATGGCCGGCTCGGTATCGAGCACCTCCCGAATGCGGATGGCCGAGGCCTGGGCGCGCGGCAACATGAAGGACATCATCGAAACCATCATCACGGCGAACATGATCTGCGAAAAGTATTGGATAAAGGCCATCAGACTGCCGACTTCCAACTGGCCGTGGCTGAGGCGGATGCTGCCCCACCAGAAGATCCCCACCGTGGCCCAATTCATAATCAGCATGACCAGGGGCAGCATTAACGCCATCATTTGAAAGACTCTAACCGAGATTTGCGTCAAATCGGTATTGGCGTCCCAGAACCGTTCGCGCTCATGGGCCTCACGATGAAAGGCTCGCACCACCCGGACGCCCACCAGGTTTTCCCGCACCACGCGGTTCAAGCGATCGACTTTGGTTTGAATAACCCGAAACAGCGGGATGCCCCGTCCCAATATGAGATACACAGTAATTCCCAGCAGGGGCACGACCACGATCATAGACAAGGCCAAGCGGGCGTTGGTATGAATAGCCATGATAATGCCGCCGATGGAGGTCAAAGGGGCGATAATCATCATCCGGAGTCCCATCTGCACCATCTGTTGCACCTGCATCACGTCATTGTTGGTGCGGACGATGAGGGAGGAGTTGCCCAGAGCGTCAAACTCGTTTAGACCGAATTGCTCCACATGGCGGAAGATGTGGCTTCGAAGACGCATGGCGTAGCCGGCCGATGCGGTGGAGGCAAAGTAGCTGGCACCAATGGCTGCCAGCCCCCCGGCTATGGTGACTCCGAGCATCCACAGCCCCTCATGAATAATGTAGGGCACATGGCCGCGTACAATCCCGACGTCCACGATGTTGGACATCAGTTGCGGCAAGTAGAGAGTCGACATGGCCTGCATAAAGGTGAGAACTAAGACTAGGACCACGGACTTTCGGTATGGCGCCAAATATTTCAGGATTTTGAACATCCCGCACCCCGTTCGACGAAACAGTTAAGTTTCTTAATCATTGGAATTATAGCATGCACGAGCACATTGATGGCCTCAGAAGACTGTGACAAAATCATCCGAAAGGGGGCTTCTCGAATGTACATACCCAAATATTACCGCCTTACTGACCGCGACGAAATCGGCGCCCTGTTGGCGTTCAGTCCCTTCGGGACGCTGGTCGCCGTCGATGGTGGCGCTCCGATTGCGGTCCACATGCCCTTTGAATGGCGTGAGGAGGGTGAACGGTTGATTCTGGAGGGCCATGTGTCGCGCGGCAACCGCATCTGGCGGGTCGCTCCAGACAACGGGGAAGTGCTGGTGATGTTTCAGGGGCCGCACGCCTATATCTCTTCTTCATGGTATGAAGATCCCAATGTCCCCACATGGAACTATCTGGCGGCCCATGTCTATGGCTCGTGTTGCGTGTTGACCGACGACCAGCTGGCAGTGGCGATGCGGCAGCTCTTGAACCACTACGAAGCAGGCAGGCCTCAGGGCCGAACCTGGGAGGCGCTGGGAGACGCATTTCTCGAGCGGGAGATGCGGGGTATTGTCGGACTTAGAATCGAGGTCTCGCGCATCGAGGCAGCCAAAAAGATGAGTCAGAATCGGAATGCCGCCGATTTTGCCCACATTATCGAAAAGCTGGAGGAGTCGGGCCGTGCGGAGGAACAGGCGGTCGCCGACATCATGCGCCAAATCCGGCCCGAGTCACGTTAGCATGACGGGCGACAAACGTTTTCAGCTGCTGGCGGCCGTGCATCTGTTCCTGATTCGCGACGGAGACATTTTGATGCTGCGGCGGTTTCAAACCGGATATGAAGATGGCAGCTACAGTGTGCCGGCTGGGCACTTAGATGGCGGCGAGACCATCAAGGCCGCCATGATTCGCGAGGCTAAGGAAGAGTGCGGGATTGATATTGCCGAGGAGGACCTCGCCGTAGCGGGGGTCATGCATCGGCGGTCTGACGACGAGCGCATCGACTTTTTTCTCACCGCCGCAAAGTGGAGCGGCGCGATTGTCAATGCCGAGCCCCACAAATGCGATGACCTGCGTTGGTTTCCCCGAAATGCCTTGCCGGTCAATACCATTCCATATGTCCGCTTTGCCATGCACCAGGTTCAAAGCGGGCAGGTCTTTTCTTCGTACGGTTGGGATGAGTAGGGGACTGATGAGAAGCGGGGGAGTTTGGCGTATCGGGGCTTTCGGCGTTGTGGGTCTGGCGGCTGCATTAGCCCTCCTGTATTGGCTCATGCCGCTGACGGGTCCGGTGGGTCGCGAAGTGCCGAGTCGAGGCGGGTACGCCGAAGCATGGGCTGGGCATAAGCCGCGGCCGGCCTCGTTTGGGGGATACACGATCGAGAATCGGACCAGATGGGCCGAAGAGGTGGTGTCTGTAGCGCCGGTTCTCCAAAGGCCGGAGCACGTCCACTGGGGTGTCGGCGCCGTTCGGGTTCCCCCCGATATCGGGGTCACGCACCAGCAGCATCCCGATCACTGGTATAGCCTGCCCCACAGATTCGCTGCCGGTCAATGGTGGCAGCCAGTGCTGACTCTGAGGGCGCCGGGACCGGGGGTCTACCAGGTTGACGGTCTTTGGGTGACGTACCGCTGGAGATCCGGTGATTATCGCGTCTACATGCCCTCCACGTTTGCTGTCTGTATCAATAAGGCGCAACAGTGCCCCGCCCCGCCGACCGCGGCAACGCGCCCCAGGTCTTCTTTTTGGGAGTGGCTGCAATTGGCTTTCAGTTGATGCATAAGACTAGGGCTTGCGGCGTTCCTCTTCGCGAACGGATTTAGGCGTCAGCAAATAGCCCATCAAGTGTCCGAGGCCTGCGCCGCCAACGGCCCCGACGGGGATGCCGATGGCGAGGTCGTAAATAAAGGCCAAGTGTGGATCCATGGCATTCACAATGGCCACGGCAATGAAGACCCAAATCATCATGGAATAACCGCGCACCTTGGATTGGGTGGACCCGTAACGACTGCCCCACATGTTAAAATTCCTCTCTTCATGCACTCATTTATGACTTATCAATTCCATATATCGGCTTTTGTGGCTGTCAGTCAATCTTAAGGGCCATATTGGCTGATTGGTGCGGATGGCCCGGTCTCACGGCCATCCCGCGAGGCGACATGCGGTGCAGATTCATGACAAGACAATGCCAAGGCCTCGACGCCGCATATTTCCCCCCGCACTCCCCACACTAACCGGGGAGTGTGATGGATGTGATATGGATCCGCGCGTTGTTTCGTTCGGTCGTCATCGCTGTGGCATTGTGGGTGGGCCAGTCGCTGGTGAAACCCATCAATCACATCGGCATTTGGGCGATGGTATCCTTGGGGATTGCCAGCGCTTTATTCGGCGTCGTCCTGATTAAGACCCTTTTTCACCACGCCAACCGCAGCGGGGAAGCGTTCGTGCAGTTTATCGCGTCAGGCGTTATTCTCGAGGTTTTCTACCTGGCCGTCCCCAAAGGACCGCGCATGGCTGCCGGTGACTTTACCTTGGCGGTGTTGGTGGCGTTAGTGAGCGGATTCGCTGAATGGCTTGCCCCAGAACGGCTGCAGGGACCGCAGCGGGTACGCTAAGAAACCCCTGACTTAAACAGCATAATCCACATGGAAAAGCCCACGATTCCCAGTCCAATGAACAGCGCGAGCGCCAGGACCGGCAGGTGCCAGAGTGTCCCTTTGGCCTCGCGCAGGTGCATGAAAATGCCTAGTTGCAGGGCTCCTTGAATGAAGGCCATCACAATAAGCACCGTGACTAGGGTATTGAGGCCCATCCAGTGATAGGCGACCATGGCAAAAGCGATTAGCGTGATGGCGAGCGACAATCCGTAGCCCGTCACTTGCATGGCGGGAAAGTGCGGCTGAGCGATGTGGGGCGTTAAGATCCGCACTTCCACCTCATCCCCATGACCTGTCGGTTCCGGGGGCGGCAGGTGTCGTTGAATGTCCATATCGATCCTCCTTGGATAGGGTGGCTAGGTCTAGGCGATTCCCAACAAATAGACCACGGTGAACAGAAAAATCCACACGATGTCGAGAAAGTGCCAATACAGGGTGAAGGTGTAGAGCTTGCGGCGGTTCGTGACCGTGAGCCCGCGCGACATCAGTTGCAAAACCAGCATGATGGCCCAGGCGATGCCCACGGTGACGTGGCTTCCGTGAGTGCCCACTAGGGTGAAGAAGCCAGACAGGAACGCGCTTTGATGCCATGTATGGCCGGCTCGCACGTCGCCCACAAACTCGCGAATTTCTAAGAACACAAAGCTGGCTCCCAGCAGCAGGGTCGCAGTGAGCCAAGCCACGGCTCCCTTCAGTTTGTCCGAGCGGGCGGCATAGAGGCTCAAACTGCACGTGAATGTAGACGTTAAGAGGATGAGTGTTTCTGCCAGCACTGGACCCATGGCAAAGAGCTGGTGCGGGGTGGGACCCAGGGCGACGCGGTTGCGGAAGACCGCGTAGACCGAGAATAGACTGCCGAACAAGACTACGTCGGTGGTGAGGAAGATCCAAAATCCTAAGATGCGGATGCTTTCATGGGTGTCCTCAAATTCCGGCGGACGTGCTGCGGAACGATGTGTTTCTGTCACGGTACTCATGATTCCACCCTCCCTAACTGTGCTTCGGTGTGAAGAATGGTGTCCCGGCTGATTTCTTTCTCGCTGTAGTCCGCGAAGGACCCGTAGGTGAGTGCCGCGACTACGCCTAATCCGCCCAGAATGGCCAGCCAAAACCACTCAAACACCATGCCGATGGACCCTACAAAGAAGGCCAACGCCAGCAGGACCGGCATGGGAGTATTTCTGGGCATGTGAATGGCATGCACGGTCTCCTCGCTGATTTTGACCTCATCCGTCCGGCCCTCTTGCTTCATCTCCCACCATTCGTCCCGGGAGTGGACATGGGGAATGCGGGCAAAGTTGTACTCAGGAGCGGGCGAGGGCAGCGACCATTCCATGGTGCGCCCGTCCCAAGGATCCCCGGTCGTATCCCAGTCGGGGTGGATGCGGGACCAGATGATGTTGTAGACCATAATGAGAAATCCCACGCCCATGACGTAGGCGCCAATGGTGGACCAGAAGTTGAGCGCGGTCCAACCGAGCCCGGGCGGGTAGGTGGACATGCGCCGGGTCATGCCTTGGAAACCAAGAAAGTACTGGGGCATGAAGGTGAGCCAAAATCCTACCACGAAAAAGACGAACGCCCACACCCCCTGGCGCTCATTTAGCTTCCAACCAAACATCTTGGGCCACCAGTAGTACATGCCGGACAATACGCCGAATACGGTGCCGCCCAAAATCACATTGTGGAAGTGGGCGATGAGGAAGTAGGAGTTGTGGTACTGGTAGTCCGCGGGAACCGCGGCCAGCATCACTCCAGTAGCTCCGCCCACGACAAAGGTGGGAATGAAGCCCAACTGCCACAGCATGGGAACTGAGACGCGAATACGCCCGCCCCACATGGTAAATATCCAGTTGAACATCTTCACCCCGGTGGGGATGGCGATGAGCATGGTGGAGAGGCCAAAAAAGCTGTTGACGCCAGGGCCAGCCCCCATTTCAAAGAAGTGGTGCACCCAGGTGCCGTAGCTCAAGATGGAGATGGCCAACAACGATACGACCATGGCTTCATAACCGAAGAGCGGCTTTTTGGAGAAGGTTGGCACCACTTCGGAAAAAACCCCGAAAGCCGGCATAATCAAGATGTACACTTCCGGGTGTCCAAAAATCCAGAACAGGTTGGCATACATCATGGGCATGCCCTGATGGCCCAAGGTAAAGAAGGATGCCCCAAAAATCCGATCCAGCATGGTGAGACCCAGAGCCACCGTTAGCGGGGGGAAGGCGAAGAGAATCAGCGACGAGGTGATGAGCGCGGACCAGGCAAAGATTGGGATGCGCGTCAGTGTCATGCCCGGCGCCCGCAGGCGGAGTACGGTGACCAGGAAGTTGATGCCGGTGGCGATGGTGCCAATACCGGCAACCTGCAGTGACAGCAGGAAGTAGTTTTCTCCTACACCCGGGTTAAACATCAGTTCCGAATAGGGCGGATACGACATCCAGCCGGCGTCGGGCGATCCGCCAATCGAGAACGAGATGTTGAGCAGAATGGCGCCAAAGGCAAACAGCCAAAAACTAATCGCGTTGAGTCGCGGGAAGGCCACATCGCGGGCTCCAATCATGAGCGGCACCGCCACATTAAAGAGGGCGAACACCATAGGCATGGCCATGAAGAAAATCATCACCGTGCCGTGGGTCGTGAAAACTTCGTCATATTGCTGGGCGCTCATGAAGTGTTGGTGGGGTGCGATGAGCTGGGTGCGAATCATGAGGGCGTCCACGCCGCCCCGAAACAACATCACCAGGGCTGCCAAAAGATACATGATGCCGATCTTCTTGTGGTCGACGGTGGTAATCCACTCCCGCCACAGCCACCCCCAGCGCTTCGTTTTCGTGAGAAAGACGATGGCCGCGATGGCAGCGACAGTCAGGCCAATATCAATGCCGATAATGTCGGGCAACAGCACTTGCGGGGGAAACAAGCGCTTCATCAAATGGGTTATCCAGGGATTCATCGTCATGGGGACACCTCGCATCAGGATCGTTTAGGGCTTGTGGGTGGGCGTGTAATATAGGCCGTGGACGGTAAATTCGGTCGGCCGTTCCGGAAAGGTGTTGGACGGATAACTGGAATAGCTGGACGCCCGCACCACCGTGAACTGCTGCAACTTCTGCCAGTCGGCGTCGGTCAGCCGCGGGGCGTGTTGGCGCAACCCTTGGGCCCAAGATTGAAACTGGGATTCGGGAACGGCGTGTGCTTTGAAGCTCATACGCCAGAAGTCTTTCCCGCTGAAGTTGGCGTTGCGGCCGTCAAAGATGCCGGTGCGGGTCGCTTCCAGCCACAGCGGCAGAACCCGGTTGGGCATGGTGTATTCCATGCCGCCTAGGTTCGGCACCCAAAAGGCGCCGAATGGGGAGTGGGCGGTGAGCTCGAACAGGACTGGTCGTCCGACCGGCATATAAAAGTAGTTGACCGTGGCGACGTGCTCTTGGGGATACTCGAACAGCCATTTGTAGTCCAAGGACGTCACGTCAATGACTAACGGGGGCCGCTTGGCAGAAGGAATATGGGCTAAGGCATACGTTTTTCGGATTGTCGGGATGGCAATGATGACCAGCGCCACCACCGGGAAAATGAACACCAGAACTTCCAGCAACCGGTGATGCCGCCATGTGGGCCAATAGGGAGCCTTATTTCCCGGTTTATCCCGGAAGCGAATCAGCACGTAGGCCCAGAGAGCCCATATTAGGAGAATAATGATGCCCACAACCACCGTACTAAGGACAATTAAGTTCAACTCGGACTGAGCCACTGGACCGGCAGGATGAAACACGGTGTAATCACTGCCGCACCCGGAGACGGCCAGGCCCAGCATTAATGCAAGGAGCATTGGTTGAATAAGGCGCCGCTTCAGAATCATGTCGCCCTCCTCCGAAAATCCTTCACTGGTCTAGAATGGCAATTGCCGGCGAAGGCTATGCACACAGGAAATGGCCAAACGCTTGGCGGAGGGCACAGAGAAAGGGTAGGATAAAGCGAAGTTTATCGACGAAAGGAATTATCCATGGTCTCCAATATCACGACTGATCCGCGTCGTTGGTGGGCTCTAGGCGCTGTCGCGTTCGGCCTCTTCATGTCGCTCTTGGACGTCACGGTGGTCAATGTGGCCTTGCCAGCCATTCAACACGGCCTTCACGAGTCTTTTACCAGTCTGGAGTGGGTGGTCAACGCCTACGCTCTGGTGGTGGCTGTGCTCTTAGTGACGTCGAGTCGCTTGGGGGACTTCTTCGGTCGAAAGCGCCTGTTTCTCATCGGCATGGCCGTCTTCACGGCGGGCTCCTTGCTCTGTGGGCTGTCCCCGCACATTCACGTCTTTTCGCTTAGTGGGGCGGATGTGCTGAACATCTCGCGCGGCATCCAAGGTTTGGGCGGGTCCGCCATGGTGCCTTTGTCTCTGTCTCTTATTACCGCGACTTTCCACGGCCGGGAGCGCGGCACAGCGTTTGGAATTTGGGGCGGCGTGAGCGGCTTGGCTACGGCCATTGGGCCGTTGGTCGGGGGTGTGCTGGTGTCTCGGGTGGGATGGCCGTCCATCTTTTATCTCAACATCCCGACCGGTATTATCGGATTGGTACTGGGGACTTGGGCCATCCATGAATCCAAAGACACCCACAGCCGTCGGGCGATCGACGTGTATGGCCTGATCACGCTGACCTTAAGCCTGTTCTGCTTGGTGTTGGCTCTCATGAAGGGCAACGAAAAGGGTTGGTCTTCCACCTATATTGTGACGTTGTTTGTGGTGGGCGGCGTGAGTCTGTTGGCGTTCATCATCGGAGAGCTGCGCATTAAAAACCCCATGCTGGATCCCCGGCTCTTCAAGATTCCCAGCTTTACTGGGTCGGCTATCGCAGCCTTCATGCTGAGCGGCGGCTTGTACGCGTTGTTGTTTTACTTGAGCCTCTACATGCAAAACTATCTGGGATATGACGCGTTGGGAGCAGGGCTGCGGTTCTTGCCGCTGTCGGCCTTGGTGTTCATCGGGGCGCCGTTGGCGGGTCGATTTACGGACCGCATCGGGCCGAAGTGGATACTATCGGCCGGGCTGGGGTTTATTGTGGCCGGGGTCATGTTTTTGACCAGGCTCGGGCATGCCACGGTGGCTTCTGACTGGACCATGCTGTTGCCCGGGCTCATTTTGGCCGGTATCGGCAACGGCATGGTCAACCCGCCTATTTCGGCTTTGGCGATGGGGACAGTTCAGCCCCGCTATATGGGGATGGCGTCGGGCATCAGCAACGTGTCGCGGCAAACCGGCATTGCGTTTGGCATTGCAGCCCTGGCGGCGTTTCTGGCCAATCGCTACAACCACCTTGTAAGCCGCGGGATCCATCATTTGGCGGTCGCTCACTTGCCAGCATCGGCCAAGGCCGGCATCATTTCGGGGGTTCAGAAGGCGGGTCCTATTGCTGGCAGCTTGGGATTGAGGTCGGCAGGACGGTCCTATAAAGCGTCGCCGATTTTTCCGCAGGTGGCGGCTATTGCCCGCCACGCCTTCCTCTTGGGTACGCGGGACACGGTCTGGTTTGCGGCCTTGATGTTGGCTGTAGGTCTGGTGGCCAGCTTAGCGCTGATCCGTCATCAGGATATGGTCCATCATCAAGAAGCGCCAGCGGCCCCGCCTTCTAGTCGTCGGACCTTGGTACTCGCGCTCACAGCGGTGTGGATGGCACGGGGAGGAGCCAAGCCCGGTGCTACGGCGTTGGAGGAGCGGCAATTGGCGGCAGCGCTGCAACTGCTGCGCACAATTTTATCCCGCGGATCAACCCATCCACGCGCAGATTGATTCGATGATCGGAACCACAAAAGGGAGAGGCGCTCGAGCCTCTCCCTTGGTCTTGTCCGCTCAACTTACGATCGTGACCGGCACCGGCGAGCGCTGCAGTACGCCAAAGGACACACTGCCCATGAGATTCCCCAAGGCTGAGTGGCCCCGCCGTCCCATCACCACCAAATCGATATGGTGGGACTTGGCGTATTCCACCAACACTTTGGCGGGCGCGCCGGTTAACATTTCCTCCTTGACGGGGGGACAATGGGCTAATTGCGCCCGCGTGGCTGCCAGCGCCTGCGCTGCTACTGTACGCTCTTCTTCAATAATTTCCTTGTAGGTTCGGGCGTAGATGTCGCCGTCGACGGTGAGACCCGCTGAACCGGTTGCCCAGGTCATGCTGGGCGGGACAATCACCGTCGCCACGGTGATGTCCACGTGGTCCGGCACGGCCCATCGATCTAGCCATTCCGCGGCTGACAAGGCTTCTGGCGACCCATCTGTGGCCAGCAAAACCGACATCGTGTGCATTGATAATCCCCCCTCACGTTTCGGCTTCATAATAGTCCCGGCCGGGCTCTTGCGCAGTGGTCGGACGGCCCACTTTTGGGCCGCCACTCGTCCGCACATTGCGGAAAGGAACACGACTATAAGCGATAGACGACCCGCTCTCTTCACCGAACGGACCGGGTGCGGCGACCATTTGGCCGCCGATTCGCGCGTTCGGTGTGGGCCATCTGACCGCCGCGATTGGACCACACGCCCACTGTCTGGCGCAGTGCTCGGGAAGACAATGGTGGTGCAAGGATTGATTGAGACTGTCGAAGGGACGTGAGCTCCATGTTTGTAGACTACCTCGCTGTAATGCTGATTAACCTTGGAGCCGGATTGGCGCTCCTAGCGCACTACTTGTATGTGAAACCGGAGAAGGAAGCTCGCAAGAGCTGGGCCGCGGGATTCTTCGCGGTGGGTTTGCTGGGACTGCTGACGTCGCTGCCGATGGTGTTGACGTGGCCGCTGCCGGGCGGATTCAATGTGGCGTATGGCGAACCGGGACTCTTCTTCAGTGTTCTCTTCTTAGCCGCCGCCATGACCCTGATCTTTGAGTGGGAGCCCTTAATTCCCGCCATCTACGGCTTCTTTGGCGCTATCTATGCGATTGTGATTGGCATTCGGATCGAGAACCTGCACTTGGGATCGAATCCCTTTGCAGCACTGATGGGGTTCCTGTTGACAGGAATCGGCGGCATGCTGGTGTTGCCGGCCATCCAGTGGCGGAACAACCGGACGCTCACCGTCCTGACGGCTGTCATCCTCGGATTAGCGGCGCTGCTGTGGCTGTACACCGGCTATGATGCGGGATGGGGTCACGTAGCGGACTTCGCCAAGTGGGTGCCGAAATAACGC
>JAJZAN010000006.1 GCA_021799435.1 Bacillota bacterium | reverse complement strand
AGGACTATTATTCCGCTGCGGGTTCGCAAAAAACGTGATCGTGATCACGCAAGACCTCGGCCGAGTGCAATCCCCATTCGTAATTTTTGTCACAGACCTCCTTGGGGGATTGTGCCATGGTTAACCGGGGCGGGCATGATGAAGCGGGTTGTCCCAAACCGAGCCCGCTCCCCATCCGGCCCAGCGGTTTGTATGAGCGCCAACTTTGGCTAGGCTTAAAGACGGGACGTCGGCCTTAGGGGGCATAGACGCCAGATCTTTGTGGAGGGGGAATTGCCGTGGATTTGATTGCTCAGCTTACCCAAGAACACCAGGACTATGTCCTGCAGCTTTCGACGTTGGCGGAGGTGATTGAAGGAATCCGAGTCAATGGACGAGGCGATTATTTCATTGACGCCCTGGATAAGCTCTTGAAGCCCTTGACGGTCGAATTGGACGACCATGCACGCCGCGAGGAGGCCTTCCTGTTTCCGCGACTCCTTGAGCGGGTGCCCAACAGTCCTGTCCCGGTGATGATTGAAGAACACGTAGAAATTCGTGAGAAGAGCGCCGCGTTTGGACGTTGGTATCCCCTCTGGCGGGAAGGGGACGAGAGTGCCTACCAGCATTGGGCGGCTGCCGCCCTCGATTTGCGCGGCAAATTTTCTACCCATATGCAAAAGGAAAATTTGATTCTGTTCCCGCTTGCGCGGCGGGTGTTGACGGCTGATGAAATACGCCAACTGATGACTTTGGACGACCGCTAATGGGTGCAATCCACGAACGTGCCATTCAGGGGGATTGGGTCAGTCTCGAGGTTCTGTTCCGGGTGTTCCCCTCGTCCCGCATGCAGCGTCAAGCATGGCGTCAGGCTTGTGAAGCCGTTGACGCGGCGCTTTTGGCGCGCGGTCATCGTGGATTGCCAGCGTTGATTCCGGGACTTGTCCATGCTCGATTGGCCACGGCGCGGTTGGCTGCCGGATATCTTTCCAAGCGAGACCTGCAGGCGCGAAAGTTCTTATGTTTGGGATGCCATGCCGGTCTTGAAGTCCGCATCTTGCGAGATTTTGCGGCGATGCGGGCACTGGGAGTGGAGATTCGCCAAGACGTGGTGGCGGAGTCCGTGACGGCTGGACTGGTTGCACGGGAGGACATTGTTGCTCAGGATTTTTGGGAATATCTCAGGTTTGGGGAGCACGAAATGTTCGACACTGTGATTGTCCTGGCTCCCCAGCAGCTGGTTTTGCAACAGTTGTGGGACTTGTCCCAATCGCGGCTGTTGCTAGGGGGCCAGATGGTGGTCGTGGCCCAAGACACCGATATCCTTTCCGTACCACACGAGACAGCTATAGGCCCGGCCATGGAGGGAACAATGAGCTGGTATCGACTAACATGCAAGACCTAATTTTATGCTGGCGGCTGAGGTGGCCGTGACAATTATCACGTCGTGCGGTGGGCTGCCCGGGTATGTTGGTCCTGACGGAAGAATTCCGAGGAGGGTAATTGTAATGTGGAACATTGCCGATCCGAGCTTATACAATGCGGATCACTTGGTCGTTAGGCACATGTATGACTCGGATCATGCGGCGGTCGTTTGGTTTGGCTTCAAAGACGGGCAGGTCCTGAAGGACCATGAAACCACCAGCACCGCCATCATTGAAGTGATGAAAGGGCGAATTCGGCTTAATACGGCGACCGAACAGATTCTTGAGGCCGGGCAAGCTGTGCAATTGAAGCCCAACGAACGGCATGCTTTAACGGCCCTGTCCGACTCGTTAGTGCAACTGCTGTTGGTACCGCATCCCCAATATCACAGCTTGGCAAACGAGGTCGGGTTTGGATCGGATAAGAAGTAATCGGGAGATTAGGGGGTTACCATGGCTCATGTTATTACCCAGCGTTGCGTGGGAGTCAAGGATCAAAGCTGCGTAGAAGTCTGTCCCGTGGACTGTATTCATCCGGCCTCCGATTTGGATGGACAGGAAGCGTTCGATGCCCATCCGCAACTGTATATAGACCCGGAGGTTTGTATCGACTGCGGGGCCTGCGTGCCGGAATGTCCCGTCGAGGCCATCTTCTACATCGATGATCTGCCGGAAGAGTATCACGACGACATTGCGGCCAATCGGGACTTTTATCGCACCTGGCCGGGTTGAGCGATTTTTCGGTTGAAAAGGGGGCTGCACGATGCGGGGAGTCCGCTTATCGCGATGGAGTATGAGTTATTTTACGGCAGCCGTGGTTTCGCTGCTGGTGGCGGAGGCTCTGTGGGCGTCAGGGCTGCCCATGCCGCTTCACGACATCGGAGACCCATGGGTGCTGGCGGGCGTCCATTTGACGACGATTGGCTTTCTAAGCCTCTTGATGATGGGGGCACTTCATCAGTTTGTACCGGTTCTGACGGAGACTGAATTGGCAAGCCAGTCCTGGTCTGGCGTCACGCTGTTTACGGTCACGACGGGTCTGGTTGGCATGGTGCTGGGATTTTTGGCTTTGCCTGGCGGAGCATTGCCGCCTATGGGCTGGTTGTTGCCGGTAGGCGGGAGCTTGGTCGTAGCGGGTGTCATCGTCGCGGTAATAAACCTTGGGGTCACGCTGAAGCGGGCCTGGCCCTGGGCGTTGCCAGCTTGGTTGGTAGCCACGGGTTTGGCCTATTTGCTCCTCACGGTGGTAGTGGGTTTGCTGTTCGCGCTGTCCTTGACCGTTCCCGGCCTTTTTTCCGCCCACCAGTTGTCGGTGATGGGAGGACGCGGATTAGCATCCCATGTATTGGGCGGTGTCGGCGGATGGCTCACGCTGACCGCAATGGGGGTGTCCTATAAGTTATTGGCGATGTTTACGCTGTCCGATGAAAATCGCGGCGTGTGGGGTTGGATAGCTTATGTGGCGACGGCGCTGGGCATTTTGACGGCTTGGCTGGCGCGATGGATGGACCTGAATAAAGTGGCTGATGTTGCGTGGATCGTGATTCTTCTAGGACTAGCCCTCTATCTTTGGGACATGCGTGACCTATATCGGACGCGAAAGCGCCGTCAATTGGAGTTGAATGCGCGATATGGCGTCATTCCGCTGGGTTTTTTGGGCGCCCTGATTTTGGCCGGCAGTGCCGTCCGCTTGGGTGGAGGCCTTGCGCGTCTCGACATCGCCCTCACGTTTTTTGCCCTATATGGCTGGTTGGGCGGGCTAGCCCTCACCCAACTGTACAAAATCATTCCTTTCTTGACGTGGCTTAATCAATTTGGCAATCGCATGGGCAAGGGCCGAGTTCCACGGGTACAGGAACTGGTGAACGAATCACGCGACCGGTATGCCTATATCGTCTACTTTTCGACCGTACTGTTGGGGACGGTGAGTCTGGCTGCAGGATGGTTTCAGGGATTTCGCATTGCCGAAGCTATCGCCGTTTTGGCCACCCTCGATATCGCGCGTGCTCTCTATCATGCCGCGCATCCTGTGCCTCAAAAAGCTCCGGCCGGAACGCCGCAGCCGGGAGAGGCCCGCTGAGGGGACAAATGCCGGATACACGTCGGCAGCCAGCCCTGGAGCCGTACGGTATCGGAATGAATCTCATGTGATAGGAGGCAAGTATGGAATTGCAGTTATGGAATGCAGCCGACGGTGGCGACCTCGCCGAGCGCTTGCAAAGCTGGTGGAATGGCGCTGACGTCCAGGATCGTGTCGTGGTTATGGGGCTTTCAGATGGGCAATTGCACACGCTTGAGCAAAAGCTGGGGACGGAAGGTGTGGTGGTGTATCGGGGACCGGCCGGAATGGCAGTTGAGTGGCTTCCCCGGGCTGCCATCGAATTTCAGCAACGGCAGCAAAAGGAGCATGAAGAGCTTCTCCTGATCCTGCAAGAGGCATTAATCAAAATTGCCGACACCGATACGGATTTGGCTTCCCGCTTGGCGGCTCGAGCGTACGTGAACCTGAAAACGGATCCCAAGGGCCAGCGTCGATATGACGGCCTCTTGCATCGGTTTACAGGCGTGTTGCATCGTCGGCCTAAACAGCCAGCTGAGGCGGCGCCTCCATCAACACCCGAAGATTCGTAGTCGCCCCAGACACCGACAACTCTGGTTTCCCTGGGGCGGCACCCCGTCGGGTCAAGTGTGGCGCCAGCAGGCAAACGATGTGAGCGCAGTACAGAAAGTCCCCGCTGCTGATAGCATTGCCGCGGGGATTCCTGTCTCTTCGGGGGACCAATTGGTACTCCACAAAGTGCGCTGGCACTGTTGGCGGACAGCAAGGACGGCGAAGACTGGTGCGGGTGTGGGTGGCTCCTAAGTCCGCGACGGGTGAACGCGCCGGATGATGAGTCGCGTCCCTTGACCACTCCAAGACGGGTCAGCCTTCACTTCGGCGCCTGCTGTCTCAAGCACGTTGAGGTGCTGGGGGGCAGGCTGCCCGCCAAGCCAGGCGGCAAATGTCTCTCCGATCTTGAGGCGGCGCAGGACACCGGCCAACAGGAAAATCGCATTATCGAGCGGCATGGTGTGGCGATCGACCAGAGGAAGTTCTCCGTTGACCGATTCGGGCGTCTTTCTGAAAGTGACAACCACATGTTCGGGCCCTTTGGTTTCAACGGAGAAGGAAAAGCCGCGCGCTTCCATCACTGATTCCAATGGCCGTGGGTCAAACGTATTGGTGAGAATGAAGTCTTGTCCCGGCCTCAACGCGTCCACGGCTTTCATAATATAGGGGAACGGCTCTTTCCCCTCGTGCTGGAAAGGGCGGGCGTCAAACTCTAAGGGCTGCATCGTGTGACCTCCTTTGTGTTCATCACGCGGACGAAGCCAGACCCGCCGCCATGGGGCAGCGGTGCTCCTCGATATGCTGGATAAATTCGGCGCGGAAGTGTTTCATGGCGCTCAGCATAAATGGCAGGGAGGCGTCGCCCAACGGGCACAGACAATTTCCGCTGACATTGTCGGCAATATCGGGGAGGCGATCCAAATCGGCGTATGTTCCCGAGCCGCTCTCGATCCGCTCTAAAATCCCGGCCATCCAGTATGTGCCTTCCCGGCAAGGCGTGCACTTGCCGCAGGATTCGGTGCGATAAAACTTGAGAAGCCGGGCGGCTGCCCGCACAATGCAGACCGTGTCATCCAGCACCATTACGCCGCCCGAGCCCAACATGGATCCGGCTTGCGCGAGTGATTCATAGTCCAACGGCACCGAGAAACTGTCTGGAACCAGCAATGGCACAGAACTACCGCCGGGAATGACGGCCTTGAAGGTGTGGCCGGGGAGGGGTCCGCCGGCCAGATCATAGAGAAGCGTCTCGAGCGAGGTCGCTAGTGGCAATTCATAATTTCCGGGACGGGCGACGCGGCCGCTCACCGAGAAAATTTTCAGGCCGGGCGAGTCTTTCGTGCCGTACTGACGGTACCAATCGGCGCCATGCACCATGATTTGGGGAAGGTTGGCCACCGTTTCCGCATTGTTTACAACCGTCGGTGCTCCATACAGGCCGACTTGGGCGGGGAACGGGGGCTTAATGCGCGGTTGGCCCCGCTTGCCTTCCAAGGATTCCAACAACGCCGTTTCCTCCCCGCAAATGTAGGCTCCAGCGCTGCGAAAAACTCGGAGCGTTACGGAGAATGAGGAACCGAAAATGTGAGGGCCGAGATACCCTGCCTGGACCGCCTCGTCGCACGCGCGAAGCAACGATTCATAACCGCTCAGCAATTCCCCGCGTACGAATATGAACGCTTCCGCAGCGTTGAGCGCATAGGCGGCAATAAGCGTCCCCTCGAGGACTTGATGGGGGTTGTGCTCAATGAGCTCCCGATCCTTAAACGTGCCCGGTTCCGCCTCATCGGCGTTGACAACCATGTAGCGGGCAGGGGCCGACTGGTCCAGAAAGCTCCACTTGCGACCGGTGGGGAACCCGGCCCCTCCCCGTCCCCTTAAACCAGCGCGAGAGACTTCATCCCGAACCCACTGTGAATCATGCGCCACGGCGCGACGGAGTCCCTCGTATCCGCCATGGTCGCGGTAGACGCTGAGCTGGTCAAGTTCGGGGATGTCCCGATGTCGCAATAAGTAATGCACCAGCTAACCTCCTCGAATCTAGAGATCACTCGGTGACAGAAGCACGTCACTGCCCTCCACGCGCACTGGGAAGACATCGATGGGAGCTATGGCGGGCATTTTGACGGCCCTGCCGGTACGGATGTCGAACTGCCCGCCGTGTCGGGGGCAGGTCACAACGTAGCCGCGATAGGCTCCTTCGCAGAGCGATGCTTCGGCATGCGAACAGGTGTCATCGGTGGCGTACACTACGTCGCCGACGCGATAGAGCGCGATGGCACGGTCATTAAGCTCGACAAGAAATGGGACTGCGGCGTCAATGTCCCTAACTTGGGCGACTTTAACCCAAGTCTTTGAATCGGTCATGGGGCACACTCCTTTGGACGGTGGTGGTTTGCGATCGGTGGTTGGCGTCACTCATCCAGATTTTCCGAAAATGACGCAACATAGGAGAGAGCGGGACGCCCGCATAAAGGCCGGCACTATTCAACTCCTCCGTGTTTTGCAAGAGACGTCGCAGCCCGCCTCCGACTTCTACCAACCGGTCCTCTTCTGACAAGATGTGTAAAATAGCGCGGTCGATGGCAACGATTAAGTGATCCTCGACAGGTACCGTCAAGGCCAGGCCGACTTCTTCCCCGAGATCGTCCACGACCAACCGCCATGAGCCGTCCCAGTATTCTCCGACAATTCCCTCCCATACCCGCCACCAGGGAATCATAGAATTCACCTTCTCCCGATGAGACTTCACCTACCTGACTTCTCTAAGCATGCCTCTGATATGGATTTGCCAACGTGATTTTCGTCACATGAATGGTGCTTCTGCTGGTCAAGAAACCTCGCGGAGTCTTCTGTTATGAAGGCTCCGCGAGACAGGCTAAAAATTATTCGTTCACGTTGTAGTACCAGCTCGTGTAGTTAGGCTGCCCGGAATCCTGCCAGCGCCGCCTCAATTGGTCAATTGACAAGGGGCAGGACTTAAGGTGGGCTGCCCCGGTGTCCAATTGGCGGGAATAGCACACCCCCCGCTGGCGGTGTTCTCCTGAAAGGCGTCAAAGACGCGCAGCAACTCGTCGATGTTTCGGCCGATGGCGGCGGGATAGGAGAGTGTGGCGCGAATGGTTAAGTTCGGGTCGATGAAGAAGACGCTGCGCACCGTGGCCGTGCTGGATCCGCTGCCAACCATGCCATAGAGCCGAGCCACTTTGAGATCCACGTCAGCGATTACCGGAAAGGGGATATCCACGTTAAAGCTGTTTTTGATGCTGTCGATCCAGGCCAGAGGGAATAGACCGAGTCAACCGAGAGTCCCAGCAACCGGACATCTCGGGCTTGAAATTTTTCGTATCGCTTTGCCAAGGCGAGAAATTCGGATGTTCAGACCGGTGTGAAGTCGGCAGGGTGCGAAAAGAACATCAGCCAATGCCCCTGGAAGTCTTCTAATTGGACCGTTCCATGGGTTGAAGCGGCTTCAAATTCTGGGGCCCTGTCTCCGATGTGCAAGGGAGAGCGGTTGGGTTCGGTGTCTGGAAACATGTATGCACCTCCTATTCAAAAACGAATTCTGCGTATGCCAACGTGCAGCGTGTTTAGGCGTGGCAGTGCCTGGGGTCAGCATGGCCCACTCGGCAGCGATGCGACGTGACGCCGATCACAGAAATGGGGTTGACATGGGCAGGCTTGCGGCAGGAGGGGAGAGCCCTGCCGCTCCTTTGGCCCAAACGCCGAAAGATCGTTTGGAGCCCTGTGTGCTATTGGGATTGTTGCGGTGTTGGAGCACCCCGGGGAAGTCTGGCGCTCTCCGAAGAAACGGTCTTTGTGACTTTTGTCACCAACGCCCGCCGACCAAATGAAATGATAGGAGACACGACTTATATGAGAGAAGGGGTAGGATGCCAATATACACACGCAGGGGCGATTTAGGAAAGACACAGGTAATTGGCAGCGTCCGACGCTTTAAAGACGATGCCCGCATCCAGGCGTACGGCGCGGTGGATGAGGCGGGAGCTGTCATTGGGGGTGTACTGAGTTTTCTGGGGTCTGATGAGAGGCTTCAGGACATGCAGACGATTCTCATGTCTGTTCAGCAAACGCTGTGGGATGTCGGAGCCGACTTGGCGCGTGTAGATGATGACCAACATCCGTATCGGACCACCCCTCAGGATGTGGAGCGTCTTGAGCACTACATCGATGACGTGCAAAAGCAATGCCCCCCATTAGAGCGGTTTATTTTGCGTGGAGGCACGCCGGCAGCAGCGCTGTTGCATTGGGCGTGCACGGCCGTCCGCCGCGCCGAGCGAGATGTGGTGCACTTGCAGCGCATGGAAGCCATTCATCCCACAACCATTGTGTATCTCAACCGCTTGTCAGATTTGCTGTTTGTGCTGGCACGGGTGGCCAACGCCCGCAATGGACAGGCTGAAATCGAATACGTGCGAAGTGCTCGGGTCTTTCACGCCTGAGGCCGAACAGCCATGTTGAGGAGGATGTTTGATGACATCGCGGTTGCCGGGTTTTTACTCGCTTCCCGTTGAGGAACGACTGCGACTGGTCACCGCGTTGTGTGACTTAACGCCACACGAAGCCCAGTGTTTGTTGCCTCGCCATGGGCTGACCTTGGAGCAAGCTGACATCATGATCGAAAACGCCTTAGGGGTCATGACGATCCCCTTTGGGATTGCGACCAATTTCCTTATTAATCAAGAGAGTCGATTTGTGCCCATGGTGGTGGAGGAACCGTCCATTGTGGCTTCAGCCAGCAACGTGGCTAAGATTGTCCGAAAGTCTGGCGGATTTGCTGCTTCCTCAACGGGACGACGAATGATTGGTCAAATCCAAGTTCTGCGCTGCGCCGACTGGCAAACGGCCCAGGATGGTCTTCTCGCGAAGAAAGCTGACTTGCTGGGCCGGGCCAACGCATCGCATCCCGCCATGCAGGCTCGCGGCGGAGGCGCCCTTGATTTGGAAGTCAAGCTGTTGGACGACCAAGGAGACAGCGGATGGCCTCCCATGCTGGTTGTCCATGTGGCCATCGATACGCGTGACGCGATGGGAGCCAATGTCATCGACACCATGATGGAGGCTATCGCTCCGGATGTTGAGGCGATAACCGGCGGGGTAGTCTACCTGCGCATTCTCTCGAATTATACGGATGCCTGTTTGGCCCGGGCACAATGCACCATCCCCCCAGAACTTCTGGCGACGGACACCATGGAAGGAGAGGAGGTCCGCGACCGAATTATTGCGGCCTACGCCTTTGCGGAAAGAGACATATACCGGGCCGTAACGCACAACAAGGGGATTATGAACGGCATTGATGCGGTGGCTGTGGCAACGGGACAGGATTGGCGGGCGCTCGAGGCGGCGGCGCACGCCTATGCGGCCCGCCAGGGGAGGTATCGCTCCATGACCAAATGGAAGCAGGGGGAGAACGGGGAATTAATCGGAAATTTGGAATTGCCCATGCCCGTGGGCACTGTGGGTGGTGCCACCCGCGTCAACCCTGTCGCCATAACGGCGCTCAAAATCCTCAATGTGACCCACGCGTCCGAATTGGCTGAAGTGATGGTGTCGGTGGGGTTGGGGCAAAATCTTGCCGCACTTCGGGCATTAGTCACCGAGGGCATTCAGCGCGGTCATATGGCGCTTCATGCGCGGGCCCGCGGAGCGTCTCTTTCGAAGGTGCAGCCATGACCCATGGGAAAAGCGGGAGAGGGGATGCGCACGGAAAGGCCATTCTGATGGGCGAGCACGCCGTGGTCTACGGGTTTCCGGCAGTGGCTGTGCCGCTTCCAGAAATCAAAGTCAGCGCTGAAGCCACCTCACGGGAGGGCGATGACTGGCTTGACTGCACCTATTATCGGGGCCCACTTCAGAATGCCCCAAGCGAATTGGCAGGGCTTCGTCTTCTCATTGTGGAAGGTCTCGAGCGGATAAAATGGCGGAGGCCGATTGGCATCACCATCCGATCGGATATTCCTGCCGGTTATGGCTTGGGCTCGAGTGCGGCGGTGGCGGCAGCGGTGGCTCGGGCTTTGTATCACTTGGCCGGCGCCCCGCTCCCCCGTGAGACATTGCTGGAATTGGTGGCCGTCAGTGAAACTATGTGCCATGGAGAACCGAGCGGGGTGGATGCTCAGGCGACAACCGGACTGGACCCACTGTGGTTTGTGCGAGGGAGAAGTCCTGAAATCGTCGCCATTCCGACTCCGATGTACCTGGTCGTGGCCGCATCATCGCAACCGGGGAACACCCGGCATACCGTGCAGCAGGTTCGGGCCCTGCAGGAGCGACTAGGATCGGGAACCGGGCCTATTGATCGCATCGGTGCATTAACCGCAGCGTCGCGGCCCGCCATCGAGCACGGGGATTATCCCTATTTAGGCGCCTTAATGATTGAAGTGCATCGGGAATTGGCGGCCTTAAACGCTGCAACGTCGGAAGTGGAGCAACTGGTTGCAGCGGCCCTCCGTCATGAAGCTCTGGGAGCGAAACTGACGGGCGGCGGCGGCGGGGGTTCCATGGTTGTTCTGGCAAAAGACATTCAGCAACAGCGGCAATTGGCGGATGTTCTAATGTCAGCCGGGGCAACCCGTGTGTGGACACCCATTGTCCGGGGGACGGGTCTCTCCGCCATTAACTGAAGGGGTGAGTGGAATGGAAGAAGGGATCGCCCGGGCCCACATCAACATTGCGCTGGTGAAATACTGGGGGAAGCGCGACCCGTACCTTAACCTTCCCATGAACGGGAGCATTTCCGTCACCCTGGACCACTATTCAGTCACCGCTTCTGTGGTTGTGGAACCTCTTCAGCAGGATGACTGTCTATTCGTGAACGGGGTTCCGGCGTCATCGCAAGAAACGCAGCGTGCCTCAGACTTTTTCAGCCGACTCAGGGCCTGCGCGGGAGTTTCGGGGGGAGTCACAGCGCGTACGACGGCCAACATGCCGATAGCTGCGGGATTGGCGTCCTCGTCGGCGGCGTTCGCGGCGTTAACGAAGGCATTTGCACTCACTCTGCGGCTTCCTTGGTCTCTCCCGGAGCTGTCGCGGCTTGCCCGTCTCGGGTCTGGTTCCGCGAGCCGGTCCATTCATGGCGGATTCGTCGAGTGGCTGAGAGGGAACCGGGATGACGGCCAAGACTCTTACGCGGTTCCGCTGAGGACTATGGACAGTTGGCCGTTGTTGGCTTTTGTGGTGGTTCGGGTGGAGTCAGGACCCAAGGCCGTGTCCAGTCGAGATGGCATGCAACGGGTGGTTCGGACCTCGCCCTTATATCCGGGGTGGCTTGCCAGCATAAACGAGGATTTGACCCGGGTTCGGGATGCTATTCACGAAAAGAACTTGTCTCAGCTCGGATTAGCCGCTGAATCCAATGCCTTAAAGATGCATGCCACGGGTCTTGCCGCAGTCCCCCCATTGCTGTATTGGACAGGCGCCACGGTCTCCGTGATTCGCCGCGTTCAAGAACTGCGAGAGGAAGGGTTCGAGGTCTACGTCACGATTGATGCCGGACCTCATCCCGTCGTTTTGGTGGAACACCATCAGGCTGGGATCGTTGCCGACCTGCTGTCCCGTATACCCGGCGTGACCGGGGTCGTCATCACACGGCCCGGCCCCGGCGTGGAGGCGGTATCCTCGATATGATGCGCGTTGCAGCCCGTGCCCCCGGTAAGCTGATGCTGATGGGCGAATATGCTGTGACGGAACCGGGACATCCCGGGCTTGTGGCAGCGGTCGACCGCTATTTGTACTGCCGGGTCACCAGCGGGAAAACCTTTTCCGCATCGTTTGGGAATACGCCAAGCGTTGCCGCCGACGGGTGGGGGCGGCTCGTGGATCGGTTGACTCAGGAACCAGATCTCAAGCTGGCGTCTCGGGTGCTATCTCTCTTGGATCGCTATTTTCGGGAACTGCACTGCGTTCCATGGCCCTTTCGATTGGCCACAACGAGTGAACTTCGCGCACCATCAGGAGAGAAGTATGGGCTGGGATCCAGCGCCGCAGTGACAGCCGCCATGGTTGCGGCGATCCTCAAATGGGCCCTGCCAAGGTCCCCGCGCCCGCAGGAGATTTTCAAGTTGGCTTCCTTGGCTCATTTTTCCACGCAGCCGCGCGGATCCTTGGCGGACGTAGCGGCCAGTGTTTTCGGCGGCCTTATGTATTACCAGCGCGTCGACCCTGAATGGATGAACCAGGCTGGTTCGAGTCATTCGCTGGTGGAGCTGATTACCCGTCCTTGGCCAGGTCTCGGAGTCCAGACTCTCGATGCGCGGCGGGCTCCACCATGGCTGGTTGGCTGGACCGGTCGTGCCGCCTCGACGCCCGCCTTATTGGACCGTGCAGCCCAGTTCCGGGCACGGCATCCCGATGTCTTTAATCGTTTCCTCATCCAAAGCGATGCGGCCGTCGGCGCTTTTGTCCAAGCACTGCAAACCGATGATGGGCCACAACTCATTGCGGCGGTGAGGAAAAACCGACAGGCCCTCGCGGAATTTAGCAACCGAGCCCAACTCGACATCGAAACGCCCATGATGACGAGTGCCTTAGACATGGCAGAAGAGTGGGGAGGGGCCGGCAAGTCGTCCGGTGCTGGGGGTGGCGACATTATCGTAGCGTGGATGCCCGGATCGCAGCACTCCCGGCTGGGCCAGACGTGGAATCGGCGAGGCATTGAAGTGCTTCCGTTGAATCTCGATACCGTGGGGGTGGTGCTGTCCGACACGGACGATTTTGCATAAATTGTCCCCGTTGGTGTGATCCTGGTCACCGTGCCTCTTGTGCGTGGGCCGTATGCTTTGGATGGATACACACTTCGCAACTGGGAGGTACCGTTTCACATGGCTGATCCAGTTATTATCATTAACGCACCGCTGTTGCCGCCGCCGGTTAAGCATCAGACGATCTTAGCGACGTTTGATGCGGTTCCCCAGGGCTTCTCGGCGCTACTCATCAACGACCATGATCCGAAGCCGCTTCTGTACCAGTTGGAGGCAGAGCAGCCGGGCGTGTTTTCGGTGGAGTACCAAGAATCGGGTCCTGCGCGTTTTGCAATTTTGTTGACGCGGAATTGAGCCGTATAAAAAGGTTCTGGGGCGGCACTTAACCCGCCCCGTTTTGTTTTTCGCGGAAATCCCCGGCACGAAGACGGCCGTGTCGCAATTCGCTGATTGGAAGATTCGACCACGTGGGCGATTTTGGTAGAAATTTAACGGACGATCGTGTTAGGACAACAAATTCACGTATAAAGTCAAAATCCACGCTCCCCGTTATTGGCCGTAATCGCGACACTTCTGGCGGAAGTTGACCGATGGAGTTGCTGACTACCTGCCAGGGGCCAGGATTGACCATGGCATGACAAGGCTTGTACAATGCTGGCGACTCCCAGTACCGTGGTGTTAAGTATGTACGGGGGAATGCACGTTGGTGAATCGTTTCAAAGTGCCCATTATTTCCGCAGTAATGGCGTGGTAGGTCCGCGAACCGAACCCCCCTGCGTGCGGCCCGCGAACGTGGCACGGCGTCGTTTGCTTCACCCGCGTTCGAAGCGGCTCCGCCCCGCACGTATCGCGTCAAGCCGGGCGATACGCTGTCGGGGATTGCTGGGCGCTTTCATGTCAGTTGGGTCACGTTGGCGCGGATTAATCACTTGCACCAGCCGAGCGCCGGGCAGATTATTCTACTCGTACCCTCCCATCGCACGAAGCACATCATCTCCTTGCGATACCGCGTGAAGCGGGGCGACACGCTGGTCTCCATCGCCCGCCGCTTTCACACTACTTGGCCAAAATTAGCCGCACTCAATCACTTGGGCCATCCTGACCAATTGCGGGCGGGGAGCTTCATCACGATCCGTGCAGCATCCCCCCGATGGGCCCACACGGCCTGGCGGTTGAGTCACCGAGTGATTGCAACGGTCCTGCGCTATCGCGGCGTGCCCTATGTGTGGGGAGGAGAGAGTCCGCACGGATTCGACTGCTCGTGTCTGGTCCAATGCATGCGGGCCGAAAACGGCATTCACATTGGCCGCACAACTTGGGAGCTATATCGTGCCGTCCGCCATGTACCCCGGTCCCGACTGGCGCCGGGCGACTGGGTCTTCTTTCTGACCTATGCTTCTGGCGCATCGCACGTTGGCATCTATATCGGTGCCGATCGTCGACAGGGACTGCGGCAAGCCTTCATCGACGCCCACAGGGGCAGAGGGTCAAAATCCAGAACTTGGACAATCCGTTTTGGTTAAGCCACTGTTATGGTGTTGGCGTGGTGCGACAATAACGGTCGATGGAAGATGGGGGTGCACGGCTCTGGGCCCCTTCTTTGCATCCCGTTGAATAAACGAGAGGGGCGGTCTGAGTACCGCCCCTCTCGTTTATCGCGCCAAATCTGGGCGATAGGCTCCGGGCTGCTCAGCCTTGAGGCTTATAGCCCAGCGATTCCAGGAATTAATAGCGATGACGGCAGCCGTCAATCCCGCAATTTCCCGGGCGCTGAATTGTTCTTCAAGCGCCTTAACGAGAGCATCGGGGACCCCGTCGGATACCTTGGTCACCGCTTCTGCCCATTCAAGGGCGGCTCGCTCTCGCGGGGTGTAAAACGGGGTCTCGCGCCAAGCTGGGAGCGCATAAATGCGTTGTTCCCGCTCACCCAGATTGCGCGCCTCCTTGGTGTGCATGTCTAGACAGTAGGCGCAGCCGTTGACCTGGGAAACGCGGATTTTGACTAGCTCAAGTAATTCTCGCGGGAGCCCGGCATGGTGGGCCACCGACTCCAGTTGAACCATGGCGTCGCGCGCTTCGGGCAACACGGTGCTCCAATCTAACCGCATAGATTCGTCAACGTTGTCAGTCATCCAAGCATCTCCTCCCGCTCAACAGCATGCCACATCTGGCAGGAAATGGCGTGATGTGTGTCACGGCCGCCAGTAATTCGTCCCGCTTGGTGCATGATGGGTATTTTGCTAAAATTAGGAACTAGGATGAGATAGGAGAGGAGACGAGAGCATGACCCGTTATGTGGTCGAATTTCGAACCAACCCCGGCGAAGGCGATAAAGCGATGGGGCTCTTCCGGCAAATGAAAGAGTACTTTCAGAGTAACCACCAAAAGACCCTGGAGGTGTACTATCAGGCGTTTGGAGCACCGGGTACATTTCAAGCGGTTATGGACTTTGACAGTTTAGCCCAATTAGAGACATTGGCCGCGGCCATCCGAAGGGATCCCGCCTATCAGCGCATGTCTGACGAAGCTCGGCAAGCATTTACCGCCGATTCGTTCACGACCAGCGTCTACTACCGAGTCTAAAATCGTTGCTGGCGGGCCCGTTGCCTACGAGGGGTTGGGCCCGTAGCCGTCTGTTGGGGCTTTTTGATCACGTCTGCGCTCAACGTCATGGCGACGGCTGCGTACAGAGCGAGTCCCAACCAATGGGGCCATGTGTTAAAAGGCCCGTGAAACATAATCCCTTTGAGAATCCAAGGGTCCCGTCGAGGGAAGAATCCAAAACGCCAACGACCATTGTCCCACGGAATCGACGGGCACCATCCCCAGGAACAGGACCCCCATCATGACAAGGTTGCCAAACAGTCCCGCCAGACCCTCGTCGGGGGCCATGAGGCCGATGAGACTGCCGAGGGATCCCATGGCGACACTGGTAAACAGCAACAGCGGGATAAGCATGAGAGAAAAGTGCAGCGACAAATGGTCGAGCCAAAATCCTTCTGCGGCGATTAGGAAGATTCCCGGCCAGGCAAAGAGCCCATAGACCGTGGTCAGCGCAATCATGAGCAGTGCTAACGAGATGGGGAGAACGCGATAGTGATCCAACGCGCGGCTGACTTTGAGCCAGGCCACGTATTGCGACAGCATGACAATGGTGGCGATAGACTCCGATAACAGCACGGCCCCGGAAATAATGTTGAGGCGTTCCGCTCCAGACTGGTGATGTGCAGGAGCAACACAATCCCGGCAGGCATCACGACGCTGAACACAATATAGGGGCGCCAACTGCGCCGCAGGCGGGCAAATTGCATATGCAGCAGGACGTGAAACATGGTCCCGACTGAGGCGCGTCGTATGGCATTCATGAGGGATTCTCCTCGCTGTTGTACCGCAGGGCCAGATAAGCATCTTCCAAGCTCGGCTCATTGACAGAAACGCTGCTAATGAGGCCTGGTTCAGTCAACCAGCGAGCCAAAAGAGACAAAGCAGCCGGTCGGGGTGCGGTAAATTCCAATGTGGGGGATGGGAGTGGACGCGGTCGCTGACGCCGCTCACATCGTCAGCCAGCATGGTCACGTCGTGTGTCGCCGTGACGGACACCGTCAAAAAGTCGCCGGCTTCTTCGCACAGTGCCCGGGGATGGCCATCGTGGCGAATCTGTCCGTGGGTCATGACGAGAACCCGATCCAAGACTCGCTCCGCTTCCAAGACATTGTGAGAGACCAATAGGGACAACGCGGTCGGGATTCCGCGGCCCCTCAATAAAATCCTAGACGCAGCGCCGCATAAGGGGACCCAACTCATTGGTCGGTTCATCCAAGACCAAAATGGGCGTGGGGGCGACCCCCACGCCCGCAATACCTACGAGACGGTGTTCGCCTCCTGACAATCCGGCCACCTGACGGTGGCGCAGGGGCTGTAAATCGAAGGACTCCAGCAGTTGTTCGGTATTACGATTCGCCTCATCGCGGCTTTGTCCGCGCAAGAGGGCGCTTGAACGGATGGCCTCTTCCACCGTTAAATCGCCCAAGGGCAATGGATGCTGGGGAAGATAAGCGATGGTTTCCTTTACCCATGACTTCCCGGGCACCACAGTTCGTCCGCCAATCACAATGTGTCCAGAGGTGGGGCGACTGAGCCCCACCAGCAGCCTCAGCAACGTGGTTTTCCCAGCCCCATTGGGGCCCAGCAAACCGACGATGGTGCCCGGCTTCACCGGGAGGGAGATATCGCGGTTGGCCCATACCGAGCCAAATTGCTTGGACAGCCCCTGAAACACTCAATCCGTCATGAAAGTTCTTCTTCCGCGCGCCTATGAGAGTAGGGTGATTTCGCCCGCCTTGGGCCGGCGTGTGATTAGCACGGCGAAAAAGTCGGGGCGTGGGGGGTTCACCGTTTCTCGTGCAAATACCCCGGGTTGCTCGGCGTCCAATTGATAGAACAAAGGCTTAGGGTCATGATCGTTGATGAGTGTGACGGCCTGATAGGGCGGTAGTGCATCCAGCACGCGAAATATGACGTCATGCCGGATGTTGGACGGTAAGGTCCAGGCGTTAAGTGTCATCGCTGATGGATAGTCCATGGATTCTTCCTCCTCCTATGTGCGACTTCGAGCATAGCATCCCAGAATCATCGCGTCGTGATCCAAGTCACGGTGGCTATTTAAGGAAATTATGGCTTGATGGCGTCCCAGCTCCGCGAGAGTCGCCAGGTCCGTCGCCGAACCAGATGTAGGTTCCATGCGGCGGCACGCTTATCGCTTCCCAAGGTCGCTTTTTGCCGGATTCGTGATTTTTGTCACGCATTGCTTTCCCGTGATGACATATGTTTCAGGAAATGTCCTATCCGGCACGTCGAAGGTTTTGGGTTTGCCTGCGCCCGACCGCAAGAATGCCAGCGTCGAAAAGTGCCGTGCCAGAGCCGTCTTGAAGTGGAAACAGAGACGGTTTCGAGCGCGCCCCAAGGGCGTTGATTCCTGCTTAGGACGTTAAAACATACACGGGAAAGGATGTGTGCAGGATGGCACCAGAGTTGCCGGTTCTTAAGCCACTAGGTGATGCATCGACGAATGAAATGGGAGTTCCCGCTTGTTTTTGTGACCGGCCAGCGACCCACTACCTGCCGAATACGGACTACTACTATTGCGCCGAACACGCTGAAGAGGCGGGGCGCCTATACGCCGCATGGGTGTTGAGCGGGGGTGAGAGGAACTCGGCCTAGGAGGCGCTGGCGAGGTCCTTGTGGGTGGAACGAAGCCCGGCCTGAGCGGCCTTTGGCACAGAGTGTGATGAGCGCTTGAGGCCTCCATGCCAGGAGGGCGGCGCCGACTGTTTGAGAAACCCGAAAGGAGTGGCATGACGAGAATGGGTATCGTTGGTGAAAAGCCGCCGTGGCTCACGATAAAAGCGACTCCGGGCCCAAATTATCAGAGGCTGAAGGGAATCATGCGGGGCAAAACGCTTCATACCGTCTGCGAGGAAGCGCATTGTCCCAACATCTTTGAGTGTTGGGACAAGGATAAAACGGCCACGTTTATGATATTGGGCGACACCTGCACCCGGAATTGTCGGTTTTGCGCCGTTAAGAGCGGGCGCCCGGGAGGCCGCGTGGATTGGGAGGAACCGGACCGGGTGGCGGACGCTGTACGGGACATGCAGTTGGATCATGCTGTGATTACCAGCGTGGACCGCGACGATCTTCCCGATGGCGGGGCGTCAATTTTTGGGGCGACGGTTTTGGCCATTCGCCGCGAAGCCCCCGGATGTCAGGTGGAGCTGTTAATCCCGGACTTCGCAGGCGATGAAATTGCCTTGCAACTTGTGGTGGATAAGAAGCCGGAGCTGCTCGATCACAACATAGAAACGGTGCGCCGAATGACGCCAAAGGTGCGCTCCCGGGCTACATATGACCGCTCTTTGGAGGTGTTGCGCAACGCCAAGATTATGAATCCCGGCCAGCGCACCAAGTCAAGCATGATGCTCGGGGTAGGGGAGCACTGGGACGAGATTTTAGAGACACTGGATGACTTGCGGGGTGTGGGCGTGGACATCGTCACCATTGGCCAATACTTGCGTCCTACGCACAAGCAGATGGAGATGGTACGCTTCTACACTCCAAATGAATTTGCCGCTTTGCAGGAAGAAGGGATGAAGCGGGGATTTCTCCACGTGGAGTCCGGTCCCTTGGTGCGGACCTCATATCATGCGGCTCGTCAGGCGCGGCAGGCGACGGCTGCGGTTAAATCCTGAGATCTCGGAAGCGATCGCACCCGGCGCTGCGCGCTGAATGCCTACAATATTGTCATGCCCATATAAAGACCAAACGCCATGACGATGGCCGAGAGCGTCCGCACGATGCATTTATACAGGCCGCGCATGCGCCACCGCGTAGGCAGCGTCCATGGCTAGTTTAGCAGCCGGATCCCCCAGTTCAGACGAGTGACCCCTCGCTCTTAGGGAGCGTTAGCGGCGGAGGGGGGACTGACCTGAATCCGGCGGTGCTCCGCGGTGGTATTATTGCCGGCCTTCGCTCGCGTAATGAACTTGGTT
The DNA here is from genome assembly GCA_021799435.1 of Bacillota bacterium. GTDB lineage: Bacteria > Bacillota > Sulfobacillia > Sulfobacillales > Sulfobacillaceae > Sulfobacillus_B. Next base: position 52,618 of record JAJZAN010000006.1, on the reverse strand, counting down.
TCAAAATGAGTCCTCCAACGATGGCAGCCATGTGCGAAGTAATAAACAGTCCATTACAGTACGACTCCACCGTCAAAAATAACGCGAGCCATGGACCCGCCAAGAGTTTGGCTGGGAAGACTGCGGTTCCAGGCTGGGAGCGACCTCTTCGCAACACCCATTTCAAACGCAGGTAACCGTTTGGCCCTATCGCGGCAGCACTGCGCATGGGATAAGTTGGATGGATCGCGGAAACTCTACCCATTAGTGACATGAAAGGCAGGGTTTTCGATGCGAGCGTCGCTGTGGGCTCAACAGGCAGACCATCTGCTGGACGTTTTAAGCCACTGGATTCCCACGGTCCAAGAACTTGTCGGACAAGCAGCACTGGACCGCGGCGATGTGGCGATCATAAAAAGGCTCATGGCCGAAATGCAGAAGCGAGCCCCCGATCTGGTCGTCCAGGAGACACCAGGTTCTCAGGGGCCGTGCCTTGTGATCTATTTGGACGGCATGGTCGACACAGAACGCTTGACTACGGTTCTTACGACCGGGCAACTCCCCAGCGTTCTGAGCGGCAGCGGTGTCGCTTCCCGTCAGGCCCAACGCTGGGAGGATCTGCTCCAAGGTTATCTCACCGGCGAGGTGGTGGTCGCAGAGTCCGGCACCCCGGGTGTGGTGCTGGTGGATCTCAAGAAACCGCCTCATCGCGCGGTGGATATTCCTCAAACGGAGCTGGCTATCCGCGGCCCGCAGGAAGCGTTCGTGGAGACACTTACCGTCCAGTTGGCTCAATTGCGGCAGCGTCTGCCGACGCCGCAACTAGCTGCAGAGCAAATCACCATTGGTGAACGTATGCCGACAGCTTGCTACATGGTCTATGTCGATGGTCTGGCGTCACCGACGGTGTTGAATACCGTGAGAGAGAGGCTGAACGCCATTAAAATCGACACGCCCACTAATGCAACCCGAATCGGCAGCCTCATTCGCGACCATAACTGGACTTTTATGCCCACCGTGCGGTACACGGAGCGGGTGGATTTGGCCGCCCTGCAACTGCAGAGCGGCAAGGTTGCCATATTGGTGGCAGGGGACCCGTTCGCCATCACCGTGCCCGCCACCATAGCAGATTTTTACCGCACCTCCGCAGATTATTCGACTCCTTGGTACGATGCATCTTTCGTCCGCATTATTCGATTGGTGGCTTGGGGGTTTGGCATTTTCCTACCTGGACTCTATATCGCCCTGACTGAGGTCAACCCGGATCTCATCTCGCCCTCGCTATTGGATATTGTCGCCGGAAGTCACACCGGACTTCCGTTTACGCCTTTTGTCGAGGTGTTGGTAATGATCCTCGTCGTCGAGATTCTGCGCGAAGCGGCGCTGAGGCTGCCCACCGTCTTGGCCTCCACCATCGGCACCGTGGGCGCCATTGTGGTGGGAACCTCCGTGGTTAAGGCCGGTTTCGTCAGTGCGCAAATCATTGTGGTGATGACCATGACGGCCTTAAGCTTGTTCAGCGGCCCTGCCTATGAGTTGATCGCCAGCTGGAGAATGCTTAACTGGGTCATGCTCCTGAGCGCTTTCGTCCTCGGCATTTATGGCATGCTGCTGTCCGCGCTATGGCTGTCTATCGAACTGGTGAGCCTGAGCTCATTCGGCACACCGTATTTTGCACCCTTCAGTCCGTGGCGCCCCAAGGATTGGGCTAACTTTTTGTGGCGCACGCCCTGGGCATACTTGCGGCGCCGCCTCACGGAATCGCGGACCCAAGATCTGCGTTGGATGGACCAATCATAGATGCGGGCCTGGCGATGGGTTCGGGGAACCCTGGCAACGCTCCTGCTCGGGACGAGTTTGACCGGGTGTTGGGATCAGCATCCGGTGGAATTTCGTGCTCCCGTGGCTGGCATTTCGGTCGACCCAACTCGGGAACCGGATCAATATGACTTCACCTTTCTCTTTCCCAATGTGACTGTTACCGCCTCCAGTATTGCGACAATACCGCCCAGCGAACAGTTTTATTCAATTTCCGTGCAGGCGCCGACCCTGACAAAGGCAATTGATTCGGTGCAGCGGCGCCAAAGCCGAGCCCTATACTTAGGGCAGATTCGCATTTTGTGCATGTCATCACGCCTTCCTCTGAAGGTCTGGACATCGACCCTCCAAGAGACGGCCGATTCAGGACGATTTGTCATGACCTTCTGGGTTCTGACATCGCCCGATGCTCGGAAGGCGCTGGAGATTACCCCGCCCAGCGAGGTGGTGCCCGATGTGGCGCTCTACCGCGCCCTCAACAGCCGCATACAACCCGTGCTTTGGCCAGGCCGCGGTTGGCGGATTTGGGCGGAAATGGCCACTCCTGGCATCTCGCCGGCTGTGATGGAGGTACATCCCACCGGGCAGCAAGTGGCTCTCCACCAGTTGGCGGTCCTAAGCCCTCACGGCATCTTACTCTGGAGCACCACGGAGACGGATGGGTGGGCGTATGCGGTAGGGCGGGTCCAGCGAACAACGGAGACGGTGATGGTCGGCAATCAACCCGACTCCGTCGGGTTGATTCGCGGGCATGCCCAGACCCGGGTGGTACAGACCCCAAACGGGGTGACGGTGCAATTGCACCTGCGCTGTTCCGGCGTGGTGGTAGGAGGGATGATGGGACAGGGAGACAGCATCGCCATGGACCGGCAGGTGGAGAAGAGAACGGCTGACCTCATTCAGCAGAAGGTGGTGGCGGCTTGGCATGAGGCTGTCGTGACGCATACGGACCCGATGGGCTTTCACCGGTTGGGCCATTGGTCGGATGCAAACATTGATGACAATGTGGCCAACTGGTCAGGGTGGACACTGGAAACCCAAGTGCGGTTTACGTTGCGGGAGGAGGGGGTGCTTCGGTGAGAGAGACCCCGCTAAATTCCATGGCCATTATCTGGATCGCGTTTGCGAGCATTGTGACGGACGGCTTGTTTGTGTGGCCGCTTCACATTGTTATGGCGGCAGGTCAGAACGCCGATATCACTCTCATGTTGACGGGGCTCTGGGGTATAGCGGTGGCCTTGCTAAATCCCGCGCGAGAGAACCAGCCTGCGCTCTGGCAGATGATTTTTCGCGGGCTCAACATTTTGGGGGTATTAGGCGTGGTCATCCTCGATGCGGTGATGGTGTCCGAACTCTCCGGTATGCTGCAGACTTTCTATTATTTTGAAACCCCGCGGTGGGTGCTCTCCACTCCGCTTCTTGTTGCCAGCGCGTCCGCCGCCATGCGCCGCGGCAATGTTCCGTGGCGGGTCGTTGCCTTGTGGGTACCCATCTTAGCGGCGGGAGCTGTGATTATCTTGGGCATCTCGTTCACGACCGTACACCACCTGAGACCATTAGAGCCTAATCAGGTTGTGCAGGTCATCCCCGTGATTCGGGCCGCGGGTGTGGAGGCCTTCATCGGCCTGTCGGTTGGGGTCACCCTGCGCATGGCGAGTTCGTTTGCGGCCGAACCCCCGAGTTGGGCATGGCGCTTGGTATCTATTGAGATTCCCATTCTGTTTTTCATACTCCTGTATGTGGTTGCCATGGGATCCCTGGGGCCTGAAGCTCTTATTCAAGTGCGGTGGCCGTTGGTCTTTGTTTTGGACCACGTCACCTTGGATAGCACATTCTTTCTCTCCCGTATCGGTATCATGGTCATCCTGACGTGGACCATTGGCATGGGGATGGGATTCATCGTGCACTTGCGGCTAACCCAATGGGTGGTAAGTTATCGATGGCCCCGTACCGCCCGGTGGACCCCGATCCCCGTGACCGGATGGTGGTGGGTGGGAAGCTTGCTCATCACCTCGCCTCATGCTGCGACGCAAATCGTTTTGCATTGGATTGATCCAGTGGTACCCCTGTACTTGGGGATGGAGTTGCTTATCCTGGCGGCAAGCCGGCTCTTCATGAAACAACCTGCGCCCAAGCAGCGTGGGACATCGTCAATCACGGAGCCAGCGGGGGCCGGGTCGGTCACGCAAAGAAGCACTTCACGCTCTCCTACCCCGACTGGAAGCGGGAGCGGCAGCTAATCTTTAACAATCAACGAGGGGCGCGGACTAGGAACTTAAAAAATCCATTGACACGATTCGCCCATTTGGGTATTTATTTATACCGGGAAGTTAATTATATTGGAGGACCGACAAATGGGAAGATTTCGCGGATGGGAGCGTGTTTCAACGTGGTTCACGGGGCGGCGCGCCCGGTGGCTGACGGTTGCTGTCTGGGTTGTGGCCGCCATTGTGATGACCGCCGTATTGCCCTCAATCTCTAAGGTAGAATCGCCCAACCCGGCTAACTTGCCAACGACCGCTTCTTCTGTCCAAGCGAGTAAAATCGAAAACGGTGCCTTTCCCGGGACGCACGCCAGTCCAGGCTTGCTGGTCTTCTACCGCAGGGGCGGATTGATGCCGAAAGACTACGCGGGCATTGCACAATTCCTGAGTCGCTTGGACCGCCATCGCTTGCCCGATCAAACGGGGTCCGTGCCATACGTTGGGGTCCAAGCAAACCAATTGCACCGCTTGGCCCTGAGATCGGGAACAACCTTGGTCGTGCCTTTGCTCTTTCATCAAACCGGAGACAGCAGGATCCTGTCCGCTATCAAACGGGATACCGGCCGATCGCTGCAAGTCAGCACGGGTCAAAATCTGCTGCGTGTATCCACGGCGTCGGGGCACTTGTCCGCCCGGCTGACCGGCCCTACGGGCATTGCAATAGACACCACCGGCCTCTTCAAAAACGCTGACGTGACGTTGTTGGCCGGCACGACCGTGCTCATATTGGTCTTATTGCTGCTTATCTACCGCTCCCCGCTCTTGCCGTGGATTCCTTTGCTCAGTGTCGGATTGAGCTACGCCGTGACGTCGGGAATTTTATCAGCCCTGGTCAGAGCCCACGCGATTGTGGTGGATGCTGAAACTATATCCATCATGACCGTATTGATGTTCGGTGCGGGAACGGATTATACCCTATTTGTCGTGTCGCGATACCGTCGCGAGCTATGGCGTCACCAAGATCCCATCCAAGCTCTGCGTCCTGCTTATCGCGACGTATCAGGCGCCGTGGCGATGAGTGCCGGCACGGTGATGGCGGCGCTGTTGACACTGCTGGTGTCCGTCTATGGCTCCGACCATCGATTTGCCGTCCCCTTCGCGGTAGGCGTCGGCATGACCGCCCTGGCCTCGTTGACGTTGGTCCCGGCGCTCCTCAGTATCTTGGGACGGCCGGCTTTCTGGCCGTATACGCCAAAGGTTGGGAAGACCGCCCCCAAGGGCCGCACCTGGTTGGCAGCTCTGGTGACGCGCCGGGCATGGCCGGTGGCTATCGGGGCCGTGATCCTGCTGGGAGGGCTGGCTATCAACGCAGGCCACATACGGACGACATATAATCTCTTGTCGGAGCTTCCGGCGTCGTCTCAGTCGGTACAGGGATTCCGCCTCCTTTCGCGCGCAGAGGGTCCTGGGGCGTTAAGTCCGGTGGCGGTGGTGGTGGAAGGACCTGCCGCCCACCATACTATTGAAAAGGCGCTGTTAGGATCGCCCGGCGTCACCACGGTTCAGTCTCCCCGATTCGGGTACTGGAAGGGCAGCTCGGTGGCCGTGTACCAAGTTGAAATCTCCCGCAATCCCCTTTCGGAGAGCGCGATGCAGCAATTGGGAAGCATACGGCATGCCGCGTTGCAGGCCCTCCCAGCGGGAACGCATGTGTACCTGGGCGGGGAGACCTCCCAAAACGCCGACAGCAGAGCTGCCATTGCGCACGATACGCATTGGGTGATTCCGTTGGTGCTCGCCATAATCTTCGTCCTGCTGCTGGTGTACTTGCGCTCGATTGTGGCAGCCGTCTACCTCATATTGACGGTCATTCTCTCCTTCTTCGCTGCCTTGGGGGCAGGTTGGATTCTGTTGCACAACGTGCTCGGCATATCCGGCTGGGCGGGGGGCGTGACCCTGTACGCGTTTGTGTTTTTGGTGGCTCTCGGTGAGGACTACAATATCTTTATGTTGTCAGCCATTTGGTCAAGGCGGCGAGAGGCGCCCATGACTGATGCCATTCGCTGGGGAATTCGGACCTCTGGTCCCGTGATTAGTGCGGCGGGGTTAATTTTGGCCGGCACGTTCGCCGTGCTAACCGGACTGCCTCTGCGAATTTTGCTGGAGTTCGGGTCAGTGGCTGCCATTGGGGTGCTCTTGGACACTTTTGTGGTGCGGTCGCTCTTAGTCCCGGCCATTACAACAATCCTGGGGGATTGGGCACTCTGGCCGTCCACGCCTCGACCAGCGGCCCGGGTTGCGGACCATTCTTTTATCGAGGATTAGACGGGTGATCCGGAGGTACGAACGGTGTGCGCATTTGGCGTATGATGGAGTCACAGCGCATCGTTGTTTGCGGAGAAAAGGAGGCCGGTCATGTCCATCCAAGTGGGCGACCAGGTGAGAGATCCACGGCTAAGTGACCCGCGCATGGGTGAGGTGATCGAAGTTATCAGAAATCCCGCGTGTCTCATGCGCACCTTGGTGATTGAATGGGCGGATAATCACGCAGTCGATGAGATTTTGGAAATTGAGTTTGGACCGCTGGAGGATTAGACGTGGTGAAGCCATTGACGACGGGGCGGATCAGCACGCCTTCGGACCCGCCTGACGCGGCACGGGTGCTGGTGGATCGCTTGTGGCCTCGCGGAGTGTCTAAGCTGTCGGCGCCCTGGGATCTATGGGCTCAAGGGATGGCGCCCAGCACAACGCTGAGGCAGTGGTATGGACACGATCCGGCACGTTATGAGGAGTTTCGTGAGCGCTACGTTGCCGAACTTACCGCCTCGCTCCCCAATTCCGATGTGGAGAATGTGCTGGCGCTTTGGCGCGAGAAACCTGTCATGCTCCTCACCGCCAGCCGGAAGCTGGATCTAAGTCATGTCTCCGTACTGCGGGAGTTCCTGCTGAATGTGGCTGCCCAAGAAGGCGCACTAGGTGTGTGATCGTGGTCACAACCATCGACGCGGCCCGTGGGGTACCATAAAACGGGAGATTTTGGGCACCAGGCAGAGATTGCCAGCCCCTTGGGAGGACTCAGAATGGCTCATGTAATTACCCGACGCTGCATCGATGAGAAGGATCAGAGCTGTGTCGCGGTGTGTCCGGTGGATTGCATTCATCCCAGCTCCGATATGGATGATCCGGCCGAATTTGAACTCGCCCCCCAACTCTACATCGATCCGGACGTGTGTATTGATTGTGGGGCCTGCATACCCGAATGCCCGGTCGAAGCCATCTTCTATATCGGTGATCTGTCGGAGGAATTCGCCGACTCCATTGAGACTAACCGCCTTTTCTATCAGAACCGGCAAGCGTAAGTAAGGACAGTGAAGGCGGCCCTCCGGGCCGCCTCTTATACGTCGTCGATCGTTACGGTTCCCACGGCGGAGGCCCGTCCGGCGACAAGATCGTGGTTGTCGCGGCGATGCTCGAAGCGACGTCATGGTGGGTCTGCATGGGCGTGTGCGCGATGAGGGTGAACGTCAGAATGGTGAGGCTCAGCGCGGCGATAATCCAGGTTCGGACAGCCTTCATTGGGTATTGCCTCCTTTGACCTGAGCGTGCCAAAGGCGGGAGTTCCGGGTCAACCTTTTGGCGCCTATTAGCTTGCAGATCGACCGCTCTCGGGTGCAGAATGGCTGTCAGACGGTTATGACATCTTGAGAGGGGCATATGAGTGACGGCACCCCGTTGGATTCGGCAGTACACGCTGGGGCGGACGCGCAGATGGAACAGCCTTCTGGCGTTGCGCCAAGTGATGCGCTCGCAGCGCAAAGGCCGCCCTGGACAGGCATACCGTTTAGTCGTCCACCTGATTCGGACGGCCGTCCGCCATGGTGAACAGGAACGGGCGCTGGCCCTCCGGGAGTGGCTGGAGCCTGTCGCCGATAGACCTTTTCCGGCTTTGACCGCCCTCCGCACCTCCAATCAACTGGCCGAAGCAGCCCACCGAGCCGCCATGGCCGAAAACTGGGCAGAGGCGCTGGAGACCAACGAGACGTTATTGGCCGTGGGTGGCCAGACGGCCGATGTGCGAGGCCGTGTCAAGAGAAACCGCGCCGTCGCCCTTCACATGTTGGGATTTCTCGATCGCGCGCTGGAGGCTTACCAGGCGCTAGAGGACGACATGGAAGTCTGGACTCAGATGGCTCCTCTCTATCGCGTCACGTTCTACTTGAGCCGTCAAAGCATTTATGTGTATCAGTTTCGCCCCATCGATGCGCTGCGGGTAGACCAGAGCACCCGGCTGTTTCCGGATGCGCCGTTCACATGGGCCACCTACTGGTGGCTAATGGGCCATATGGCCTTGCGGCAATCCCCCGAGCGCCTGCGCTCCGTGCGCGATGCCAGTCTGCGAACCTTTGGGTTGACGTGGAGTACCCATTGGGATCGGGCCTTGTGGGGACTCGACCTTTTGGCGGCGGCTGGGTCGGAAGATGAGGACGGTGCGGCGGAACGGGTTCAAGCGGCCCTGCACGATTCGATTACCCTGCAAACTATAGGCCGGGGCGCTTGGCTGGACTTGTACGCGGACTGGCTTTGGTATCAGATGGGCCGCGGCATGCGGGAAGCGTCGCCCCATCTGGCGTCGCATATTGCCTGGTGCCGGGCCAATGGATATCCGGGCTGGGCCTCCTACTGGGCGATGGCCGGCGTGTGACAACGAAACGGACGGACTCAGTCCGCCCGTTGGCTTTGACTGTGGCACGACACTAATAGGCTGACGGTTCCACGGTCTCCCAGAATGTCCGGTGTTGGGCTGTCACATGGGGGCGAATGCGGGTTGCCACAATCTCTTGAAAATAAGGTGTGTTCACGTGCTCCTCAAAGGCCGCCCTGTCTCGGTATACCTCATAGACCATAAAGTCCACCGGGGATTCCGGGTTTTGGTGCACCTGATACAGGATGCAGCCGGGCTCGTTGGCCCGCACCAATCGCGTCATTTCCTCGTAATCTTTGAGGGCTTGCTCGAGAGCGTCCGCTTGCATTGTGTTGTGGGCGGTCAATATCACCATTCGGTTCAATCCCCCTGGTATGAGCTTAGGTGCCCGCGGTATTGGTCGCGCAAGGATCGCTTCAAGAACTTGCCGACGGTGGTTTTGGGAATCTCCGCGAGAAACAGGACGTCGTCTGGCATCCACCATCGGGGATAATATTGCGCCAAGTGTGCCAGAAGCTCCTCTTTGCTGACCGTTTTCTCCGGTTTGGTTACCACGAAGGCCAAAGGCCGCTCATCCCATTTGGGATGGGGCACTCCCACCACAGCTGCCTCAAAGACTGCCGGATGCGCCATTAGCGCGTTTTCCAAGTCGACGGAAGAAATCCACTCGCCGCCGCTCTTGACCACATCTTTGGCCCGGTCCACCAGCCTTACATAGCCTTCCGGATCAATCGTGGCGATGTCGCCGGTCTTCAGCCAGCCGTCCTCGAAGCTCATCGGGGTCCGCTCGTCGTTGTAGTATTGGTCGGTCACCCAAGGGCCCCGAAGCCACAGTTCGCCCATGGTTTCGCCGTCCCAGGGGGCGTCCTGCCCGTCCCGCACCAGCCGCATGTCGAGCCCCAAGGTCAGCAACCCTTGGCTGGACTTGATGCGGGCGATTTCGTCGGCGGGCCGATCTCGCAGGGAGCCTTTGATCCGCGCCACGGTCGCCAACGGGGTTGTTTCTGTCATGCCATAGGCGTGGGTGAAGGGGATGTGAAAGTCCTCCTCGTAGGTTCGGATAAGGGCGGGGGGCGCTGCCGACCCGCCGCACAGCACCATCCGGAGCGCCAGGGGGACGGGGGATTTTTCGAGGATTTGCGCAACGCCCAGCCATACGGTAGGGACTCCCGCGGCAAGGGTTACGTGTTCTTCTTTCATCAGGTCGACCAGGTCCTGAGGGGTGGGTTGGGAACCGGGCAGCACCACATGGGAGCCGAACGCTACGGCGGCATAGGGGAGGCCCCAGGCATTGACGTGGAACATGGGTACCACTGGGAGCACCGTGTCTGTGTCAGAGAGACCGATGCCGTTTGCCATCCCAATGCCCAGCGTGTGCAGGTATAGGCCCCGGTGGCTGTACATCACCCCTTTGGGGTTGCCAGTGGTCGCCGAGGTGTAGCAAATGCCCAGGGGGGCGTCCTCCCGCATGTCGGGGTCATAGGAGACATTGGGGGCGGCCTGGGCGATGAGATCTTCATATGCGTAGGCGGGCTGGATGGGGCTTTGGGTGAGGTCGGGATGATCTCCGAGCACGACAATGGCTCGTACGAGAGGCAACTGGTCGTGGATTGACCGCAAAAGGGGCAGGAGGCCTTCGTCGACCAGCAAAACTCGGTCTTCTGCATGGTGAATGACGTAGCGGAGGTGGTCGGTGGGCAGACGGAGATTGATGGTATGAATCACGTTGCCCATTAACGGAATAGCGAAATAGGCTTCCAAATGGCGGTAATCATTCCAGGCAATGGTGCCGATGCGTTCCCCAGGCTGGACGCCCAAAGCGCGGAGCGCCGCGGACAAGCGCCGCACGCGTTCGCCAAATTGCCGGTATTGGTAGCGGTGCCTTCCAGCCGGTCCGCGGCTGATAATCCATTGGTTGGGGTACATTTGCTGGGCATATTTGAACAGCCCGTAGAGATTTAGCGGTGTTTGCATCATGGAGAACCACTCCCTTAGATAAAATCCGCATGCTCGGGTGTGCCGTGTTCTGCCCGGGCCTACAAAAATTCGAATAGTGCAAGAATTTCTGCGGTGAACTCATGGTAATGCGGATGAGCTTCTTTGTCTACGGGACCTAGGGACGCTCCACGGGGGATCGCAGATGCCACGCCCGAAGGCCTCGGGCATGCTCTTTGAGGGATGGCCAGAGTATCCAGTTGAGCGGTACCCAAATCATCAACACCTGCAGAATTTGAAGGGCGGCGGGGAGGCCCAGCGGCCACCCGGTGGTGCGCACAATCTCCAGATAAGCGAGGTATTGCACCAAGCGGGCCGCCCGTTCCCGGCGGCTGACCAGGTAGAAGGGCAGGGACCAGGAGAGATACCAAAATTGCAGCCAGGACATCAACACCAATGCGGTCGCCAAGAGGGCATCGCCCAGGTAGACGGGATCTTGGGTCTTATAAAACTGGTGGGCCGCCCGGACATACAGAGCGAGAAAGGCGGCGGTGACGGCCAAAGACGCCCACATCCGGCTGTGAGCCCGCGACAGATGGGTGAGGTGGACGAGGGTTCCTTGGACGATGAAAGCCGGTGAGCGCAGATACAAGTGGGTGGTGCCCAAGGGTCCCAGGAGTGTGTTGGGACCGCGCCACAAGGGGACGAGGCAGAGGAGGCCTGCGGCGACGGCAAATCCGGCCACCGTAAAGCGTTGCGACCATCGCTGCGGTTTTAAGGCGAGCCAAGCCAGGGGCAAAACGGAGACATATTTCATGGCGGCGGAGAGACCGGCCGCGAGGCCAGCCCAAACCCAGGCCTTTCGCCGCCAGAGCCACAAGCTCAACACCGCCAGCACCATCATCAAGACATCGTTATGTCCATTAGCCAGGAACTCGATTCCGATGACGGGGTGCAGAAGAAATCGAACGCCGCTGCCGGCGCGCATCTTGTTCAGCATCCATGCGCTGAGAGTGGTGCCTAGGAGGGTCATACTCTTCCACCAAACAAAGAATGCACCAAAGTCTTGGGGCAGTATCCGGCTCCAGGCTTCCAACCATAAAAACCAGCCGGGTCCATAGGGATTGACGGACTTCTGCCAGCCGGCTCGCACGAGCCACACATCCCGGTGCCAACGCGGGATGGCGGCGATGGGGGTGACCATGGGGTTGTGGTGGTAGATGGTGATGGTGCGCCACTCGCCAAAATAAACGAAGATGTCATGCGAGACGAAAGGGAAAGACACGGCGCTCAGCATCAGGATGACAGCGATGAGTCCCCAAGGACGCTTTCCTTGGCTCCAAGCTTGGCCAACATGCTGGTAGGTCCAAATTAGGAATCCTACGCCCAGACCGTACCAGAGGGCGGCATAGGTGCGGTCGAGAGGGAGGTTGGCACTCAAAAGTCCGAGCGGGGATTTCAGCAGGGTCGAGAGATGCGAGACGCCGGTGCACCACAGTATGGTCGGGATGTCCAGCCATAACCACGCTAGAGTCATCCAATGAAACGGTCGTGCGGCGATTCGGGTGTTCATGGGCCCACCTCGGGAATCGGGATGGGATCAGCATACCCGCCACAAATTAGCCTCATGCGCCATTTGTCCGGGATGCGACACAAGAGACCCGGGAGAAGGACGCACGGTCCCATCTCCCGGGTCGGATCGAATCCGTGGGTACAGCCTAGGCAAACTGCGGAAGCCAGGGCGAAAGTTCTTTAAGATATTCGTCCACCAGTTGTTTGGCTACCCTATACGATGGGACCAAGGGATGCACGGTCAAGGCCTCCACTGCCCGCTCGCGGTTGCCGGTCACGGCCGCTTCGAGCGTGAGGCGTTCATACTCCTTGATGCTGAGGACCAGCCCTTCCCAGACGTCATGGGCGATCTCGCTCCCGTGTGGGAACTCCATCATGGGAGGGACTCAAGTCATAAGAAAGCCCGTTGGATCCGGGGTTTTGCTGCCAGCGGGGCCGGATTACCTAGTTTTCGACAACGGTTGGAGATGGTATGCTGAGAATCATCGGTCCCGTTCTAGCAGGGACATTTCAGGGGAGGCTGGGGGCGTGTCCATTCAACCCTTGGATTTCAAGCGAGCCATGCAAGGCCAGGACATCGCCGCGTTGCGCACGGCGCTCGTGGCGAGCGTGCCATTGGCCGGTATTGAAGGCCGGATAGCAGCGGCCGAAGCCCGGGTGCCGGAGCTTTGGGATATCCACGATGGCGAGACCAACGTCAAGCCCAGCACATCCTGGGATGAATCGTATCTCGAGGCGGTTCGGAGCCAACTGTTGGTCAACTTTTCGCGGGAGCGGTTCGATCACTATTGTGAGGTCAGGCAGCACGTGTTGAGGGCGTTCGGCGATGCCCGTTCCAATCGTCCCCAGCACCGCTTGGTCTCCATTATTATTGTGGTTGGTCTTTTGGGGCTAGGGGCTTTGTTGTTGTTCGGGCCCTCGATTTTCCGCGTCATCTTCTCCAATTCGCCCCTGTTTGGGTAGAGCTGTTCGCGCCTCAGCTTCCTTTGGTGCCTGCCGTCCAATCCCGGATATCTCTTCTCCGTGGGGTACAAGTTCAACTAACGAGGAAGCTGTCCTTTAGGACAGCTTCCTCGTTGCTTTTGTTAGACGATTAGCGCAGGTCGAACCGGTCGAGGTTCATGACCTTGTTCCAAGCGGCCACAAAGTCCTGCACGAACTTGCGTCCAGCATCATCGGCTGCATAGACCTCGGCGATGGCACGGAGTTGAGAATTGGAGCCGAAAATGAGGTCTACGGACGTGCCGGTCCATTTGAGCTGGCCGGAGCTACGGTCGTAGGCTTCGAAGAGATGTGCTTGGGATGATGATCTCCACTCGGTGCTCATGTCGAGCAGGTTCACGAAGAAGTCGTTGCTGAGGGTCCCGGGCCGCTCGGTAAAGACCCCGTGTCTGGTATTGTCGGTGTTGGCTCCGAGAACACGGAGACCGCCGACCAGTACCGTCATTTCGGGGGCGGTGAGTGTCAGCAAGCTGGCCCGGTCAATCAGAAGCACCTCCGGCCGCCGCGCATCGCTCTCCCGAAAGTAATTCCGGAATCCATCGGCGGTGGGCTCAAGGACGGCGAATGAGCCCGCGTCTGTTTGTTCGGCTAGGGCGTCTGTGCGCCCCGGGACAAACGGCACTTGGATCTCTTGCCCGGCCCGTTTGGCGGATTGTTCAATCGCAGCGCATCCCCCCAGGACAATAAGATCGGCGAGGGACACCCCCTTGCCGTCTGCCTGCGAGCGGTTGAACTCTTGCTGGATACCGTCGTACACCTCCAGCACCGCGGAAAGCCCGGCAGGATTGTTGACGGCCCAATCCTTCTGCGGCGCCAGGCGGATTCGGGCACCGTTCGCCCCCCCGCGCTTGTCGCTGTCACGGTAGGTGGACGCCGAAGCCCAGGCAGTCAGGACGAGATCCGAGATGGACAGCCCCGACGCGAGAATCTGACTTTTGAGAACAGCGATGTCCGCCTCATCAATCAAAAGATGGTCAGCGGGGGGCACTGGGTCCTGCCAAATAAGCGCTTCAGCAGGTACTTCCGGCCCCAGATAACGGGCAATCGGACCCATGTCGCGATGCGTCAGCTTATACCATGCTCGTGCGAACGCGTCGGCAAACTCATCCGGATTTTCGTAGAACCGGCGGGCAATGGGCTCGTAAACGGGGTCATAACGCAGGGCCAGGTCTGTCGTGAGCATCATGGGTGTCCGCCGCTTGGAGGGATCGTGGGGATCCGGCACGGTATTGTCCGCCGCGCGATCGGTGGGGCGCCACTGGTAGGCACCGGCTGGACTCTTGGTGAGCTCCCATTCATAGTTGAAGAGGTTCTCGAGGAAGCCCATGTCCCATGTCGTCGGGGTGTTTGTCCAAATGACCTCCGGGCCACTCGTGATGGTATCGTTGCCTTTGCCGCTGCCAAAGGAATTCTTCCACCCCAGCCCCTGTTCTTCGATGGGGGCGCCTTCCGGCTCGGGTCCCAGGTATTGCGCGGCATTCGCTGCCCCGTGGGTTTTGCCGAACGTGTGTCCGCCGGCGACTAGCGCGACCGTCTCTTCATCATTCATGGCCATGCGGCTGAACGTTTCGCGGATATCCCGAGCCGCTGCGACAGGATCCGCAATCCCATTGGGACCCTCGGGATTGACATAGATTAAGCCCATCTGCGTGGCGCCAAAGGGATTGGCCATCTCCCCATCGCCGCCGTGGCGCTCATCCTCTAGCCAGGTTTGCTCTGGACCCCAATAGATGTCCTCTTCGGGTTCATAGACATCTTCGCGGCCACCGCCAAAGCCGAATGTCTTAAAACCCATGGATTCCAAGGCGCAGTTTCCGGCGAGAATGATGAGGTCGGCCCACGAGATTTTGCGGCCATATTTTTGCTTGATGGGCCACAACAGGCGGCGTGCCTTGTCGAGGTTAGCGTTATCCGGCCAACTGTTCAACGGCGCGAAGCGCTGAGTGCCGGATCCAGCGCCGCCCCGACCATCGTAAATGCGATAGGTTCCAGCGCTGTGCCAAGCCATACGGATAAAGAGCGGGCCATAGTGGCCCCAGTCTGCCGGCCACCAATCTTGGGAGGAGGTCATGATCTCCATGAGATCCTTTTTGACCGATGAGAGATCAAGACTCTTAAACTCGGCCCGGTAGTCGAATGCTTCTCCCATCGGGTTGGTGAGGGGAGAATTTTTGGCCAGTGGCCGGAGGTTCAACTGGTTCGGCCACCAGTGTTGGTTCGCAAAGGAGCCGGTTGCAGTCTGGGGGCGGTGCAGAACTGGACATCCGGCTGCAGCGGCTCTCTTTTCGGGCATATTGTTACTCATATCACACCATCCTTTCGCTGAGATTCACAGAGCGATACGGGCATAAGTCATAATAATCACTTCGGCCTCATCAACGACAAACCCTGCCTCTTGGCTGACTCCATACGGGCCGGCACAATTGATATCGGCTCGCTACACCGGCAGAACATGAGGCAACTCAAAAGCGTCTTCACTCGCTGCCAATTCCTGATTATGCGCTCCGCGGCACACGGCCGAAGACGGCTTCATTGGCCAAGGGCGCAGTTTGCTCTTCGAGCGTGGTGTGTTGAATCAAGTCCTGGCCAGCCCGTTCAAGCCGACGAATCAGGTCCCAGCGGTCGGCATAAGGCACCCGGCAGAGTAGATTCTGATAGAAAGCGCCTCCCTTCAGCACGAATGCCAGAAAGGCGTCGGGGTCGCTGGCCGATACGGTCGACGGCAGGGTGGTATACCTGACCGATTCAAGATGACGCTGAAAGGTTTGTTCAAGGACGCCGGCCGCCAGTCCCGTGCGCTCGCCAAAGGGCAGGTCCCAAGCCTCCGCGAGATCTGCCAGCGGACGAAGCCACAAGGCTACCATGGGGATCGACCGAAAATCCGTTTGGGGAGGAGGACACAGCGCGGCTACGAGACCGCCGGGTTTGGTAACGCGGGTCATTTCTTTTACGGCTTGGGCTATCTCCGTGAAGTGCAGCGATGCCACTGCAACACAGACGTCAAAGGTGTGGTCCGCAAACGGCAGGTGCTCTGCCATGCCTTGGACAACCTCGACGTGGCGAATGTTTGCCGCTTGCCGCTTGGCCTCCAAGCGGTCCAGAAAGGCGCGCGACGGATCGAGGGCAACCAGCCGGCCTGTTTCACCAACTTGACGACAAAGACCCAAATCGATGGTGGCGCGTCCGGTGCCGCAACCCACCTCCAGGACTTGCATTCCTGGGGCGATTTCAAGCCGCGACAAAAAGTCGACCGTCAACCGCGTGGCCTCCGGGAAGACGTGCGGAATGACCACGTCATAATCCAACTCGCCAAATATTGTCCAACGCTGCGCCTCGGCGCGCCATGCGAATTCACCGGACTCCTCCAGCAGGTCCCGAAGCTGAGCTAGTAGTGTGTGACCTGCGGGGGTTAACATGACGGTGTCCCCCTGCCCTCGATATTGAACATCCACAAAGCCTAGGCGCCGATAATGTGTGAGCTGGCCGTAGAATACGCCCTCCGACCAGGGGCGGTGCAGCGTCCCCATGAGAAAATCGTCTTGGCGCATCGAGCCGTAATAGGCTAGTGCGCTCAAGTCCTCGTGGGTGGAAACCACCAGATAGAGGACCCGAAGCGCCACCCAGCCCCAACGCTGCCGATGCACGAATGCCTCCACGCGGTCCATAGCGATTTCGATATCCGGGCAGTCGATTGTGCGCCGCCCCCATTTTTTTTGGGCATGATACAGCGCTGTCCCCAGGATAATTTCCCGCACTGCCGCCACCACATCGTCAAGACGCCCCACCAGGGGCGGGCCAGCGACGACCGCGGGGGCGATCCTTTGGGTCTCGGCGTCGGCCAACCATTCCAAAGCCTCAGGTGCGATCTGTTCTTCTCGCTCGCTATTCATCCAGGTGTCAAGGACCACCCCCTCCGCGAGGGCGTCGCGAATTAACCGAACGATGTCAGTGTCCGTCAGATCAGTTTGAAGCAGTTGCCTCAGGGCGTCTATGAGAGGTCACGTCCTTTGTCCGATTGTATAGCTCTGGCGGAGCACTCTTGGGCGGCGGGTTTAAAATTACTGCCCATCACGGCTTCGGGCTTGTCGCGAGTCAGTGCCGTCAGATTTTGCGGAATTATTGTCTACAACGATGTCGATAGAGTCAATATCCGGGCGTCACTTGCACCGAAATTTTTCGAACCCTGGACAGTATCCGCACCTTAACGGACGGTCTTGCAACAGCTCCAACGCAGCCCTGGATCCAATAGAGCCGAGGGCCGCCGCGTCAATTGAGCCTGATTCACCCGTGTGTACCGGGTGAGACCAGGCTCGTTCGGCTAGTGTTGCTGCGGTGGCGAAATGCGGGTGTTGCCATGCTCCAGCATGTTAAATAAGACCTCTCGAAAGTGCGGGCCGTCTGCTTCTAAACAGACGTGCGTGTTGGGCTTCTTCTTCCAGAGGTTTAACTGGTCCACCACCGAGGTGCCCCGGGTGTATTCCCCCTGGGTTTCAATGGCTACGAACCAGTCCCCGCCACGCTTCCAAATAGCCCGCTCAAGTGCCATCGCCATGGTGAGGGAGTCAGGATGGCTGGTGCCTTGGATGCCTTCTTTCAGGTTGAATTCCAAGACCTTGGCCTGCGTTTGCAAAAAGAACCGGCAGAGCGGGGTATCCATGGCGCGAATCCGGTCGAGGTCCGCCATACTCAAAAGGCTGTCTTGCAGTGCAACGTCCCAACCCACCATGTAGAGGTTGAAGCCGGCCGAGAAGACGATGGCGGCGGCTTCCGGATCCACGTAGAAGTTGTATTCCGACAAGGGATCGACGTTGCCTTGGGCATTGGCACTCCCGCCCATCACCCACAGTTCCTTGACGCGGGTGGGAAAAGCAGGGTCTTCTCGGACCGCCAGGGCCAGGTTCGTCAGGGGAGCTTGTCCGATGATGACCAGTTCCCCGTCGTAGCGGCGCGACGCCTCCAGGAGAAATTCGACCGCGCCTTGGCGTTCGGGCCGCTGTTTTGCAGGGGCGAAGTGGGATTCACCCATGCCATCCTGCCCATGCACATATTCGGCGCCTTCCCACGCCCGCAGAAGGGGATATCGGGCTCCTGCATACACAGGTACTTGATGGGCTTTGCCAGAGATCTCGACGGTCTTTAGGGCATTTTCAATCTGTTGGTCAAAGTTTACGTTGCCGCAGTTGATGGTGATACCGTGGAGGTCGACCCAGGGGGTGTGCAGAGCCAGCAAGAGCGAGACTACGTCGTCTCCAGCGGTGTCAGTGTCAATCACGAGGTGCATTTGGTTGTCCTCCTTCGATTAGTCGAGGTGCGCCGATTGGGGCTTGATGTCGCGGGCTCGGCGGTGAATCAGTTCGGCCGCGGGTATGGCGGGGATGACCCCCGGGACTTCGACACTGAGTGATGCGGCGGCGCTCCCCAAGCACACGGCGTCCATGAACGGCGTCCCTTGGGACAAGGCGGCGGCCAGCACCCCGTTAAACACATCCCCGGCCCCGGTGCTGTCAACCGCCAGAACGGGCAAGGCCGGCACGCTCCAAGCCTGCTCTCCGTCCCAGATCAGGGACCCGGCCGGACCCCGGGTGAGAATGATTCGGGGGACCTGGGTGCGATCCCGCAACCGCTGCAGCACCTCCCGGTCGGAGATGGGGGACGCTGGATCGAGCCCCGCTAAAAGGCGCGCTTCCGTCGCATTGGGGGTCAAAATGTCCACGCCGACCAAGTCGGCATGCGCCATTTCCCGGCACGCCGGGGCAGGGTTCAACAGGGTAAGCCCTGCCGCTTCCTGAAATGCGCACTGGACGGTATCCCATGGCACTTCCCATTGCGCCAGCACGACGTCTGCGGTACGCCAAGGGGCATGGGAACGAGCGGCCAGAGCTTGGGGGGTCAGTTGCGCGTTGGCGCCCAAATCGATCACGATGGCGTTTTCACCGGCGTCATCCAAAAAGATGCTGCCGACCCCGGTCGCATATCCCTCCAGAGTCTCGAGCGCTCCCATATCGATTCCTTCGGCGGCCAATAACTGACGCGCCGAATGTCCCGCCGGGTCCATACCCACACACCCCACAAACGAGGTGTATGCGCCCAGGCGCGCGCAGGCCACCGCTTGATTAGACCCCTTGCCCCCGTGGTCGAACCGGGCCGATTGGCCCGCCAGGGTTTCTCCCCACACCGGCAGATGGCTCACGCGATACGTGATGCCGAGATTGTAGCTGCCGACAACGGCAACCCGTCCTCTCTTCATGCTCCCCTCCGCTAATACTGATCCTTGACGGTCTGGGCTTCTCCGGAGACAATTTGCACGCCCGCACTCGTGCCTAAGAGTGCGGCTCCCGCGTCCAGCATGGCCCGAGCCTGTTCAGCGGTGCGAATGCCGCCGGACGCCTTTACCTGCACCCGTCCTTGAGCGATCGACGTGAGTAGTTGGATATCCTCCACCGTTGCTGTTCCGCCTTGACCCCACCCACTGGAGTTCTTGAGATAGGCGGCGCCCCCCTCGATGGCCAGTTCGGCGGCGGCGCGCTTTTCATCCTCGGTCAGCATGCCGAATTCCAGCATCACTTTAATGGGGACGCCTTCGGCTGCCTCGACTACGGCCGCGATGTCCCGACGATAGGCACCGTACCAGCCAGACTTCAGATAGCCGACCGCCGGCATGAAGTCGATTTGCTGGGCGCCGCGCGCGACGACGTCGCGCACCTCAAAGGCCTTGGACAACGATGTCATGCCCCCCATGGGGTAGCCGAGCGCCGTGCACAAGATGGTTGGCGCCCCTTCGAGCCGCTCTTTGACCACGCTGAGCCAGAGGGGCGAAATCATGGCGCCTTGGAATCCATAGGTTCGGCACTCCTCGCAAAACTGTTCAATTTCGATCAAGGAGGCATCCGGGCGTACCAGCGTCTGCTGGATATGCTGGGCTAGTTCCTGACTCATGTGAATCACTCCTTCGAAGCTTCGGTCAATGGGAGTTGCAGGGTGTACCGGCTCAGGTGTGCTCCCGTTTAATGACGGAGCGAAGTCTCACTCGGTCGGGACGAATCCAGACATGCGAACATTCAATGGGGGTATTGCCGACGGTATATGCTACCTGTTCCAGCCGTACAAGCGGTGTCCCCGTTGCCACTATCAAGTGGCGGCTCAGGGCTGGAGTGGCCTGGACGATATCGAATACCCGGGATCCCCAATCGATGCT
The DNA here is from genome assembly GCA_021799435.1 of Bacillota bacterium. GTDB lineage: Bacteria > Bacillota > Sulfobacillia > Sulfobacillales > Sulfobacillaceae > Sulfobacillus_B. The sequence continues at coordinate 32,211 of JAJZAN010000006.1, read as the reverse complement.
GAAGCCGTAGTCGCGTTCAATCACGTCAAATAGGCGTCGTTCCTTGAAATCAACCCGTTGCAGTCCGGGAAAGTCGTTCAAACTGAGGTAATTGTCGAGTACGGCGACGGGACCGTCCGGCATGTGCTTGATGCGCTGCAGATACAGAATCGGCGTGCGGCTGTCTGTCGTCAGGGCTTCTCGCACCCAAACGGGAGCGGTTCTGAGAACCTTGACAGCCAGCACCGACGTGCTGACGGTCAGTCCCTCCAAGTCCAGCGCTTCTGACAGGGAGAGCAGACTCTGCGCCAACGAGGGCTCGACAACATGGCTGGACACGAAGGTGCCCTTGCCACGGACGCGATATAGGCGGCGGGCCCGCACCAACTCGTTGAGAGCCTTTTGGACTGTGCCGCGGGCTACCTTCAGCTCAGATGCCAGTTCCGGCTCAGACTTAAGTTTGTGGTGCGGTCCCCAGGCACCCGAATCAATCTGGGCGTTCATCCAGCGGACAATTTGCTGGTGTTTGGATTGGACAGGGCTTGCGGCCATGACAAGAATCGCCTCCTCTCCTGACTAGTCAACACTATACACTGTAGAGAGGCGGGACCGCTACCAGGAAATGCGCTGACAGCAGGGATTTATCTCTCGAATAGGGAAGAGAATGCTCATTCCACGCAAAGGAGCGTAATCATGGCCGAAAAGATTGCTCTTGATGATTTCTACCGTACCCGGACGATTCAGTCTGTCGCGCTCTCTCCGTCGGGAGACTACGCAGCCTACATTGTGTCGGAACCCATTCGGGGAGCCGATGCGGTGAGCCGGAACCTGTGGCTGGTGTCCACGGGGGGTGGAGACGCCCAACGCCTGACACGCAGTCGGTCCCAGGATGGCCAACCGAAATGGTCACCAGATGGACGGTATCTGGCTTTCCTGTCCTCCCGACCCAAAGAGATGGAGCTGATGACCGACGAAGACTGGGAAAAGTCGGAGTCGGAGCCCAAGTCGCAGATTTGGGTGTTTGACCGCCTGATGGGCGGAGAGCCCCGCCAGGTCACCAATCGAGGGGAAGGCGTGGACAGCTTTGACTGGTCGCCGGATTCTACCCGGCTGGTGTTTGCCAGCCGCGATCCGTCGGACGAGGAGGAGCGGTACCTAAAGGGTATCCGCGACGACAAGAAGCCGGGACCCTTAGTGATCACCCGTATGCAGCACAAGCACGATGGAGACGGGTACTTGGACAATGTCAGGACGCACCTGTTTATCGTGGACTTGTCCCAGCGGGCCGTCACGCGGCTGACGGACGGGCCGGCGGACGAGACGAATCCTCGTTGGTCGCCGGATGGCGCTTGGATTTTATTCTTTTCCAACCGTACCGGGGACGCGGACAATAATGGCCGCACAGACTTGTGGCTCATCCGGCCCGACGGCAGCCAGACGTTCCGACTGACCCAGGGCGATGTCGGTGTCTCGTCGGCTCTCTTTTCCCCAGACAGCCGGCAGGTGGCGTTGATTACCTCGGAGCGGCCGGAAAACAGCTACGTGTTGGAGCGGCTTTATACTATTGCGGTCGGGGATGCCACGCCTGTTGCGTCACTTCACGAGTGCATCGGTCAAGGCTGGTCCTCAGTGGGCGGAATCGTGCCCGACCAGGTGGAAGGCGACCCCGTCGAGCATGCCCGAGTCTATCCCGTCGCGGCCGGCCGGACCCCGATGCAGCTGGTAAGCCGCGAGTTCTCCGGTGTGGTGTCGCGGCTTGTGGCATGGCATAGCGGCGGCGCCATTTTGGCGTTGGCGCATGACCAGGCTCAGTCCAAATTGATCCAGTTTTCGACCGAAGGCGGGTTCGAGATATTGATTCCCCACGAACGCATGGGTACGGTGTCGCAAGCGGACGCCAATCCCCAGGGCATAGCGGTCATTTACAATCTGCCGCAGCACGGCGGGGAACTCTACTTTTCCGACAATGGTCAGTTCCGCCGCCTGACCCACACCGGAGCCTGGCTGGACGACCGTACGGTGGGGACGTACCACTGGATTCAATACGTCAATCACGACGGGGGGGCGGTGGAAGCACTGGTCCTGACACCGCCCGGATTTGAGCCGGGACGCGACCAAGCACCGCTCTTGGTGAACATCCATGGCGGCCCCATGTGGTATGACACGCCGCAATTCGAATTCGACACCCAGTATTGGGCCAATCGAGGCTACTTGGTGCTGATGGTGAACTATCGCGGTTCGATTTCCTATGGCGAGGCATTTTGCCAGAGCATTCAGGGCGACTGGGGTCCCCGGGAGCATGACGATGTGATGTGCGGCGTGGATTACTTGGTCGAACACGGCTGGACCCGTGAGGATCAGCTGTTTTGTACAGGATTCTCCCAGGGCGGCATCATGACGAACTGGGCTGTCGGCCATACCGATCGTTTCCGGGCAGCGGTCACCGAGCACGGGATGTGGGACTATGTGAGCGCCTTTGGCACCGATGACTGCCATCTGTGGTGGCAGGATGACATCGGTGTTCCGTGGCAGAACCCCGAGACCTATTATCGGATTTCTCCCATGAGCGGACTCGCCAACATCCGCACTCCGCTCCTGATTACAGCGGGGGAGCACGACTGGCGTTGTCCACTGAATCAGGCCGAAGAGCTTTATGTGGCCTTGAAGAAGCGCGGCGTGCCGACGGAGCTGGTGATTTATCCAGGCGAGCACCACGCCATCACCCGCCCCCAGCGGGCCATCGACCGACTAAAGCGCATTGATGAATGGCTGGCACGATATGGCGGCATTGCGGTTACAGAGACCACACACTAACCCGTGGGGCCGGCTTTTGTGGGGGCTGGCCCCGTACTTGTCTGAAGGAGGCGCTTCGATGAGTGAGTCATTTCTTGCCGTGCAGGATTTCTATGCCGAGGAATTTGCTTGGTGCTACGGATGCGGTCGATTGAACGGCGCTGGACATCACTTTCGCACCCGGTGGGATGGTGAGGAGACACTGACCGTGTTTGAGCCGGGACCGGAGTATACGGCCATTCCTGGGTTCGTGTACGGCGGGCTGCTGGCGGCGCTGATAGACTGCCACTCAACCGGGTCGGGCGCGCTCGCCCTCCACCGGCAAGATGGCCACGTGTTGGGGGATGGCGCGGCCACGCCGCGATGCGTCACCGGGTCGTTGAAAGTCGACTATTTGAAGCCCACCCCGCTGGGGGTTCCGCTGGTGGCGCGAGGCACCATTGCCGAGGTAGGGGCCAGGAAAGTGCGGGTGGTGAGCGAACTTACCGCAGGAGGTCTGGTGACGGCCCGAGGCGACGTAATCGCCGTGCGGGTCCCCGAGAACTTCGGTCAGTCGAATTAGCGATCTGCGGTGCCGATGACTTGCACCCAAACCTGTCGGTGACGGGGGCCGTCGAACTCCATGGCATAAACGCCTTGCCAGGTCCCTAACACGAGGGCGCCTGCTTCCACAAGAAGCGTGAGGGAGGGACCCACCAACGTGACTTTGATGTGACTGTCGGAGTTGCCCTCGCGATGTTTGAACGCCGGGTTTTGGGGAATGAGGTCGCGAAGATGGCCGAGCATGTCAGTTTGGACGTCGAGGTCGGCATTTTCGTTCACCGTGAGTCCTAGAGTGGTATGGGGCGATTGCACGACCAGAATGCCGCTCTGAATGCCCGAGTTTCGAACCATGGATTTTAGGGAATCCGAGATGTCCTGCATTTCTTCACGAGAATGGGTGAGGAGTTCCAGCACCTTCACTGCGGTTCTCCCGGAGCATGCGGGGTGGGCTTGGTCTCCCTGAGGCGACCCAGACGCAGGCGTTCTCGCCAGGCCAAGAGGGCTCCCAGAATCACGCCGAAGAGCACGCTGGAGATAATCACCAAAGCCGCCGAGAGGCGGGGAACTCGCCAGACCAGCAATGTGATGGCAAAGGGCCGATTGTTTTGCAGCGCGAAGGCGGTGACGATTATCGCGAACACGAGCGCTAGAATAAGCCTTTTCACAAGAAGCCTCCTCAGAAGATTCGTTAGCCCGTAGACTGCCACAGTGACTGGGAAAGGATTCCTCAGGCTCAATGAAAGGGGAATACGGCAATGCACTTTGCAATACTGGGTTTGGTCCTGGGGCTGGGGTCGGCGGTTTCGCCCGGGCCCTTGCAAACACTGGTCATCTCCCAAGCGGTGCTCCGGGGGTGGCGTGCAGGTGCCTTGATGGCATTGGCGCCGCTGGCGTCAGACCTGGTCATCGTCGTGGTGGCCGTGGGCCTGGTTCGGCTGGTGCCGGCGGTGTGGCTAAATGGCATTAGTCTGGCCGGAGGGGTGCTGGTGGGCTATATTGCCTGGGATACCGGACGGGCAGCGCGGCGAGCGGCCTATGTCGAACCGGCTCTAGCCGCGGTGGCGGATGGGGGGACTACCCGTTCTGCACCGCCTCCCAGGAGCCGAGCAGGTGAGGTTTCGTATGCGAGGGCTGTGCTGGTCAATTTCTTGAATCCCCACCCATGGCTCTTTTGGATGGTTGTGGGAGCTCCTGTTGCTGTGCGCGCGCTCCACCATGGAGCGGTCTGGGGCATCCTCTTCATTTTGATGTTTTACGTGGGGATGATTGGGCTGAAGATCGGACTGTCGGTGTTGGCGGACCGTGGCGTGGAATGGATGGGCAGCCGGTTTCAGGTCTGGACGCTCCGAGCCGCGGCACTGGGATTGGCGATTGTGGCGGTTCTGCTGGCCGTTCACGGCATTTCCGGGCTCATTGCCTAGGCAGGATTCCTCAAATGGCTCTAATCTAATGACGATGTTGGTCTGGTGATGGGACGCCACATTATTTGGGCACTGGAATAAGGCGCGGCATCCGGAGAGGATGGGATGACCGTTCCGGTCGCGGGGGGAGATGCCATGTTTTTCACAGATGGCGATCTCCCTAGTCGTGGAAGGTGCGAAGTTGGACCCGGCGCGGTTTTTGCAGGATCGTCACAGCTGAGGAGGCAGAAGCGTCCATCCGAAATTTCGGGCGCCTTCGTCCACCACATGGCGGGCAATGGCGAAAGAGGCGGTGGCCGCGGGGGATGGTGCATTCAAGACAAATATGGCACGACCGGCCGACATGATGCGGAAATCGTCCACCATGGCGCCATCCGCGTCTACTAACTGGGCCCGGATGCCGAAGGGGCCCGGACTTAAGTCCTGACGCGTGAGTTCCGGGACGTAAGCTTGGGCCTGGCGTAGGTAGGCGAAAATCCAATGGTCCCGGTACCATTCTCCCGCTCCAAATCTCCAGAAACGGCGGGCCAACCGCCAAAATCCCGGGAACCCGGCCGTGTCCGCCAGATCGCGAAGGTTGAGCGCGCCGCGGCGGTGTTGGGTGCGATGGCTGGCCAACACCGCATTGGGACCGACCCACACAGCCTGGTCGCTGATGCGGCGGGTGAAATGGACGCCCAAAAAGGGCAGGCGAGGATCCGGCACTGGGTAAATAAGAGAACGGACTAGATGTCGGCTGTGCGGCAGAAGCGTCCAATACCCGCCACGGACCGGAATGATGCGAGAAGCTGGCTTCAACCCGGCGGCCCGAGCGAGGCGATCAGCCTGGATGCCCGCCGCGGCGATGAGATAACGGGCCGCAGCTTGAAGTCCTGTTTGGGTTTCTGCCACCACCATATGAGGTTGAATCTGGAGGCGCTTGACCGCCTCTCCCGTCTGGATTATCACCCCCCGCTCGGCGAGACGTTCTGCCACTCTCAAGGCGATTTGCCGATAGTCGGTGATGCCGGTGCTGGGCACGTAGATGGCCTTCAGTCCGCGCACATGCGGTTCAACCTCCCGCATGGCTTCCTGCCCCATCAAGCGGATACCCGGAACGTGATTGACACGGCCATTTTCGTAGAGATCGCGCAGCTTGGCTAACTCCTCGGGCCGCACGGCCACGACCAGTTTTCCGGAAATCTCATAGGGCAGCTTCTCTTCGTCTAAAAATCGCAACAGGCGGGCGCGGCTCTCGAGGGTGAGCCGTGCTTTCAACGATCCGGGCCGATAGTAAATACCGGAATGGATTACGCCGCTGTTGTGGCCGCTTTGGTGAGCGGCGAGGCTGTGCTCCTGCTCCAATAGCAGGAGACGGGCATCCGGCCAACGCTGCGATAGTTCCCGGGCGATGGTCAATCCGACAATGCCGGCGCCGACGATCATCACGTCATAAGTCTCCAACGCTTACCTCCGGGATTACTGGCGGACTAAGAGGGTTCGGAAGAGATGGTAAGCCCGGTTAACGCCCGCCACAACGGGAGGGGAACCAAACCCAGGTTTCCATGGGTGGAACAGTTCGTCGCTGACTACCATCAGGGCGCCGACGTGCAATCCCAGAGCCCTGCCGACATGAAAATAGCAGGATGTTTCCATATCAACCAGTTGGCAGCCCAGATCGCGGAAATAGGCGATCTTTTGGGCGGTTTCGCGATAGATGCCGTCGGTCGTCCACAGGGCGGTGCGGGGAAGGGCGTCCGGAAACGCGTGCAGGCTTTCCGGGGACGGCGCACCCCAGCCATCCTGGTGATAGTGGCGGAAGGTCCCCTCGTCGCTGAAAGCCCGGTCCACCACTGCCACATCGCCCAATTGGAATCGCGGGTCAAGGCTCCCAGCATACCCCAATACCCAAATTCGCTGGGCCCCCAGAGCTTTCAGCTCTTCCAGGGTGGCTGCCGCAAGCGGCGCTCCCAAGGGACCGCGCATGACGGTGAGGTCCGGCCCGGTCAGGACGGGGGGCGGAAAGAGCCGCATTGGGGGCTCTTTCAGGTTCCAGTCGTCCAACAGCGCAAAGTGGCTGACATAGGTCAACAAGACGTCAGGCTGGATGCCGAAAGAGTGGAGGTCAGTCTCCGCCTGGCGGGCGATATAGGCAACAAATTGATCGGCCGTGAAATGGGGCGGGTCATTCGGAAATTCATGCATGGCGATCTCTCCTTGGGATCGGGTTTGGATCACGAAGCTGCTGATAGCTAACGTACCATGTTTCAGCCGGATGGAGAATGGAACGGACGGCAAGCTCCGTGGTCATAAACCTCGCGAGGATGGCGATCTCCGTTGCGGTTGGCCCAGGGGAATTTTCACTTGACGACATGGCCCACCGCGTGCATAATACGTCCCAAGACTGGCCCTTATCAAGAGCAGCCGAGGGACTGGCCCGATGACGCTGCAGCAACCTGCCTGAGGTTGGCATGGTGCTAATTCCTTCCCTCCAGAAGAGGGAGAGATGAGAGGCAGATGGTATTTTCCACATCTGAGCATCATTTGATGGGCCCCGACCAAGGGGGCTTTTTCTATGGTTTGTGGGACACTGCGCATCGATTTGAGTTTCATGCCTTCCCAAGCAATAGAATCCATCCACCCTTCTCAGCAGGATCGGTCCCAGTCGGACTATCGAGGAAATGAGGGATGATTGCCATGTCATCCAAGAAACTGGCTCCATTTCATGCCGATCACGTGGGCAGCCTGTTGCGCCCTGAGATATTGAAAGAAGCGCGCCATCGCTACCAGCATGGCCAGCTGAGCCCAGATCTGTTGACCGAATTAGAGAATCAGGAGATTCGTCGGATTATTGGCCGCCAGCAGGAGCTGGGTCTTTCGTCCGTTACCGACGGGGAATTTCGCCGTGCCTATTGGCACTTCGACTTTCTTGAGGGTCTGGAAGGCGTGGAGTCCTTCGACACTGAGGACAACGGCATTCACTTTCAAGGGCAAACGTTGCAGTCCCACAGTATCCGGGTGGTCAAGCGGGTGGACTTTGGCCGCCATCCCATGCTGCAGCACTTTCTGTTTCTCCAGGAGAACGCTGGCCCGGCTCTGCCCAAGATGACCATTCCCAGCCCCAGCATGCTCCACTTCCGGGGAAAGGTCGGCGAAGGCGTGTATCCCGACCTCGACGTCTTCTTTTCCGACTTAGGCCGCGCCTATCAAAAAGCTATTCGGGCCTTCTACGATCTGGGCTGCCGATATTTGCAGCTGGATGACACATCATGGGCGTACTTGTGCTCGACCGAGCAGCGTGCCGAACTTGAGTCGCGCGGCTGGGATCCGGAGACGGTGCAGCGCCTCTACGCCCGCACCATCAATCAGGCTCTCCAGGATCGGCCGGAAGACCTCACCGTGACCATGCATATCTGTCGCGGCAACTTCCGCTCGGCCTGGATTGCCTCCGGCGGTTACGAACCCGTGGCGGAAACACTGTTTGGAACTGTCAATGTCGATGCTTTCTTTTTGGAATACGACAGCGAGCGGGCCGGCGGGTTCGAACCGTTGCGCTTTGCCCAGCGATCCGATTTGAAGATTGTGCTCGGGCTCGTGACATCTAAGTCGGGAGCTTTGGAGGATGCCGACCAGATTAAGCGGCGCATCGACGAGGCGTCTCGCTATGTCGATGGAGATCGGTTGGCCTTAAGTCCTCAATGTGGCTTCGCTTCCACGGAAGAGGGCAATCTGCTGACAGAAGAGGAGCAATGGGCCAAGCTCTCCCACGTCGTACGGATTGCCCGCGACGTGTGGGGATAAGAAAACTCCAGGGAACGCCGCCAGGGCTCGGCGAGTCTGAGCCTTGGCTCCCGGAACGACAGCGGCGCTGAGTTGCCGTTGGTTGTTCGATTACCGATGTACGTAATATCGTGTTTCGCGAAAAAGAAGCCGATGTCCTGAGTGGCACCGGCTTTTGTTTCACGATTTAATGCTCTCCTTGGCGCGCATTGACCTTAGGCCGATGGCTGACCCAATGCCACACGAAGGCGGCTGCAGCCAGGATGAGCGCCAGCCAGATAAAGGTCCCAAGATGCCAGAGGAAGAATCCCAGTCCCCAGATAACCAGCAGGATAATCCCGATGGTTAACCACATGTGGTTTACCTCCTTTACAGTTTGCCCGTATTATTCCCCGTTGTTGACGGTCTAGACAAAGCGGGCCCGGGACGAGCGCTGTCATGGAGTTGTCATGTTGGGATTGAAAAATAATGTTTCGCAGGGCTTGGCATTTTGTTGACAGGGACGATGTGGCGAACAGACGCCATCTGCGCTTAAAAACCGGCCGTTCACGGCGGATTGATTGCCAATCGGTCCGCGGCTACCCAAAATATCATGGAAATTCCTTAGGGGGCGATTGCGCTGAAGATAGGACTGCTGCGGGAAAGTCATGGGGAGACGCTGGTCGCGTTGACCCCGGACAGCGTCGGGCGTCTAGTTTCCCAAGGCCATGCGGTCGCGGTGGAGTCAGGTGCCGGCAATGGGGCTGGGTTTGACGACGAGCAATACCAGGAAGCAGGGGCGGAAATTCAGCCGGACCGCAGCGCCGTTCTCGCGGCGAGCGATTTGCTGGCCGTAGTCAATGCTCCCCGTGATGCAGAGGAGTGGGGCGACGTGCCCCAGGGAACGGTCGTAGTGGGCCTGTTGAAGCCGTTCACCGCTCCCATTGAGGTCTTCGAATACTGGGCCGAACAAGGCGTGACCGCTCTCAGCATGGATGCGTTGCCCCGTGTCAGCCGTGCGCAGAGCATGGACGTTCTTTCCTCTCTGAGCACGGTGATCGGGTATCGCGCCGCCGTTGTGGCGGCTGAACGGCTCAGAAAATTTTTTCCGCTGTTGATGACTGCGGCGGGGACAATTCCACCCTCGCGGGTATTGGTGCTGGGGGCTGGTGTTGCGGGGCTGCAAGCGATCGCCACCGCCCATCGCCTGGGAGCGAAGGTTGAGGCGTTTGACACACGGCCCGAGGTGCGGGAGCAAGTCGAGAGTCTAGGAGCGGCATTTCTGACTCTGGATGTGGAGGCAACCGCGACACAAGACGGCTACGCTACAGAGCTGGGCCAGGAAGCCCACCAAAAGGAAAACGAGCGTCTTCGCGAACCGGTGGCACGAGCGGATGCCATTATTACCACGGCTCAAATCCCCGGTCAGCGTGCACCCATCTTGATTACTCGGGACATGATTTCCGGTATGAAGCCGGGCTCGGTGATTATCGATCTGGCCGCTGAGAGTGGCGGCAACACCGAGGTGACAGAAGCTGGGCGGGCGGTGTTCCACGCCGGCGTCCAGATCGTGGGAGCGCAGAATTTGGCCTCTGAGCTGCCTCGCGATGCGAGCCAGCTCTATGGACGCAACTTGGCCAATTTCCTCTTGTACCTCCATCAGGCCGGTCTCACCTGGGATGCAGACCACGCGGCATCCGTGCCGGACGACGAAATTGTGAATCGCATGATTGTGGTTCATCACGGGCAGTTGGTCCACGGCGGGTTGCTAAAACGTCAACAAGGAGGTGTCTTGGGTGTCGCTCATCGCTGAACTTTACATTTTCGTCCTCGCCGTCTTAGCTGGCTTTCAGGTTATCGCCAAGGTGCCCTCTATCCTGCATACGCCGCTGATGTCTGCCACTAACGCGATCCACGGCATCATCCTGGTGGGGGCTCTGGTGCTGGCATTCTCTGTGCACGGCACCGCCAGTCTGGCCATCGCCTTGACGGCGGTGTTGTTTGCGAGCATCAATCTGGTCGGGGGATTTGTCGTCACCGACCGCATTTTAGGGATGTTTCGGTCGGACCGGGAAGCGGGGCGGTCCTCGTGAGCGCACTGGCGCAACTGCTCTATATGGCTTCAGCCACGCTGTTCGTCCTGGGCGTGCGGTTTTTGGGATCGCCAGCCTCGGCCCGCTCGGGAAACCGGTTATTGGCGATCGGGATGCTGTTGGCATTGGGGACCACGGTGGCGTTCGCGCCCCGCTACGACCATGTTGCCTGGGTGGCGTTAGTTGCCCTAGTGGGTGGGACCATTGGGGTGGTCTCAGCGCGGCGTGTGCGCATGACCGCCATGCCGCAGATGGTGGCCGTCTTTAATGGCTTGGGCGGAGGCTCTGCTGCCTTGGTGGCGGCAGGGGGATGGTCCGGAGCATCAGGGTCTGCCGCCTGGCTGGCCTTGCTCACCATGCTGTTGGGCGCCGTGAGCTTTGGCGGGAGCATCATCGCGTTTTTGAAGCTCCAAGAGTGGCTTCGAGTCGATATGCGTCTCTCTCTGGCATTGCGCGTGTTGGGTTTGGCGGTGGTGGCGGCGGCGGTGGCCGGTGCCGGGTTGATGGGTGCATCCGGCCATGGGGGTGTCGGGGCGGCTTTGGGTGTGATGGCCGCGGCCGCGGCTGGCGGCGCGCTCTTGACCCTGCCTATTGGCGGAGCCGACATGCCCGTGGTCATATCGCTGCTGAATGCACTCACGGGTCTTTCCGCGGCAGCCACAGGGTTTGTGTTGCAAAACCAGCTGCTGATTATTGCCGGAACCCTGGTCGGGGCTTCTGGCACCATCTTGACCCAACAAATGAGTCGGGCTATGCACCGCTCGTTGATAAACGTCATCTGGGGCGGGCAGGTTGCCCAAGGGGAGGCCCTGTCCGCCGACGGGACGGTACAGCCCATCACCCCAGATGACACAGCGATGCTGCTCCGCTACGCCAAAAAAGTGGTGGTCGTGCCCGGATATGGGTTGGCTGTAGCCCGGGCTCAGCTCGAGGTCAAGCAAGTGATTGACTTGCTGCAAGGCTTCGGCGTAGAAGTGCTGTTTGGCATCCACCCCGTGGCGGGCCGCATGCCCGGGCATATGAACGTGCTGTTGGCGGAAGCGGACGTGTCCTACGACCAGTTGTGGGAGATGGACCGCATTAACCCGCGCTTTCGCGACACCGACGTGGTCTTGGTGGTGGGGGCCAACGACGTCACGAACCCCGCCGCGCGCACGGCGGTGGGGAGTCCCCTGTACGGGATGCCCATCCTGAATGTCGATGAGGCGCGAAATGTGATTGTCTTGAAACGTTCTATGGGCCGAGGATTTGCTGGTGTCGACAATCCGCTCTACGTTGACGCCAAAACTCGTATGTTGTTTGGGGATGCCAAACATTCGCTGGGTGCCTTGGTCCGGGAACTGGAGACGGCCCAGTAGGCCACAGCATACTCTTGCGCCTGGAGCACAGGAGGGAGTACTCTGCCCTGAGAGGCTTGCGGAAGAGCTGTCAGGGAGGCGTGCGATGTACTTCGAGGAATTCCAGATCGGTACGGAGTATCCACTGAAACCGATCCAGGTCAGTCGTGAAGATATCATTCAGTTTGCTGAGCAGTATGATCCGCAAAAAATCCACGTTGATGAGGAGTTCGCCGCTGAAGGACCTTTCGGCGGCCTCATTGCCTCGGGGTATCACACGTTGGCCGTGGTGTGGTCGCGATGGGTGCAAGCCAATGTCATGGGGGACGAATCGATGGGGGGACCGGGTCTCGATACCGTTCAATGGTTGGCCCCGGTCCGCCCCGGCGATACCTTGTACACCACGGTAACGATTACCGAAACCCGTCGGTCGAACTCCAAACCGCGCGGGATTATCCGATTCCGCTTCGAGGTTCAGAATCAGGACGGCACGTCGGTTATGGCTACCGAAGGCGCCGCCCTGATGCGCTTGCGGCCCGCCTAGAGACGCGTTAGAGCCGTTTCGACTCGTTTGTCGGCGGGTTTCAATGGATGACGCCTTGCACCTATGGTAAAATGTGCACAGTTTTGTGCACGGAGGTGCCTGATGCGTAAATTTGCCTTTATCATTCATCCGCTGCGCTTTGATGATTTCGCCCGCAAGTTCCCGGTGACACAATACTTGCCCCCAAAGCTGGTGGAGTGGAGCTTCAAGCAGGTTGGCCCCATGAAGACAGGCCATGTTACCGGCGTGCGGTCAAAGACCGGCGAAGAACTGGAAGGTTGGCTGTTGGGGTTGCCGCTGACGCCCGAAATTTTGCTGAACGCTCCCTATGAATGGGTGTTGAAGAAGCTTGAGCGGGCGGGGCACTTGGCCGAAGAACTAGGGGCTGACATTTTGGGGCTGGGTGCCTTCACCAAGATTGCTGGCGATCGGGGCATTACCCTGTCCAAGCGGCTGTCCATTCCCGTGACCACGGGAAACTCCTACACCACGGCAACGGCCGTCGAGGGAGCTCTCAAAGCGGCGGAACGAATGCAAATTGACTTCCGTTCGGCCGGAGCCACAGTTATCGGTGCGACGGGATCTATCGGGCGGGCGGCTACCTTGCTCTTGGCTGAACAGGTTCGCCATTTGACTTTGGTGGCTCGGACCCCTGAGCATTTGGAAGCGCTGCAGGCGGAAATCCGGGAGAATTTTCCGGACACTGATGTGGAGTGGACCACCAACATTCCTGAGGCTGTGCGGCCTGCCGATATTGTGGTAGCTGTCTCCTCTGCAACCGGCGTGATTGTGGAGCCGGAAGATCTCAAGCCAGGGGCCGTGGTGACGGATGTGGCTCGGCCCCGCAATCTGTCGCGCGCTGTGATGGAAAAGCGGCGCGATGTGCTGGTGCTGGACGGCGGCGTCATTCAGGTGCCGGGTGAGACCGCTGACATGGGATTTGATTTTGGCTTCCCGCCTAAGATGGTCGAGGCGTGCATGGCCGAAACCATGATATTGGCGCTGGAGGGACGATTAGAGTGCTTTACTCTCGGCCCCACCATCGATGTGGACCGAGTGCGGGAAATCCGGCAGTTGGCCGAAGTGCATGGATTCTCTATGGCGGGGTTCCGTCGTTTTGAGCGCGCCATCGATGATGGCGAGGTAGAGCGCATCCGATTGGAAGCTCGAAGCGCGTCCGCGTAAGTGGGACGCGCTTTTGAGCACCCGAGCTAGCCGGCGTAAAACCAACCGGTGTTCCACATGTCCAGCGCTTTGGCGTCGCCGGGTCGGACCCCGGCTTCCACCACTTCCGCAACGTAGACACTGTGGTCACCGTGTTTCACGCTCCCAACCACGCGGCATTCCACCCACGCGGGCAGTTCCGTCAAGAGTGGTGCTCCCGTGGCGGGACCGGGCTCGAAGGCATGGCCGTTGAGCGTGTTGCCTTCCCGTTGGCTGGGGCGGAAAAAGTCGGAGGCGATGGCTTGCTGATCGGCCCCTAAAACGTTCAGGGCGAAGGTTCCGCCGGATTCGACCAAGGCATGCAGATGACTATCTGATTTGATGGCCGCCATCACTAAGGGCGGTTGAAATGAGGCCTGGGACACCCAGTTGATGGTGCCGGCAGCCACCTCTTCGCCACTGCCGGCAGTGGCGACGTATAGGCCATATGTGAAGAGTCGCAGGGCTTGTTTCTTCAATGCGGCATCCATGCAATACCTACCTCCTCTGGGAATTTTTGGACTATCCCAGGGTATCGCAATACGCCATCAGTGACAACCGGTGTGCCGGGATTTGTGGCTCATAATGACGGCTAAAGTGTTCCATCTCTCTGGCAGATCGTTACAATAGGGGAAAAGATGCGATGTCTACACGAAACGGAGGGAAGACAGGCATGCCCGAAAACAAACAAGCCAAAGCGGCACTGAGTTGTCCAAAGTGCGGCGAAACCATCTTGCCCGATGACAAGTTTTGTTTTCATTGCGGGCGCCGACTTCTTCCCAAGGACGGGACCCCGACCGACCTCAAAGACACCGCCGCGCGGGTGCGGCGTCCCGTTGCCCAATGGGTGTTGGCTGTCCTCGCGGTGGGCTTGTTGGCAGGAACTGGGTTTATCGTGCATCGGCAAAGTGTGATTATTCATCATCTCGAAGCCCAATCCCGCACGGGTCGTTCTCAGAATCCCAACGCACCGCCGATTCATCCGGTGGTCACCACCACGACCACGTATCCACCCAACTTGCCCTCATCGGCCAAGTGGGTTCCGGAGGTGGAATCCTACCAAAAGGTCCAGATTAGCCTCCGGGTGCCTGCGAGTCTCAGCACGTCCCTGCTCGCGTCAGCGAAGGCCTGGCGTTGGGGTCAACACGGGACGCCGTTTGGCGTGAGCCTGGATGTCGTCAGTCAGAAGCCGGCCAGCGCCAGTGTCAACCTTGGGCCTCAGACTTTTGGCACCTCCATCCAGAAGACCGGCACCAGTGCGGAGCAGGCGATGTATATCACGTGGGACCATCATCAATGGGTGGAGGTCCAAATGACCGTGCCGATTAACCACATTGACTGGCTCTATGCCATCGCTAAAACTGTCGGGGTAAGCTAGGAGCCGGAGCCTCCCTGCTCGCCCGGACTCTTCGGCGGCTTTTGACCGCCTTTTTTTGATGAAGAGGACGAAGATGACGAAGATGATGAGGAGCCGGAAGGCTTGTTGACGACGCTGACCTTGCCAGATGCTTCCAAGCGTGCTTCCTTGATATCCTTCAGCTTCGCCTGGCTTTGTCGGAGCTCCATGAGGAGGTCTGCCTTGGACATGCGCTCTTTTCGCAGCGCCTTGGTCTTGATGACCCCGTTGACCACTACAGTGGCCGCCTGTCCTTGGGTAATCTTTTCCAGCCAGCGGAACCGATAGTTTAGCCAGGTCAGAAGCCACTGCAGGAATCCTAGCGCGGCTGTAATCGCAATGGCGTGGATAATCGGCTCGCGGGTGTCCTCCATGCCAATGGCGACCGCTTCTCCAATCATGATAACCACCGCAAAGTCAAAAGGCCCCATCTTTCCCAACGTGCGTTTCCCCATAATGCGGAACACCACCAGGGCTGTAAGCCAGAGTATTGCTGTCCGCGCTACCAGCATCAAAGCTTCCATCAAGCGCCTCCCGGCAGAACACGAATTTTTCCTAGGATAAGCCGCCGCCTCGCCACTCATACATTTTCCCCGCCGGATTCGTGTCTAGGACGGGGATTTTGCTAGAATGGCGGCAAGGCAAAGATTAGGGAGGTCGCTGTGACCAAGGAGCAAGTCCTGGAGAAGGCTCGCCAGCTTAACGTGAAATTTGTGCGTCTGCAATTTACAGACATTTTGGGTGTCGTCAAGAATGTTTCGATTCCGGCTAAGTTGCTCCCCGAGGCTCTCGAGGGGCGCATGATGTTCGACGGGTCCTCCATTGAGGGATTTGTCCGCATCGAGGAGTCCGACATGTATTTGGATCCCGATCCGGACACGTTCGTGATTCTGCCCTGGACGGAAAGCACCGGGCTCACAGCGCGGATCTTATGTGACATCAAAAATCCCGATGGGTCACCCTTTGCGGGATGCCCCCGCAGCGCTCTGAAACGGGTGCTGCGCGAGGCGAAGGAGATGGGTTACGACATCATGGTGGGGCCGGAGCCGGAATTCTTCTTGTTCCAATTGTCTTCGGAGGGCACGCCGACCATAAAAACCACCGATGAAGGCGGGTACTTTGATTTGTCGCCCAGCGATGTGGGCGAGGATGCGCGCCGCGACATCGTGCTTTCCTTGGAGGAAATGGGCTTTGAGATTGAGGCCACTCATCACGAGGTGTCTCCTGGCCAGCACGAAATCGATTTTCGTTATGCGAATGCCCTTGCCACCGCGGACGCCATCGTCACGTTCCGGGTGGTGGCGCGAACGGTAGCCCGCCGCCATGGATTCCATGCCACTTTTATGCCCAAACCTATTGCGGGGGTAAACGGATCCGGCCTGCATCTGCATCAGTCGCTCTTTGACGAAAACGGCAACGCGTTCTTTGATTCAAAGCAGCCCAATGGTCTGAGCCGCGTGGCCATGCGCTACATCTCGGGACTGATGGTTCACGCGCGCGCCTTTACGGCCGTGACCAATCCGCTCGTCAACAGCTATAAACGCTTGGTGCCAGGATATGAGGCGCCGGTCTATATTGCCTGGTCGATGGGCAACCGAAGCCCCATGATTCGGGTGCCGAAGTCGCATGGTCCCGACACCCGCATCGAACTCCGCTCGCCGGACCCGTCCTGCAATCCCTATCTGGCGCTGGCCGTTACCATTAAAGCGGGATTAGACGGCCTCAAACGCCGATATGACCTGCCAGCCCCCATTACCCGCAACATCTATCGCATGCACGAGGCGGAGCGGCGTGAATTGGGCATTGACAGCTTGCCTGAGAGCCTGCAGGAGGCCCTGCAATATCTCGAAAATGATCCCGTGATCTGGGATGCGTTGGGCGATCACATCGCGCAACGGTTTCTGGAAGCCAAGCGGTTGGAATGGGATATTTTCCGCCATGAGGTGCATCCCTGGGAGATTGACCAGTACCTCACCGTGTATTAGCTGATACCCGCCACACGACATCCAAAGTCCCGGAGGGTCCCTCGCCGCCCAGCCACACCGCTTGGGTAGGGGAAATGGCCACTAGAGCGCCATATCCGGCCGGCGCGGGCATGGCCGGAGCCGACACCCAGCGGTGCTTGAGGGAGTTGTACCAGTACACCGCATTGGTCCAATTAGAGGCGGTTTTGCCTCCAGCTACCACGAGATGGCCGCCGATGACGGCGGCCTCGGCATATTGGACAGCCATGGGGTAGGGAGGCAGTTTGGTCATTTTTCCGGTCGCGAGATTGTAGGCGACAGCTTGGCGTGTCACCCCGGCCGCACTGAGACCGCCGATGCTGTAGAGCATGTGGCTGTCGCGGGCTACCGCCGCATAGCGGACGCCGATCGGCAGGTGGGCCCAAACTTTGGTCGGATGTCCGGGATTATAGACCCAGATGGTGGAGGAGGGCGCGCCTGAATCGTGTCCCCCCACCACCAGAATGCGGTTCTGGTCGGTGACAGCTTGAAGGTCGGAGAGCGGAAGCGGAAGCGCGTTCCAGGTCGTGGCTGGATTCATGCGCGGGAGGGGGAGGCGAAAGACGGCGTTGCTGGAGAGATAGGACCCGCCGCCCAGCAGGATGACCTGCCGCCCCAATAGCACCGCGGCGCCGTCGTGATTGGCGATGGGCAGGCCGGGTGGAACATTGCGGACAGAGTGCAGCCTGCCGTTGGCGCTAATCCCCATCTTTTGTATGTAGGTGATGCTTTGGTCGTTAATCAGGCCTCCCAAGATCCAAATGGCCCCGGGGGTATGAACGGCCGCGAATCCCATCATGGGCTGGTTCAACGTCAAAGGAACTGTCGACCAATGCGACAGAGCGAAACTTGCGGCGGATTGGGGGGCTGAGTTCTGGGCCGCATGGCGAGCTTGAGAGGGCGCCGCCGACCGCGGGCCGCGATGAAGGAAACCCGCCGCGGCAATGATTATTGCAACGAGTGCCAATAGGGTCCAAAACCTTCCATTGGGGCGACGCCGCCGTGCTTTCATGAAAGCCTCCCAGTCTGGTATATCTTTATTGTATACCGGTTGGGGGTACAAGCCCTAACCGGAGCGGCGCGCTTACGGGCCAAAATTACAGAGGGGGACCGCTCTCGTGCTGTCGGGATTAATTTGGGATTTTGACGGGACCATTGTTGACACGGAGACGCCGCAATTCCGGGCCTGGTCGGAGATTTTTGCCGAATACGGAGACGAGCTTACCGCCGAGGATTGGGGGCGCATGGTGGGAACCTGGAGCGACGTCGAACTCATCGACATCTTGGTGGAGCGAGTACCCGGTGTTCCGCGGCTCAAAACCAATCGCCGCGCTGGCGCCCTGGTTACTCAATACATCATGGAAGCGCCGCTCAGGCCAGGGGTCATGTCGCTTATGGAGGCCGCTCGTTCGGCGCAAATCCCCCAAGCCATCGCCTCGAGTTCCCATCGGGACTGGATTCAGGCCTTTCTTCAACTGCACCATGTAGAGTCGTATTTTCGGGCCCTCGCCACCGCCGACGATGTGGCCATGGGCAAGCCGGATCCTGCCGTCTATCGTGTAGCCCTGTCTCGCTTGTCCATTGGACCGGAACAAGCTGTCGCCATCGAAGACTCTCCCCACGGCTCCAGTGCAGCGTTGGGGGCGGGCCTGAAATGCGTGGTGGTGCCCAACCCCTCCACGGAGGCTCTGACATTTCCGGATGGGGTGGTGCGCCTTCCGACATTGGAGGGTGTCACATTGGACGCGTTGACGGCATTCTAAGTCGGCGGTGCACCGCGCGACCATGACGTGACCAAGGAGGGGCAAATGCTTCGCGCGTACGCGCTCTTCATATTGGCAGGCCTTGCCGAAATCGGCGGGGGATATTTGGTGTGGCAGTGGCTGCGTCAAGGAAAGCCAGTGTGGATGGGGATCCTGGGCGGATTCGTACTGTTCCTGTATGGGGTCATCGCCACCCGGCAGGAATTCGCCGCCTTCGGCAAAGTGTACGCCGCCTACGGCGGGGTTTTTATCGTCCTAGCGGTCCTCTGGGGATGGGGGATTGATCACCGCCGTCCGGGTCTTTCGGAGGTGGTGGGAGCGGCGATTTGTCTTGTTGGGGTGACTGTCATGCTGTGGAGACGATAAGAATCGAAGCCGGCACAACCTATTCGACACGAACAAAGAGGCTGTGCCAGCATCGATCTCAATGGGTCGACCCATGACTGAAAGCTAAAGCGTGACCGTCGTCCCGCGCTATTGTCTAAATCGTTAGGAGGTGTGGGCCGACAGCCAGTGAATCAGGGTTTCCATGGTCTCTGGATCGAGATGGGTATCCTCGGCGTTGTAGCGGGGCATGACTGATGGTGCCGACAGTTCCTGTCGTTCCTGCGGTTCATACTTCAAAATGTGGTTGGCGTTTTCCGGAAATGCCAGGGTGACGTCATGGAGACCTTGCGACGCTTCCGCGAGAGGCTCGCCATCCTCCTCCCAGTCGACCTGGATATCTTTCTTGCCGATAATCACCAGCGAGGGCACATTCACGTGGGAGAGCAGGCTCGCCCCGTCGGCGACCCACAGTTCACGGGCAAATGGCAGGTTCATAGGCACCTCCAGCGCTTGAATAAAGGTTTTTACGTCGGCCGGCAGTGCCGGATCCGGGTTGGCTGGCTGCCCCGCCACATAGCGGGCGATCGCTTCATCGTACAGGGTCAACAAGGCATCGCCGTTCGGAACCATGGCGGCTTGAGCCGCCAACTGCGATCGTGCGACAGCCCCCACAGAGCGTCCTGGAAGACCGGTCAGAATGAGACCGGCCAACGGAATAGGGGGATTGTCGAGCTGATAGTGCAAGAGGTGCAAGGTGCCTTCGCTGTTGCCGAGACCAAAAATGTGGTCCCTGTCGATATTCGGGTGGTTGGAAAGCAGCGCGACGCCGCCTTGAACCTCGTCCTGATGGGCCTGCATGCTGAAAGATCCCAGCATGTGTTGCAGATTCTCGCGGGCGTGGGGCCCCGAGGCGCGCTTGTCGTAGCGCAGTGAGGCGAAGCCGGCCTGAGCCAAAGCTTCCGCGATGAGTCGCGCGCTGCCGTTGGGCCCGGGTAGAAGCGGGGAGTTCCAGTCGCGGTCGGTGGGGCCGCTTCCAGCAACCATGATGACGGCCGGGAAGGGGCCCGGCCCCTCGGGCCTCACCAGCGTGCCATGGACAGTTGTTGGACCAATATCCCATTGAACCTCGTCATTGCGTCCGTTCATGCGTTAACCTCCTCCATGGGTTGCGCCGGCACTTCCGGCACGGTCGGGGACTCTAAGCGCGCTATTCCTTGGGCAGGTGCACAGCTGTATCATAGGCTAAAGTCTCGCCTCATCGTCTGCCCCAGCTCCAATGCATCAACGCGGAGGCTTCGTACCGGGTTGACACCGAGTGCAGCGCCTTGGGCCGTTGTTCTGACCAAAGAATTATCCATGGTCTTTCACGCAGTCGCGGCGCTCAGCGGAACGGTTCCGGAACGTCTTGGAGATGGTATGATGAAGAGGCAGACAAAGGAGGACATCCCGTTTGTGGCAGTTTTTGTTTGACTTGGATGGCACCATCTTAGACACCACGGAGTTGATTTTGAACAGTTTCGTCCATGCCTTTCGAGAAGGGTTGGGGGAGACCGTAACCGAGGACGAACTCATGGTTCACTTTGGGCGTCCCTTGGAGACCCAATTTCGGGTCATGCGGCCCAGCCTTGAGGATGCCGACATCCATCGCTTGGTGCAGATATACCGCCAACACAATGAGACCGAGCACGATCGATTTGTTGCGGTGGTGCCGGGAGCTGACAAGGGGCTAAGAGCCCTCTATGACAAAGGGTTCCCGCTGGGTATTGTGACCTCCAAGCGCTTGGATTTAACCGAGCATGGCCTGAGGCAGTTCGGACTCTTGGATTTATTCCAAGTGGTGGTGCATATGGACAGTACGCCGCGCCACAAGCCTCATCCGGAACCGGTTCAGCACGCCTTAAGTCTGATGGGCGGGCGGCCGGAGCAGGCAGCCTATGTGGGCGACAGCCCGTATGATATGACCTCCGGCAAGGAGGCGGGCGTTCGGACCCTGGGACTGATCTACAACACGTTTACGGATGCCGTGCTTCGGGAGGCAGGGGCGGACGTCACCGTCCATCGTTGGTCGGAGATTGTGGAGACGTTGTTGGGTTGGGCCGAAGGAGAGCCTAAGCCCCATTCTTAAAACGAGGTGATCGCAATGCAGTTGGAAGGAGCCACCATTACGTGGCTGGGACACGCGACGTTTTTGATCGAAACGCCGGGCGGAAAACATATCGTGATGGACCCTTGGCTAAATGGCAACCCCAAGTGTCCCGAAGAGTATCAGGAACTCAACCAGGCTGATGCGATCTTGATTTCCCATGGTCACTTTGACCACATGGGCAGCGCAGTCGATTTGGCGCAGCGGACTGGGGCCCCGGTTATCAGCAATTTCGAGATTGGGAGCTTCTTGGCCAGCCAAGGGGTGGAGAACACCATCGGCATGAACAAGGGTGGAACCGTGACGCTGGGCGACATTAAAATCACCATGGTTCACGCGGACCACTCATCGGGCATTGCGGGACCGAATGGTGAGACCATTTACGGGGGCGAAGCCAGCGGGTTTGTCGTGACATTGGAGAACGGCGTGACCATCTACCACGCCGGCGACACCAACGTATTTTCCGACATGGCCATCATTCGCGACCTGTATGCTCCCGACATTGCGCTCCTGCCCATTGGCGGCCACTTTACGATGAGCCCCAAGGAAGCGGCCTATGCCGTCAAATTGCTGAAGCCTAAGGCCGTCATCCCCATGCACTATGGCACCTTCGACGCCTTGACTGGGACGCCGGAAGCCTTAAAGGACCTCTTGGCGGGCGAATCAGTCGAGGTGATTGCGCTTCAGCCCGGCGGGCAATGCCGGTAGCGGATTCTCCCAAGAAGAAACCGCGCGCGCCTCGGCGGTTTCCGCCGTCATTGGCGGGCCATTGTCTGCGCTACGCGGTCATGGAGGTGCTGGGATTCGGGCGCCTTATCGATCCTGAGAGCCGCCAGGCCATGCAGGCCGGCACCGCATTGCATAAAGAGTTTCAGCAGCAGCTGCTCTCAGCGTATGCCATGGCTCAGGTGGAGGTTGCCTTGAAGGACGACAGTTGGGGTGTCTCGGGCCGGATGGATGCGGTCATCGAGGCTCCCGACGGTCCTTGGGTAGTAGAGTATAAGACCGTGTCGTCCGAACGCTTTCAAAGTATCCAGCAGGATGGTCCGTTGCTTTCCCATTGGGCGCAGCTCCAGCTCTATTTGGCGGTGGGCCGGATGGACCGGGGCGCTTTGGTGGTGGAAGAACGATCGTCAGGGCGCCGCCTCATATTCCATACCCGGCCCGACCCCGAATGGGCTCGTTGGATTGAGGAGCGGGTGAGTCAAGTGAAAGCGTTTCAATCCGCGCGCAAACTGCCGGAGCGGGAAGTCAGTGCAGGATGCCTTTATTGTGACCGATGGCAGAGATGTTTTCGCACCGAAGCTGATTTAAGAGAGGCCGCGATGGCACATCCTGAGTGGGAACCGATTCCCGGTCTGCCTCAGATGAGCGCCTATCAATCGGCGGAGGAAATCGTATCGTAGCAACGAGGAGGTGTCGTGATGCCGAATGCCCGTATACATTATCGAGGTAAAATGTTGTTTGAAGGTGTCAGTGGATCCGGTCATCATGTCATGATGGATTCGGCGCCGGAGTCTGGCGGCGAGAACCAGGGCATCCGCCCCATGGAGACTGTGCTGGTCGCGTTGGGCGGTTGTACGGGGATGGATGTGGTCTCCATTTTGAATAAAATGCGCGTCGAGTTTACGAGCTTCGATATGGAGATCTTGGGCAAGCGCCGCGAGGAGCACCCCAAGGCATATCAGTACATTACCGTGCGCTATCAATTCGAGGCGGATGAAGCGGACTTGGAAAAGATTACGCGGGCGGTCAGCTTAAGTCAGGAAAAATATTGCAGTGTTTCGGCCACTTTGGAGGCCAGCGCCCGCATTGATGCGGAGATTTACATCAACGGTACCTTGAAAGAGACTCTCAGCCACGGCGGCGGAGGTCTCCAGCAAAGTCCAGTGTGAAATAGGGACGTGAGCGGGCATGCTACTTTCCGGAAGGGAGGATGCATGCTATGGCCGAAAACGACAAGCAGCAGACAATCCGGCAGCTCACGCGCGAGCGATTCCAAGAAGAAGTGGCGCGGGAACTCGGCATCGACATTCACGGGGCTGGGTTTCCGGAAGCCAAAATTCAAAAGCTTGAGCGGGATTTGCATGCGGACGGCGAGGACGAATCCCAGCCGTGACCACCCGAAAAAAACGGAAGACCGGTTCTCGGCTTCCGTTTTTTTCTTGCCGTTAGGGTCGTGTGATCAGGCGAGCGGCCGCGTAAAACAACAAGCAGAAGCCGCTGACGAAAAATCCGATGGGCCAAAAGGTCAGGTAGGCCAGCCAGACCGAGAGCCACAGGCTCAGGACCCCAAAGACGATGCTCCACCCGAGAGCTTTGAGCGGGCTTTTGCCGATGATGCTGCCGGTGGCAGCCGGGCCTACCATGAGGCTGAATGCCAACAAGGCCCCCACGACCGGAACCATAGCGGCCGCCGCGCCAGAGACCAAGAGCAAAAACCACACTTCCAGTCCCCGCGTCCAGAAGCCGCGCGCTTCGGCCACATGGGGGCTGACGGTCTGAAGCAGCAAGGGACGGAACGTCGCTGCGAACAGCACCACGGTGATGGCCGAGACAATTAGTACGGCATGGACGTCCGGGGTGGAAATTCCCACGATCTGACCGAACAGGAGCGCGAACACGGCGGGCGCGTACACGTGGCCGATGGTCAAAAAGAGGTCGCCCAAACCGAGGGCCGCCGCCAATATCAACGCGGTAGCGACTCCGTGGCGGCGCTCCCGGCTTATCGACGCGATGCCAAGAGCGCTGAGAACGGCAAAGGTGCCCAGACCCAGCGCACTGCTCTGTCCCACCAGGGCCGCACCGGCAGCCCCGGCGAACGAGGCTCGCGGGACGGCATGGGCCACAAAGGTGGCGCCTCTCAATACCACGAAAAACCCCACCACCCCGCCGACAATCGCCACGGCGGTACCAGCAACCCAGGCGTTTTGCATGAACTCGAGCGTAAAGAGCCCCGGCGGAAACAACATATTACTGGCCTCCTTCCTGTGGAACTGGGAGAGCTCGCATACGGCGGCCTCTTTGGAGCAGTCCGCCCACCCCGTACATCAGCAACGAGAGCAGCGTGACGAAAAAGCTGACCGGCCATCCCGTGTGAACAGGCGGCCACCAATAGCTGTCATAGGCGAGCAGAATGCCGAGCCAAATGTTGCCGACCGCGAGGCCTGCGCCTAAGAGCACGGCTGTGGCGGGGCGCCGGGCGGCGCGAGCGGCCGTGGCGGCGGGTCCAATTAACAGCGCTGTCGACAGGATGGCTCCGACTGCTAGGGCGGCTTCTTCTGCTGCTATGACCAGCGCCAGCATGAACGCCAAGCCGACTAACCGAACCCGGATTCCCCGAGACCGAGCAACCTCCGGGGTGGCCGTCGAGAACAAGAGCGGCCGGTATATGAGTGCGAGAATGGCCAGAGCCGCCACGCTGAGGGCCACCAAGGCGGGCTGAAGCGATGGGGAAACCGTAAATAATGAGCCGAACAAAATGGTCATCGGTGCGTTGCTGGCATTAGTGTAGATGCTGACCAAATAGAGAAATAAGGCAGCCAAGCCCAACATGAAGGCCATCACGACGCCTGTGGCAATGTCTCGTTCCCGAACCCGCCGGCCCAACCACTCGACCGCGCCGCCGGTCACCGCCCCGGCAGCCAAGAAGCCCCACAAGGCTCCGATGCCTGCCAAAAATGCCCCCGCCGCGCCCGTTGTTCCCACGTCGCCGAGGGCGTGACCCGTAAAGGATTGCCCCCGCATCACCACGAACACGCCGACCGCTCCACTGGCCAAGGCGACTAACGTGCCCGCCGTCCAAGCGGTGTGAACCGCGGGGTTTCCCCAGATGCCGGGAGCCCAGATGTATTGGTACCACGCCATAGTCAGAGCCCCCTCGCTATCTGTGATCGAAGCCGGCCGCATCGCCGGACGCTGTCTCATCGCCGACGACTAAAATTCGCCCGCGAAGCCGCAAGACCTCGACATCATAACCGTACAATTTGTCCAACACGTCTTTTTGCACCACCTGGTCCACCGTGCCGATCACCGCTTGACCGTTTACCACGTAGATAATGCGGTCCATGACGGACAAGAGAGGGTTCATGTCGTGCGTCACCAGAAGCACCGTCATGGAGAGCTCCTGGGACACGCGGTGCACGACATCGACCACGGTTTGCGCGCTGGCCAAGTCAAGACTGGAGAGCGGCTCGTCCAGCAGCAGCAACTCCGGATCCGAGACGAGGGCTTGGGCAATCAGTACGCGCTGCAATTGGCCGCCCGAGAGCTTCCCGGCGGGGTGGTCGGCAAATCCGGCCAGGTCCACCTGGGCCAAAGCCTCCTCAATTTTCCGGCGGCGCTGCGAGTTGGGCCAGGCGAAACCCCAGCGGTGGCCATCCAGGCCTAGACCAACCAAGTCGCAGGCGCGGAGCGGCAGGTCCGGATCCAGATCGAACCGTTGAGGTACGTAGCCGACCGGGTGCCTTCGACCCTGTGCGGTCGGGAAGTGGATTTCGCCGTGAGTGGGGCGGATGAGACCCGCTACGGTCTTCAACAGGGTGCTCTTGCCGGCTCCGTTAGGTCCGATAATGCCGATAAATTCGCCCTGTTGAATAGTTAAGTTGATGTGATCCAACACCCATGTTGATTCGTACGCAACACCCAAGTCCGTAATTTCGAGGGCAGCCTGGGACGTGGGCTGTATCGTCGATTCTGTCTTCATGAGGTCCCCTCCAATGAATGATGGATTGCGGGCTGGTCAGGCCGGCCGGGCCGGTGCGGCGGGTGGGCGCCGCGGCTGCCAGGCGACGGTGGATCGGTTTGGCAGGCAGGACAGGTTCCGTACACCTCCAGCACATGGCTTTCCGGCAGGTAACCGAGATCACGCGTTAGTCGTTCCACGGCGGCGACGATGTCAACCCGGTCCTGCAGCAGAAAGTCCTCCGTCTTGCCGCAGCGGATGCAGGTCACATGGTGGTGGTGCTCGCTCCGAAGACACAGTGTATAGTGTTCGGCGCCCGCTTGATGGAGCTTTTCCACCAATCCTTGCGACTCCAAAAGCGCCAGGGTACGGTAGATGGACGCACGACCCACGCCGAGCCCGGCTTGGCTTACCGCAGACTCGAGCTCGCCGGTGGTAAAGGGGTGCTCAAACTGGGCCATCACACCGATGATGGCACGCCTCGCGCCCGTTACGCGGAATCCTTCTTGAGCCAATCGTTCTTCCACGGAGCGCACCACCGCGTCGGCAGCCTGCTGAGTGTTCTCTAGCATGTCGTCCTCCTCCCGTGCTCACATCGTCAACGAGGAGCGCCCTGTCTTCAGCGCTTCATACACTGCGGTTGCTTCTGCTTGCATCCAAGTCTGGTAGGTGTGGCCGGCGGGCATGGTTTCATACACCCCAACCACGGGCACGCCGGCTTGCTTGGCCAGCGCTAACAACGCCTGGGTGGTGGAATCGACCGCCTGCTGGTTATACACAAACACCTTCACCCGGCGATGCTTCAGCAGCGCTCGTACTTGCGCTGCGGCTTCCGGCGACGGATCGGTGCTGTTCATAACGGCCGCTTGAAAACTCCACGGGGTTTTCACATCCAAGCCTGCGGCCTGCAACATGTAGTCGGCGACCGGTTCTGTGACCGCGACTGGAGCCCCCGGAAACTGGCGATGAATTTTGGTCAGGGTCCTTTGCCAGGGCACGAGGGAGGCTTGGAACGCCGCCAGGTGACGGGCGAAATAGGCTCGATGCTGCGGCTGAATTTTTTCCAAGGTCTGGGCGATGCGCCCTGCCACCTTGGCCATGGCTCCCGGCATGTAAAACAGGTGGGGGTTTTTGACCTCTTTGCCGAGATGGAGCACGCGGCCAGCCTGAATGACGGTCCGCTGGGTACTGGGGGTTGCCTGCTCCAGCCGCGTCATGAAGCTGTCATAGCCCAGCCCGTTTTGCACCACAATTTGCGCCAGTCCCACGTCACGAGCGTCCTGGGGACTCGCTTCGAAGCTGTGCGGGTCGGTGTTGGGGTTATTCATGATGGCGGTGACATGGACATACTGCCCGCCAATCTGATGAATCACGTTGGCATATTCGTTTTCGGCACCCACGGCATTCACAATGCCTGGCGGATGAGCGGGACTGGCCACGCCACACCCGGCGCAGACGGGGGCAACCACCAGCGCTGCTGCCGCATAGAGCCAACGGGCCTTGCCAACGATGCCGAACATGTTCAAACCTCCTTATTGATACATTGTATCAATTTGTGTTCACATCATACCACCTGAGCCCCATATGTCAAGCGAGTAAGCTTGTGGCGGCGTTCCCGGTTTCGCTATAATCGGGAAAGGAAATGGGGGACCGGCGTGGACATAGGATTGATCGGGCTGCCTCGATCGGGGAAAACAACGATTTTCAACTTACTAACGCACTCGCATGCTGAAACCAGCGCCTATGGCGGCAAGGCGGAGTCCCGCAAGGGGCTGGCTCCAGTGCCGGATGAGCGGCTGGACTGGCTGGCGGGACTGTATCAACCGAAAAAGTTGACGCCGGCTCAACTGCAAGTGGTGGACGTGCCGGGTTTGGCTCGGGGGGAATCCCAGGGGCCCAACCGGTTCTTAAATGATGTGCGGCTCGTAGATGCCTTGATTCATGTGGTGCGCGGATTTGAGTCGGAATTGGGTGAGGCCGCCGCCCCTCTCAAAGATCTGGAAGATATGGAACTGGAAATCGGGCTCTCGGATTTGGACCTGGTGGAAAAGCGCCGCGAACGTCTCAACAGCGGGAAGAAAATGACCGCGGAAAACCGGCACGAAATGGAGCTTCTAGACGTTCTCTATCAAGCCCTCGAAGAGGGGCGGCGGCTGGACCAACTGGAACTGTCAGAGGATGACCGGCGCCTTTTGAGCGGCTATCAATTTCTGACCCTGAAACCGATGATTTGGCTCCTCAATTTGGACGACGACAGTTTTAAGAGTGGAGAATATCCGGAACGGGCGGCCATTCAAGCCATGGCTTCCGAGAAGAATATTCCCTTGGTGCTCATGGCAGGAGCCATTGAACAGGAAATCCAGGATCTGGATGCGGATGATCGGGCCGAATTCATGCGCGATTTGGGCGTTAAGGAGACCGGCACGGCGCGACTGGCCAAAGCGGCCTACGACCACTTGGGACTCATTTCATTCCTGACGGCGGGGGAGGATGAGGTTAGGGCGTGGACCATTGAGCGCGGGACCGCTGCCAAGGAAGCGGCCGGCAAAATCCACTCCGACATTGAGCGGGGCTTTATTCGGGCTGAAGTGGCAGCCTTTGAGGCGCTAAAAGCGGCCGGCAGCATGGTCAAGGCCAAAGAACAGGGCCAAGTGCGGTTGGAAGGCAAGGAATATGTGATGCAGGACGGAGATATTGTCAACTTCCGGTTCAACGTCTAGGGGGGTATACATGGCTGACGCAACAAATTCGGATTCGCTGTGGGCCCGTGCCGGCGCAGTTCTGCCCGGCGGGGTCAACTCTCCTGTGCGGTCGTTTCGCGGGGTAGGCGGTGAGCCGTTCTTCGTCAAGGCTGGGCGTGGACCGGTACTGGAAACGGTCGATGGGCGCGAGTTCTTGGATTATGTCATGGGCTATGGCCCGCTGATTCTCGGCCACGCCCATCCGACGGTGGTGAAGGCGGTCCAACAACAAGCCCAGAGCGGCCTGTCCTATGGAGTGCCCACGGCAGTTGAAGTGGAGATGGCGGAGCGTATTCGGGCCGCGGCTCCCGTAATGGAGATGCTCCGCATGGTCAACAGCGGTACCGAGGCGACCATGAGCGCTCTCCGCGTGGCCCGCGGCGTGACGGGCCGGCGGCGGGTGTTGAAGTTTGCTGGCTCATATCACGGGCATCATGACTCTCTGCTGATTAAGGCCGGATCGGGAGCAGCGACGCTGGGTGTGCCGGATTCGGCGGGGGTTCCGGAAGAGGTTGCTGCGTTGACCCTCACCGTCCCCTATAACGATATCGAGGCGTTAAAAGAGGCGTTTCGCATCCATGGTTCGGAGATTGCGGCGGTCATCGCGGAACCGGTGGCCGGCAATATGAGCACAGTGCTGCCGGTGCCGGGATTCTTGGAGACGATTCGCCAGTTGACGGAGACCCATGGCGCCCTCTGGGTCAGCGATGAGGTGATGGCCGGATTTCGGGTCAATTTTGGAACGGTTGCCGAAGCCCGCGGACTGACCCCGGATCTCGTGACCTTGGCCAAGGTGGTGGGGGCGGGCATGCCCGTCGGCGTGTACGGAGGCAAGCGCGCCTACATGGGATTGGTAGCGCCTTTGGGGCCCGTCTATCAGGCCGGCACATTTTCCGGCAACGCCCTGGCCATGGCCGCGGGACTGGCCCAATTGGGAGTGGTGTCCCAACCCGAATTCTATCCGACCCTCATCGAGCGCACCCGCACCTTGTCCGAAGGGCTGGTGGAGCGTGGACGGCGCCACGGGCTGGCGATCTCCGTGAATCAGGCGGGGGCGATGTTTGGCTTATTTTTCCGTGAGACTCCACCGAAGAATTTCGATGAGGTGTCCGCGTCTGACGTCGTGCGCTATCGACGGTACTTTCATGGCATGTTGGAGCGGGGCGTTTTCATGCCGCCGTCTCCCTTTGAAACGGCGTTTCCGTCATGGGCTCATAGTGACGGCGATATTGAGAAGACGCTCCGAGCAGCCGACGAGGTCTTCCGGACACTATAAAGAGGTGAGATATGTATATTCCGTGGCTTGACCCTTATGCCTTCAAAATTGGCCCCGTTGGTGTGCATTGGTACGGCATATTCATGGTTTTGGCGATTCTGGGCGGCGGATGGTATCTGATGGAGCGCGGACGCCAGTTGGGATTGGACGCCGACCGATTGTCCACGATCACTTTGTGGACCATTCTGTGGGGCGTTGTGGGCGCGAGACTGCTGTTTGTGCTGGCCAATGATCCTCAATGGATTTGGACCGATCCGGTACAAGCGTTGAAGATCTGGGATGGCGGCTTGGCCTACGATGGCGCCGTCGGCATGGGCATTTTGGCGCTGTGGGTGCAGTTGCGCAAGACGCCGCTTATCTACAATCGTTTGGTGGACTGGATGGTTCCAGGGATTGGCATGGGCATCTTTATGGTCCGCATCGGCAACATCTTCAATCACGAGGTGCTGGGTCACATGACCCAACTGGGCTTCGGGAGATGGCCGGAACAGTTAATCGGCTCGTCGTGGGGCGTCATCCTGATTATCCGGTATTTCTGGATTGAGAGGCACCGGACTCCGCCTCCGGGGTACCAGTTCTGGTCCGCCATGTTCTATTACGCGTTGCTCCGCGGGGTTATCGGCGAGACGACGCGCGACAATCCGATCTATTTTGTGCATTATCTCAACCCTCACTGGGGGATCGGCTTCGTGACCTTGATGCAGTGGTTTACCCCGCCGATCCTGGTTTTTACCGGTTGGATGATGTGGCGGACTTGGCGGGCCTCGGCTCGCGAGAATCTGGATTCGGGTACGCCAGCGGAGCTTTCGTCGACTCCTTAAGCGCGGGGGTATGGCCGATGACGAGGACCGGCGTGCCGAGATGGGTAAAGTGCCACAGCCACTCCGCCTCAGCCGGCTGGCCGGTGGGACCGTCTGGCCCCTCAGCAGTGGGCAATTGAATGCAGCCGTGACTCACTGGACGGCCGAACCGGTGGTTCCACCAGGCTCCATGCAGAGCGATGCCGCCGTGAATATATTGTGCGTAGGGCACGTGGTTTACGTCCCAGTGGTCAGGCTCGCCAGGATTTCCGCCCACCATGTGGTCGTCCTTCACCCGCCGAAAAATCCAAAAGGTGCCGGAGGGGGTCGTCCACTTGGGGAAAACGCCGGTGGACACGCGGCTGGTGTGGACGATACGGCCGCCTTCGAGCCCGCTCAGGCTTTGGGTGGTGAGGTCTACCACCACTTCACGGCTGTCGTCGGTCGTCAGTTCAGTGTAGTCTCGAAAGCCGGACCAGCCGATGGCAATATGCTCCGCGCCGGGCCAGAAGCTGACCGGCAACACTTGATATCGATCCTGTCCGAGGCGCTTCACGCGCACCGGAACGGACGGCCGGACGGCAATATGGCGTTCCACGTCGCGGACACTGTCCGGGTGGTCTAAGGTGAGGATAACCGGCTCGTCGATGCCGACGATGGCGGGCACGGGCGAAAAGTGTGCCGCAGTCCCGGCCATGGCCATGGGGTCTCCATGGGCCGCCGGCGGCCGGACGAAGTGAGCGGCCGAGATGAGGAGTAAGCTGGCAAGGGCTAAAAACGGCAACTGTGATGATGGACGCATAAGATCCCCTTTGCGATGACGGAGGTGTCGATATGAGAGACATTACGGTTTTATTCTTCTCTTACGCGGCTGATCGTATGAATGGCCGCCAGCGCCGCTATTCCGTCGAGGATGGTACGACCATCGAGTCCCTCTTTGATGAGAAGCTGGCCCCGGCGCTGGGGGACGCCGTGCAGCAGTTTCGGTTCAGTGTGAATGCCGCTTGGGCTGATCCGTCCACCGTCTTGGAAGACGGGGACGAAGTGGCCGTCATCCCACCGGTGAGTGGAGGATAAGATGGATATTATACGGGTGCAGAATGGGGCTATTGAGGTGCAAGAAGCGCTGGATGCCATTCAGGATCCCGCATCCGGGGGGCAGGCGCTGTTTTTAGGGACGGTCCGCAATCAGTTTGAGGGAAGGCCCAGCCGGGGACTGTTCTATGAAGCGTACCAAGAGTTGGCCGAAGCCGAAATGGCCGCCATTGCTGCCGAGTTGAAAGCGGAGTTCGGTGTGGCCCATGTCGTCATGGTGCACCGCGTAGGCGAGCTGGCATTGGGCGAATCGGCGGTACTGGTGGCCATCTCTTCAGCGCATCGTGAAGAGGCCCTGAGGGCCTGTCAAGCAGGGATTGACCGCATCAAGG